>NZ_CP039704.1:1200000-1715000 GCF_005144965.1 Hankyongella ginsenosidimutans
CACGCGCCTGCACCTTCAACAGGCCACGCCGCTCCAGAGCCAGTCGCAGGGCGCGCCAGCCCATCGCCGGGTTTTCCTCCTCGATCTCGACGCCCTTCATGTAGGGCAGGGATTTATCACCACCGATATCGACGCTGCGGAACACGACCGGCCGATCGCCCGCCGCCTCCAGGACCTGGCTGTACAGGCGCGCCTGCGACTGGCGACGCGGCAGCTTGGCTGAGACCATGAACTGGAATTCGGTGCGAAACAGGCCAATGCCGTCCGCGTTTGTAAGGTCTAGGCCGGGCAGATCGACCAGGAGCCCGGCGTTGATGAACAGGCTGATGCGCGCGCCGTCCGGCGTGATGGCCGGCAGGTCGCGCAGCTTCGCAAATTCCGCCTGCCGCTTTTCGCGCAGCGCCACATGGGCCTCGAACTGGCGCACCACCGACGGCGACGGCCGGACGAACGCCGCCTCGCTGCCGGTGTCGATCAGGATGGGGTCGCCCTCCGCCACGGTTTCGCGCAGCCCGCGCACCCGGCCGAGCATCGGGACGCCCATGGCGCGCGAGACGATGACGACATGGGCGGTCGGCGATCCTTCTTCCAGAATTACGCCTTTCAGCCAGCGCCGGTCGTATTCCAGCAGTTCGGCCGGCCCGAGCGCCTTGGCGATGAGAATAATGTCCTGCTGCAACTCCAGGTCGGCGGCGGTGCCCGATTTGCCGGAGACGATGCGAATCAGCCGGTTGGAGAGGTCCTCCAGGTCGTGCAGGCGCTCGCGGAACAGCGGGTCCTTGGTCTTGAGCAGCGCGGCGCGCGTGCGTTGCTGCACGCGTTCGATCGCGGCTTCCGCCGTCAGGCCGCTGTCGATGGCGGCGTTGATGCGCCGCGACCAGCCTTCATCGAAGGCGAACATCCGATAGGTTTCCAACACCTCCTTGTGTTCGCCAGAGCTGGAAAACTCTGCCTGGGTCAACAGCCGGTCGATCTGGACGCGCATGGCGGCGAACGCGTCGTAAACGCGCTTGCGCTCATACTCGATATCCTCCGCGACCGTATGTTCGATGACGATGCTTGGCTGGTGGAACACGGCGATGCCGCGCCCCAGGCCCTCGACCAGCCGCGACCCGGCGAGTCGCTGGGAGCCGCTGGTCTGCGCGCGGTTGCGGGCGATGGTGGCGTCGTCGACCACGCCGGCGCTGGCGATCAGCTCGGAGACGACCATGGCGACCGTCTGCAGCAGCTCGATCTCTTCCTCGCCATATTCGCGCGGGTCGACATGCTGGACGCAGACCACGCCAGCCGCCTGCTCGCGGCGCAGGATCGGCACGCCGGCAAAGCTGTGGAACAGCTCTTCGCCGGTCTCGGGACGATAGGCGAAGTTCGGGTGCTTGCGTGCTTCGGCAAGGTTCAGCACCGCGCGAGTCTGGGCGATGGTGCCGACCAAGCCTTCGCCCATGGCCAGTTGGGTCACATGAACGGCGGATTGCGCAAGACCGGTCGTCGCATAGAGCTCCAACCGGCCGTCGCGCTGGACGTAGATCGAGCAGACTTCGCTGCTCAGCCCTTCCGCGATGACCGCGGTAACCTGGTTCAGCTTGGCGCCGAACTGCTCGCCGCCATGATTTCATGCAGGCGCCGAACGACGTCGCGCGGGGAGCTGATGCGGCTGTGGCTGAGGGAGTGCGCCATCGCGCTTGTTTAGGCTGCGTTTGCCCGCGCGTCCATGCCGCTGTCTGTTTTCGCAATCAAATCCCGGTGGTGAGATCGATCAGCCATTGCGGGCTATGCGCAAGAGCAAACGCCTCCAACTGCTTGTCGAGGCCGCTCAGCACCAGAAGCCCGGTCAAAAGCAGGCCGACGCCCAGAAGCCGCTTGCCGAGCGCGCTGGCGCCGCCGATTCTACCGCGCATCCTCACCAGCGTCTGCCGCCCGATGGTGCCGATCAACAGCAGCGGCAGCGCGGCCCCGATGCCGAACAGCCCCATGGCGAGGGTCACCATGCCCAGCTCCTTGCCCTGGCTCGCCAGCAGGCTCGCCGCGCCGAGGGTCGGGCCTACGCAGGGCTCCATACCGCGCCCAGCAGTGTGCCGAGGCCAAACTGCCCGAGCCAGCCGCGACTTGGCAGATCGGCGGTTCGCTGCGCCGCCCAGTCGCCGACTGGTTGCAGCGCGGACTGGAAGGCGCGCTGGGCGATCGGCACCGTCATCACGGCGCCGAACGCCACGAGCATCGCGCCGGAGACGGTCCGGAAGACATTCGCGTCCAGCCCGATGCTGAAGCCCACCGTCGCCACGAACAGGCCAACCACGGTAAAGGAAATCGCCAATCCGGCCGCAAGCGCCAGCGGCCCAAGGCGATGCTCGTTCGCCGCCGATCCGAACACGATCGGCAGGATTGGCAGCACGCAAGGGTTCAGCACGGTCAGCACGCCGGCCAGAAAGGCGGCGCCAAGGGTCAGAATGTCCATGGGCATATCCCAAGAGCTTGATCGGCTGAGGTTGAAGCATCATTGCTTCAGCCGGGGGCGTAAATCAGGCCCTCTTCGGCAAAATAGACCATGATTCACGCTTCAGATCAGTTCAGCCTGAAGCGATCGAGGTCTAGGCCAGGCGCGTCCTGTGACGCGCCTGGCGCAGAGGCTACTTGGCCAGCGCGGAACCGGCGAGAGCGCGGATTTCCTTGGCGTTGGTCGAGCCGACCGAACGCGCGGTCTCCTTGGCGCCGTTGAAAGCAATCAAGGTGCTCTGACGGCTTGCCTGGAAGAAGCGCACATCGTCCTTCTGCTTGTCGAAATCGATCCTGAAAATGGTCAGCCCGGAAAACGCCGGGTCAGCCGCGATGGCAGACAGCGTCGTACCCTGCGCCTTGCAGGTCGGGCACCAGTCGGCGTGGATGTCGACCAGGATCGGCTTGCCTTCTTTCTGGGCAGCGGCGAACGCCTCCTTGGTGTAAGGTTGGGCTGGTCCAGCGACGGCGGCCTGAGCGAATGCGACAGTTGTGGCCAGAGCCAGAAGCACTTGGCGGATCATGCTAGTCTCCCTTTGGAAAATTGTGGTTGACCCCCGTATTCGTGCTGCCTGCGAGCGCGGTTACAAGCCGTCCCGGAAAATGCGCCGTGGTCATGCTCCTGTCTTTGACTTGTGGCAGTGGCTTTTGATTAAAGGGGAAGTAACAGAGGTCACACGCGCATGCCCAAACGCACACGCACGGACGATTGGGGTTTCCCCGCTGGCGCGCCTACGGCCAGACGCGCGAGGCGGCCAGCGTGCGCCTGTGCGATCGGGAGGGTGCGGCAAACCGGGCGATTGCCCGGCGCCGAAGTCCGCCTGGACCTCCGAGCGCTGGTGGTTCTGCCAGGATCACGCCGCCGAATATAACCGTCAGTGGAACTACTTCGAGGGCCTGGGCGACGAAGCCGCGCAGGCGCGCGCGGAAGCGGAAGCGCGCGCCGCGAACGGCTATCGGCGCGCATCCCACTGGGCTTGGACGGAAGACGGCGAGGACGGGCTGACGCGGGCGGAGCGCGATGCGCTGGCGGTGCTTGAGCTGGATTCGGCGGCCAGCGGCGCAGACATCAAGGCGGCGTTCCGACGGCTGGCGAAGCAATATCACCCGGATATGGCGGGGCCGGACGCGGAAGCGGCCACGCGCTTCCAGGCGGTCTCCGCCGCCTATGAAATCCTCAGCCGCCGGGTCACCAACGACAAGGGCCTGAGTTCGGTCAGCGCAGCGCCAGTTCGGCAATATGGGCCCGCAGCTCGGGGACGCCCCAGCCTTTTCGCTGCTGGTCGTCAGGATGACCGGGTAGGCAGCGGGCCGGCGCGCCGTCTGGGCGGCGACCGCGTCCTCATCGCGCTGCCGCCGTCGGGCAGCTTGTCGGCCTTGGTGAGCACGATCTGGTAGTTGACGGCCGCCCGCTCCAGTTGGTCGAACATCTCGATGTCGTTGGGCTTGAGGCCGTGTCGCGCGTCGATCAGGACCATGACGCGCTTCAGGTTCGTGCGCCCGGCCAGATAGGTGTTGACCAGCTTGCGCCAGGCGGCGGCCACGGCCTTGGGTGCCTCGGCAAAGCCATAGCCGGGCATGTCGACAAGACGCAGGCACGGCGGCTGACCAACTGCGAACAGGTTCAACTGCTGGGTGCGCCCCGGCGTCACCGAGGCGCGCGCCAGGGCCTTCCGGCCGGTCAGCGCATTGATGAGCGACGATTTGCCGACATTGGAGCGCCCGGCGAACGCGACTTCCGGCAGGTCGGCGGCGGGTAGCTGGTGCAGCTCGGCGACGGACAGCAGGAATTCGACCGGCCCCGCGAACAGTCGCCGGCCGTCTTCGATCCGCGTGGCCTCGGCTGTAGCCTCGTCGTCCTGCACGTCAGGCCTGGGGCGCTGGCGTTGTGCCGTGCTGGAACGTCAGCCAGCGCTGCTGGACGATGGTCAGCAGGTTGTTGGTCGTCCAGTACAGCACCAGCCCGGCAGAGAACGGGGCCATGATGAAGGTCATGAACAGCGGCATGAACGCGAACACCTTGGCCTGCACCGGATCGGTTGGCTGCGGGTTCAGCTTCATCTGGATGTACATGGTGATGCCCATCAGGATCGGCAGGACGCCGATCGCGATGAACGACGGCGGCGTGAACGGCAGCAGGCCGAACAGGTTGACCGGCGTCAGGGGATCGGCGGCAGAGGTCCTTGATCCAGCCGACGAACGGCTGGTGGCGCATTTCCAGCGAGACGAACAGCACCTTGTACAGCGCGAAGAACACCGGCATCTGCACGATCAGCGGCAGACAGCCGCCGAGCGGGCTGATCTTTTCCTTCTGGTAGATGGCGATCAGTGCCTTCTGCATCTCCTGCGGATTGTCCTTATAGCGTTCCTGCAGGTCCTTGATCCGCGGTTGCAGCTCCTTCAGCTTGTTCATGCTGGCGTAGGATTTGTTGGCCAGCGGGAACATGACCGCCTTGACGATCACGGTAAGGGCGATGATCGCCAGCCCGAAGTTGCCGAGCATGTGGTACAGCCAGTGCAGCAGCAGGAACATCGGCTTGGTGAGGAACCAGAACCAGCCCCAGTCGATCGCGCGGTCGAACAGGGTCGCGTTCAACTGCGCCTTGTAGCGGTCGATCAGGTCGACCCTCTTGGCACCGAGGAACAGGTGCGCCGTCTGGCTGACCGATTGCCCGGCAGCGAGCGTCGTCGGGTCCACGAGGTAATCCGCCTGATAGCGGTCGCCGGCGCCGCTGTGTTTGTAGCTGGCCTTGATCGCCGCCTTCTGGTCGGGAATGAGGGCGGCCAGCCAGTATTTATCGGTGATGCCGATCCAGCCGCCGGTCGAGGCCTCGGCTGGTTTCGGCTCCTTGCGGACGTCCTCGTAGCTGCGCTCCTGCAGGCGGCCGTTGATGACGCCGAGCGGCCCTTCATGCAGCACGAAGAACTTCTGGTGCTTCGGCTCGCCGGTGCGGGCGAGCAGGGCATAGGCCCCAAGCACCAGCGATCCCTGGCCCTGGTTGCGCACCGTCTGCGTGACGGTGAACAGGTAGTTTTCGTCTACTGTATAGCGGATTTCGAACAGCTGCCCCTGATCGTTGTCCCAGCGCAGCGTCACCGGCTTGCCGGGGCTGAGGGTCGCCTGGTCTGCAGTCCAGACCGTCTGCGGCCCAGGCGTCCTGACACCATTGCCGAGCCAGCCGAGTTCGGCGAAATAGGCGCCTTTCGCGCCGTCGGGCGACAGCAGCACCACATGCGGCGACTTGGGATCGATGGTCTCGCGGTATTGGGTCAGCGTCAGGTCGTCGAGGCGCGCGCCGGTCAGGTTGATCGAGCCGCTGAGCGTCGGCGTCTGGATGCGCACACGGCCTGGCGCGGCCACAAGGACGGAGCGGTCGACCGTCGGCGCAGCAGCAGGTGCCGGCGCGCCCGGTGCGGCAGCCGCCGTCGCTTGCGTTGTCTGTGCAGCCTTGCGCTGCGCCGCCTCGGCCGCCACTTGCGGCTTCACGAAAAGCTGGTCCCAGGCCAGCAGTACGATCAGCGCCAGCAGCAGCGCCAGCATCAGGTTCCTGTTCTCGGTCAACGCACCCTCTCACATATCATACGGCGCTGCGGATCGGCAGCCGGCACCGGGTCGAATCCATGGCCGCCCCAGGGGCCGCATCGGCACAGCCGCCGTGCCGTCAGCCAGCCCCGCGCCATAGGCCATGTTGCCGGAGCGCGCCAACCGCATACTCAGAACAGCTCGGGATGTAGCGGCAACTGGGCGGCAGAACCCCGACAATCCCCACTGCCAGAGGCGGATCAGGCCAGTGAGTGCGCGAATCACGCTTTCTGCTCCAGAGGTCTACTTTTGCTGAGCTTCTGCAAGCCCTGGGTCAGGTCGCGCATCAAGTCGATCATGGGCCTGCTCAGGCCATCGCTGCGGCCAATCAACACGTAATCGGTTCCAGCGCGGCCATGCTGCGGCACAACCGCACGGATGGCGCTGCGCAGGCGGCGCTTCAGCCGATTGCGCACCACCGCGCCGCCGATCTTCTTGGTGACCGTGATGCCGACACGCGCACAGGCCGCCGTATCGTCGCGGCGCAGCGCCAGCAAGGTGAAGCCGGGGTATGCCAGCGGCGACCGGCATTGGCGGCGAGGAAATCGCGGCGAAAACGCAGGGTCTCAACCGGCATCACGCCGGGGTGACCAGGCTCAGGCGGAGAGACGCTTGCGGCCTTTGGCGCGGCGGGCGGTAAGGACGCCGCGACCGCCGACAGTGGCCATGCGCGCGCGAAAGCCATGGCGGCGTTTGCGAATCAAACGGCTGGGTTGATACGTGCGCTTCATGATGACGTCCGCCTGCAATACCTGAACAGTGTGAAGCCGGCTTCCTTATAGAGGTCGACGGCGAGTCAACGCAGCCGCTACCAGTGTCGTGTCTCGGTTTGAAACCTCCCCGCTCACCCTGAGCTGGACGAAGGGTGAGCGGCTCGTGGCTCGTCCGAGCTCACCACGAGCGGATTTTGCAAACTGAGACACTACCGCTACCAGCGCCGTGTGAACATAAGGGTCGCGCCCGCGACAACCACCCCGACGATCAGCATCGCCGGGCCGTGGCTCATGAGAATGTGCCGCATGTCGCTCATCCCGCAGGAGAGCAGCATGGCGAAGTTGCCCAGGCTGGCGCTGGCCAGCGCGGTCGTGCCGGCGAGCAGCATCGGCTGGGTCGCAGCGCCCAGGCGCACCCAGCGCATCATCAGCAGCGCCGGCAGAATGCTCGCCATCAGCACAAGGCCGAAGCACCGCGGTCCGCCGAACTCGATGGTGTGGATGAACGGGCTGGCACCGTCCTCGACCATCATGACGATCGGCGGGACGACGAACGCCAGCGCGCCGAGGATGATCAGCGGCCAGGCCCAGCGAGGCTTGCGCGCGCCAGGGCGCGCCAGCCGAACGGTCAACACCAGGCTGCCAGCCGTCAGCGCCAGCAAAATCGCACACAGGACCCATAAGCCGCGGTCGCGGGAAATGGTCGACAGGTCCGTCTTCAGGCCCCGATCAGGGTCACGAGGAGCGCCGCCGCCAGAAAGCCGGGAATCAGTTCGCGCAGAAGCCGGGCCGCATCAAGCCGTGTGACTGGCTTTGCGTCGCTGACGAGGGTGTCGATGAGGGACTGTGCGGTCATGGCAGTTCAGCCTGTAGTTTTCGGTCCATGGTTTCAATCAGGGCGGACATGCGTTTAAGGCCGCGGTGAATGTTGACCTTGACGAGCGAGGTGCTTTGCCCGGTCAGGCTCGCGGCTTCCTCGATCGACAAGCCGTCGATCTTCGTCAGGCGGATGACCGCCGATTGCGCGGACGGCAGAATTGCCAGCAGGCGCTCCAGTCCGTCCGCATGCGCAGCACTTCCGCCGAGCTGCCGGACTCGATCGTGTCCTGCAACTCAACTTCCGCCGCCCGTGTCGTCTTGCGCAGGCCGTCGATCCACTTGTAGCGGGCGATCGCCGCCACCCACGGCAGCAGCGGCTGCGCCGGCAAATAAGTATGTCGCTTGTTGTGGATTGCGACCATTGTTTCCTGCACCAGATCGTCAATCAGCGACGGTGGCGCGCGGCGGGCAAAGTAGCGCGTCAACCATCCCTGCAGCGCCATCAGCACAGCACGGTAGGCAGCGGCGTCACCGTTTTGCGCCGCCGCCATCCAGTGTTGCCACTGCATGGCTACATCTGATCCGGGTTTCGCTGTCATCGTGATTTCCGTTACACGAGGCGGCGCTGGTTAGACAATTTTGCGCTGACCCGTTTACGCGACTGACACGATACATTTCCCTGCCCGGCTTCTTTTGTGTTCGCCCGCACGCTAAACCCGGTCATGGTCGCGCCTCAAGCACTTAAACGCATACGGGTGGTTCCGCTTTCCGCGGCGCCCAGCCCGCTGGATTATTCGGTGCCGCCGGAAATGGCGCTTGCACCCGGTGACCTGGTGCGCTGTCCACTCGGCCCGCGCACCATTGTCGGCGTGGTGTGGGACGACACGCTGGCCGCCGCGCCAGTGCCGGACGCGCGCTTGCGCCCGGTTGCCGCGCGCATCGACGCGCCGCCAATCCCCGATGCGACGCGGCGTCTCGCGCAGTGGGCTGCAGGCTATTATCTCGCGCCGCTGCCGGCGGTGCTGCGCATGGCTCTGCCCGGCGCGGACCTGCTGGAAGCCTCGACGCGGCGGGTCTGGCGTCGCGTGCCGCCACCTGGACCCCTGACGCCGCGACGACAGGCGGCCTGGGATGCCATCGGCGGCGCCAGCGGCTCGATGGCGGAGCTGGCGCGCCAGGCGGGCTGTGGCCCGGCGCTCATCAAAAGCCTCGCGGAGGCCGGCGCGCTCACCGAGGCGCAGACGGCGCGCGATGCGCCCTATCCGCTCCCGGACCCGGATCGCGTCGTCCACCTGCTGTCTCCTGAACAGGAGGCGGTCGCACATGCCTTGCGGGACGATGTCCGCACGCAGGCGCGCACGCCGCCGGTTCTGCTCGACGGCGTCACCGGGTCCGGCAAGACCGAGGTCTATTTCGAGGCGGTGGCGGAGGCGCTGCGTCATGACCGGCAGGCGCTGGTCTTGCTGCCGGAGATCGCGCTGACCCTGCCATGGCTGGCGCGCTTCGCTGCGCGCTTCGGCTGCCCGCCAGTGGTCTGGCATTCTGGCCTCGGCCAGGCGGAGCGCCGGCGCGCCTGGCATGCGATTGCGGATGGCACGGCCCGGGTCGTGGTCGGCGCGCGCTCGGCGCTGTTTCTGCCCTATCCGCGCCTGGGCCTGATCGTCGTCGACGAGGAGCATGAGGCGAGCTTCAAGCAGGAGGACGGCATCTGCTACCAGGCGCGTGACATGGCGGTGGTGCGCGGCACGCTGGAGCCATGCGCGGTCGTGCTCGCCAGCGCGACGCCGTCGCTGGAGAGCCATGTCAATGCCGAGGCCGGGCGCTACCGGCGGCTGGCGCTGCCCAGCCGGCACGGCGGCGCGGCGCTGCCGGCGGTCGGCGTCGTCGATCTGCGCCGCACGCCCCCGAGCGCGGCCGCTGGCTCAGCCCGCCGCTGACGCAGGCGCTCGACGACACGCTGGCGCGCGGCGAGCAGGCGCTGCTGTTTCTCAACCGTCGCGGCTATGCGCCGCTCACCTTGTGCCGGGCCTGCGGCGAACGGCTTGCTGCCCGCAGTGTGCCGCCTGGCTGGTCGAGCACAAGCTGACCGGCCGGCTGCATTGCCATCACTGCGGCTACAATGCGCCGAGCCCGCGGTTCTGCCCGTCGTGCGATGCCGAGGATACGCTGGTCGCCTGCGGTCCCGGGGTCGAGCGCATCGCCGAGGAGGCGGCACAGCGCTATCCGGGCGCGCGCCTGGCGCTCATTGCCTCGGACACCATCACCAGCCCGGAGAAGGCAGCGCAGATGGTGGAAGCCGTGGAGGCCGGCGCAGTCGATATCCTGATCGGTACCCAGCTCGTTGCCAAGGGCTATCACTTCCCGAACCTGACCCTGGTCGGCGTGGTCGATGCGGACCTGGGGCTGGCGGGCGGCGATCTGCGCGCGGCCGAGCGTACCTTCCAGCAGATCACCCAGGTCTCCGGCCGGGCCGGACGCGCCGACAAGCCGGGGCGGGTGCTCCTGCAAAGCTGGCAGCCGGATGCAGCGGTGCTGCGTGCGCTGGCCGCCGGCGATACGGCGGCCTTTACGCGGCCGAGCGCGGCCCGCCAACGCCATGCCATGCCGCCGTTCGGCCGGCTTGCCGCGCTGGTGGTCTCCGGGCCCGATCAGGCGCAGGCGCAGGGCGTGGCACAAGCGCTGGCGCGCGCGGCACCGCATGCGCCGGGGCTCGCCGTGCTCGGCCCGGCACCCGCGCCCCTGGCACTGCTGCGCGGGCGTCATCGCTTCCGGCTGCTGCTGAAGGCGGACCGCACGGTCAATGTGCAACTGCACCTGCGTGACTGGCTCGCCCGGGTCCGCTGGCCGTCGTCCGTGCGCGTCAGCGTCGACGTCGACCCATACAGCTTCCTGTAGTTTTGCAGCACGCGATCCGACGAAGGTCCGTATCGATCCCTGCCGCCTTGCAACGCACAAAAGCCCATGCTAACCGCCCCTCGCGTTCGAGTCCCGCGCTCGCGCGCGCATTTCGGCGGGTTTTCGCCACGCCGAATCGAGAAAAAGTTCCCAAGCGAGGCCTCCTGTGGCGACATTCGACGCGTTTCAGTCTTCCGCCGATGTGTCCGGTTTGTCCGGCCGCTATGCGACGGCGCTGTTCGCGCTCGCCAGGCAAGCCGGGTCGCTGGATGCCGTGGCGGCAAGCCTTGGTACGCTGGAGGCCGCCATTGCCCAGTCTGCGGACGCCCGCCGCCTGCTAACCAGCCCGGTGGTAAGCCGCGCGGCCGCCGGCAAGGCGATCAAGGCGCTGGCCGATACACTGGCGCTGGACGGCCTGACCACGCGCTTCCTCGGCGTACTCGCCGCCAATCGCCGGCTGGCCAGCCTGCGGGCGGCGGCACGCGGCTACCGCGCGCTGCTCGCCCGGCACAAGGGCGAGGCGACGGCGCAGGTGACTGCCGCGCACCCGCTCAGCGAGGCCCAGCGCGCGCAGCTCGCCGACAAACTCAAGACCAAGCTCAAGCGCGACGTCGCGCTCGACGTGACGGTCGATCCCGCCCTGCTTGGCGGGCTGGTGGTCAAGGTCGGCTCGCGCCAGATCGACTCCAGCCTCAAGACCAAGCTTGACTCCATTGCCCGCGCCCTCAAGGCGTAACGCAGACCACGCAGCAAGAACTAGAAAGGCCGACCATGGACATCCGCGCCGCCGAAATCTCCAAGGTGATCCAGGATCAGATCGCGAATTTTGACGTCGCCGCCGAAGTGGCGGAAGTCGGCCAGGTGCTCTCGGTCGGTGACGGGATCGCCCGCGTCTATGGCCTCGATCAGGTCCAGGCCGGGGAGATGGTCGAGTTTCCCGGCGGCATCAAGGGCATGGCGCTGAACCTCGAGGCGGACAATGTCGGCGTCGTGATCTTCGGCGAAGACAAGACGATCAAGGAAGGTGACACCGTCAAGCGCACCGGTGCCATCGTGGACGTGCCGGTCGGCAAGGGCCTGCTTGGCCGCGTGGTCGATGCGCTCGGCAACCCGATCGACGGCAAGGGCCCCATCGAGGCGACCGAGCGCCGCCGCGTCGAAGTGAAGGCGCCGGGCATCATCCCGCGCAAGTCGGTCCACGAGCCGATGCAGACCGGCCTCAAGGCGCTGGACGCGCTGGTGCCGGTCGGCCGCGGTCAGCGCGAGCTGATCATCGGCGACCGCCAGACCGGCAAGACCGCCGTCGCCATCGACACCTTCATCAACCAGAAGGGCGTCAACGCGAGCGGCGACGAAAAGCAGAAGCTTTACTGCATCTATGTCGCGGTCGGCCAGAAGCGCTCGACCGTCGCCCAGATCGTGCGCGCGCTCGAGGAGCAGGGCGCGATGGAATATTCGATCGTCGTCGCCGCGACCGCGTCCGAGCCGGCTCCGCTGCAGTTCCTGGCACCCTACACCGGCTGCACCATGGGTGAGTTCTTCCGCGACAACGGCATGCACGCCGTGATCGTGTACGACGATCTCTCAAGCAGGCGGTCGCCTATCGCCAGATGTCGCTGCTGCTGCGCCGTCCGCCGGGCCGCGAAGCGTACCCGGGCGACGTGTTCTATCTGCACAGCCGCCTGCTCGAGCGCGCGGCCAAGATGTCGGATGCGTTCGGTGCCGGCTCGCTGACCGCGCTGCCGGTCATCGAAACCCAGGCCGGCGACGTGTCGGCCTACATCCCGACCAACGTGATCTCGATCACCGATGGCCAGATCTTCCTCGAGACCGATCTGTTCTATCAAGGCATCCGCCCGGCCATCAACGTCGGCCTGAGCGTGTCGCGCGTCGGCTCGGCCGCGCAGACCAAGGCGATGAAGAAGGTCGCCGGTTCGATCAAGCTGGAGCTGGCCCAGTACCGCGAGATGGCGGCCTTTGCACAGTTCGGCTCCGACCTCGACGCCTCGACCCAGAAGCTGCTGAACCGCGGCCAGCGTCTGACCGAACTGCTGAAGCAGGCGCAATACAGCCCGATGCCGTTCGAGGAGCAGGTGATCTCGATCTTCGCCGGCGTCAACGGCTTCCTCGATACGATCCCGGCCAGGACGTGCAGCGCTTCGAGCAAAGCTTCCTCAGCGAGATGCGCAGCCGTCACGCCGAGGTGATCGCCGACATCCGCACCTCCAAGGCGCTGTCCGACGACACGACCGCCAAGCTCAAGAGCATCCTGACCGATTTCGTGAAGACGTTTGCATAAGGGACGAAAGCCGTCATTCCGGCCCCGGCCTGCGTCGGGGTGACAAAGAAAGGCGTCGAGGCGGATATGCCCTCACTGAAATCGCTCAAAGTCCGGATCGCCTCGGTCAAGTCGACCCAGAAGATCACCAAGGCCATGAAGATGGTGGCCGCGGCCAAGCTGCGCCGTGCGCAGGAGGCCGCCGAGGCCGCGCGACCCTACGCCACCCGCATGGAGGCCGTGATGGCCTCGCTGGGCAGCCGGGTTGAGCGCGGGCCGCAAACCTCGCCGTTGCTGGTCGGCACCGGTCGCGACCAGGTGCATCTGGTGGTGGTCGCAACCTCCGAGCGCGGCCTGTGCGGCGCGTTCAACACCAATATCGTGCGCGGCGCGCGCGCCAAGATCCAGGCGCTGCTGAACGAAGGCAAGACGGTCAAGATCCTCTGCGTCGGCAAGAAGGGCCGCGCCGCGCTCAGGCGCCAGTTCGATGCGCTCATCCTCGACACCATCGATCTGAGCGGCGCCAAGAAACTCGCCTTCGCCGATGCCCACCGGATTTCGGAGCGCGTGCTCGATCTGTTCGCCGAGGGCGCGTTCGACGTCGCGCATCTGTTCTACGCCAAGTTCCAGTCCGCGCTTGTGCAGATCGTGACCGAGCAGCAGCTGATCCCCGCGCCGATTCCGGTGGCCGGCGGCCCGGCGGCAGGCGTCGTCGAATATGAGCCCTCGGAGGAAGACATCCTCAACACCCTGCTGCCGCGCAACATCGCGGTGCAGATTTTCCGCGCGCTGCTGGAAAACGCCGCCTCCGAACAAGGCGCGCGCATGACCGCGATGGACAACGCCAGCCGCAACGCCGGCGACATGATCAAGCGCCTGACCCTGGTCTACAACCGGACGCGCCAGGCCGCGATCACCAAGGAACTCATCGAGATCATCTCCGGCGCTGAAGCCGTATAAGACGCATAGGGACGAGAAGGACGCAAACCATGGCAACCAACAACATCGGACGCATCGCCCAAATCATCGGGGCCGTGGTGGACGTGCAGTTCACCGACGCCCTGCCGCCGATCCTCTCGGCGCTGACCACCAAGAACGGCGACAATACGCTGGTGCTCGAAGTGGCGCAGCACCTGGGCGAAAGCACGGTCCGCACCATCGCCATGGACGCGACCGAAGGCCTGGTACGCGGCCAGGAGGTGCTGGACACTGGCCGGCAGATCCAGGTGCCGGTGGGTGCCGAGACGCTCGGCCGCATCCTCAACGTCATCGGCGAGCCGATCGACGAGCGCGGGCCGGTTGGTGCCACGAAATTCTACGAAATCCACCGCAGCGCGCCGGAGTTCGCCGAACAGTCGACGGAAGCGGAGATCCTGGTCACAGGCATCAAGGTCATCGACCTGCTGGCCCCTATGCCAAGGGCGGCAAGATCGGCCTGTTCGGCGGTGCCGGTGTCGGCAAGACCGTGCTGATCCAGGAGCTGATCAACAACATCGCCAAGGCGCACGGCGGCTACTCGGTGTTCGCCGGCGTCGGCGAACGTACGCGCGAAGGCAACGACCTCTACCACGAAATGATGGAAGCCGGCGTCATCAAGACCGACGCGGACGGCCACGCGATCTCCGAGGGCTCGAAGGTGGCGATGGTTTACGGCCAGATGAACGAGCCGCCGGGCGCGCGTGCCCGCGTGGCGCTCACCGGCCTGTCGATCGCCGAGTATTTCCGCGACGAGGAAGGCCAGGACGTGCTGTTCTTCGTCGACAACATCTTCCGCTTCACCCAGGCGGGTGCCGAAGTGTCGGCGCTGCTTGGCCGCATCCCGTCGGCGGTCGGCTATCAACCGACGCTCGCGACCGACATGGGCCAGCTCCAGGAGCGCATCACCTCGACCACCAAGGGCTCGATCACCTCGGTGCAGGCGATCTACGTGCCGGCGGACGACTTGACCGACCCGGCGCCAGCCACCTCCTTCGCCCACCTCGACGCAACCACCGTGCTCAACCGCTCGATCGCCGAGCTTGGTATCTATCCGGCGGTCGATCCGCTCGACTCGACCAGCCGCGTGCTCGACCCGCGCGTGGTCGGCCAGGACCATTACGACGTCGCACGCTCGGTGCAGGCGGTGCTGCAGAAGTACAAGGCGCTGCAGGACATCATCGCCATCCTCGGCATGGATGAACTCTCCGAAGACGACAAGCTCACCGTGGCGCGCGCCCGCAAGATCCAGCGCTTCCTCAGCCAGCCGTTCCACGTCGCGGAAGTGTTCACCGGCTCGCCCGGCGTGCTGGTGGCCGTGGAGGATACCATCAAGGGCTTCAAGGGCATCGTGAACGGCGAATATGATCACTTGCCGGAAGCTGCCTTCTACATGGTCGGTACCATCGAGCAGGCGGTCGCCAAGGCCCAGAAGATGGCGGCGGAAGCGGCGTGAGCCGCTTTCGTCCGGTGTGGAATGGGTTAGACTGGCCAAATGAGCGTCGATACCCTTGCTCTTGCGCGCGACCTACGCGCCGCCAATCTCGGCCAGGATCAGGCGGAGGCCATTGCCTTCGCCATCGGTCGTGCTTTGACCGAAGGAGCCGCCAGCAAAGCCGATCTCAGCGAAACCCGCGCAGACCTGAAGGCCGATATCCAGGAGCTGCGTGCCGAGCTGCACGAGGTTCGCGCCGAGCTGAAGGCGGAAATACAGGACGTGCGGGCCGAGCTGAAGAGCGATATCCAGGAGCTGCGGGCTGAACTGAAGAGCGATATCCAAGAGCTGCGAGCCGAGCTGAAGAGCGATATCCAGGAGCTGCGGGCCGAGCTGAAGAGCGATATCCAGGAGCTGCGGCTCGAACTGAAGACGGATAGCGCCAGTGTGCGCACCGAGCTGAAAACGGCAATTGAAGGCGTAAAGTCAACGTTACTTATGTGGTTTGTGGGGACGATGCTTGCCTTCTCCGGCTTCATTATTGCCGTTGTGAAATTCCTCTAGGATCAGGTCCCATGGCAGCTCAACTTCATTTCAATCTTGTTTCTCCTGAACGCCAACTCGCGTCGCGCGACGTTCATATGGTCGTCGTGCCGGGTGAGGACGGCGACTTCGGTGTGCTGGCCGGCCATGCGCCGTTCATGTCGACCATCCGGCCCGGCGTGATCTCGATCTATGAAAACGCCGGTGGCCCGGCTGAGCGCATCTTCATCGACGGCGGTTTCGCCGAGATCGGTGACGGCGGGCTGACCATCCTTGCCGAGCAGGCGCAACCCGTTGCGGACCTGAACGCGGAGGCCGTTGCGCAGGCGCTGGCGGAAGCGCGCGAGCAACAGCGCATCGCCCGCACCGACGCTGAACGGCCATCTGAGCGAAGCGGTCGCCCGCTTTGAGGCCATGCAGGCGGCACTGCGGAACTGAGGCACCGCCTCGGTCGCTGCCGCGTGCCAGCCCCGCCCTGCCGCAACTGATGCAGAATTGCAGCTTGCACCGCGTCGTTTTGGCGGTACATGGTTTCTTAATACTCGATTGCGGCCGAGGGTGGATCGGGCGGCTGCTTGATTGGGGCCCATCGTCAGGACACATGAATGACTTCCCGCTGGACGCTTGATACGGTCGCCTGGCACCGATTCGACTCCACGCTTGTGGACCCGGATCTTTTGGCCGTGGTGAAGGCGGCGGCTCTCATCGAAGCGAACGCCGCCGATTATGTGGCATATCTCTGCAACGTCTTTGCCGACGATCCGGAGTTCGTGGCGGCTGCGCAACATTGGGGCGTCGAGGAAGAGCAGCATGGCGCAGCGCTTGGGCGCTGGGCAGAGCTCGCCGACCCCAGCTTCGACTTCGCGGCCGCGCTGCACAGTTTCCGCGTGCTGTATCATGTCCCTGTCGAACTGGCACACTCGATCCGCGG
Organism: Hankyongella ginsenosidimutans; assembly: GCF_005144965.1. GTDB lineage: Bacteria > Pseudomonadota > Alphaproteobacteria > Sphingomonadales > Sphingomonadaceae > Hankyongella > Hankyongella ginsenosidimutans. The sequence continues at coordinate 1,216,666 of NZ_CP039704.1, forward strand.
CAGCCGGGTCGGCGAACTGATCGCCCGGCAGGTGGTCGAAACCGGCACATCGTCCTTCTATTCCGCCATTCGCGACGCGGCGCGGGAGCCGGTGCTGACCGAAGTCGCCGGGCGCATCGCCAGCGACGAGTTTTTCATTACCGTCTGTTCGCCCGTTTCGCCGAACACTATGACTATCGGCGCAACCTCGGCTTCTTCGCACGCCTGAAAGTAGCGCTGACCCGCTTCAACGAGGCGGACGACGACGAACTGGGCTACGCCTACTTCTGCGCCAACGTACTGCCGCACGATCCGACCGCCGATTACGCCGCGCACAACTACGGGCGCGAATACTGGCGGCGGGCGATCACCCTCTATCGCCGGCCGCATGTCGACAACGCCATCCGTATGATCCTGCGCGCATCCGGCGCATGGGCCTGGTCGGGGGCGAACGGCTGGCTGTTCCGCCTCGGCTCCGGGCTGTTCTGGCGGCTGGTCCGTCGCTGGCGCGCCACGCTCGCCCCGCATGAGGCTTGACTGCCCCGCCACGACTCATAGCCTTACTTCATGACGTCCCGGCTTGCGCTGCTCCTGTGTCTTGTTCTGCTCGGCGGCTGCATGCAGACCGTCGCGGACCCGCAGTCGGCGCTGCGCCCCTATTATGCCGGCCTGCCTGCAGCGCTCCCGGTTGCGCCACCAACGAAGGCGCTGGACCCGGATGCGCCATTGACCCGCATCGGCGTCGGCTCCTGTTTCCAGCAGGACCTTGCGGACGACATCTGGACCACGGTTGCACAGTCGGGGGCCGGCCTGTTCCTGTTCATCGGCGACAATGTCTACGGTGACGTCGGCGCCCGGGTGCGGCCGACCAGCCGGAGCTGCGTGCAGCCTATGCAAAACTCGCCGCCAGCCCCGCCTTCGCATCGGCGCGCGCGGCCATCCCCATGCGGACGATCTGGGACGACCATGATTACGGCGCCAATGACGGCGGTGGCGACTTCGCGTTCAAGGAATATGCCGAGACGCAGTTCGAGACATTCTGGAATGCGTCACGGACGGTCAGGTCGCGCCCTGGCGTGTATGACAGTTTCACGGTCGGTCCGCCAGGCCGGCGGGTGCAGGTGATCCTGCTCGACACCCGCTTTTCCGCTCCCCGCTCAAGGCCATGCCCTACAGTCGGGAGCGCCGGCTACTTGGCAATTTCCTGCCCGATGACGATCCGGCCAAGACCATGCTTGGCGACCCTCAATGGACCTGGCTGGAGGCGCAGCTGCGCCAGCCGGCGGATCTGCGCGTCATCGCCTCGTCGATCCAGGTCGTGGCGGACGGACACAACTTCGAGCGCTGGGGCAATTTTCCGCGCGAACGGCAGCGCCTCTACGACCTGATCGGTCGCACCGGCGCGAAGGGCGTCGTGCTGGTGTCCGGGGACCGGCATCTGGGCGGCATCTACCGCCAGACGGAGGGTGTGCCCTATTCGTTGTTCGAACTGACGGCTTCGTCCCTCAATCTGGCGTTCGGGGATGACACCCTGCCGGACGAGCCCGTGCTGCAGCGGATTGGCCGCAGCTACCGGCCGGAGAATTTCGGCCTGATCGATGTCGATTGGGCGACGCGACAATTGACCCTGCGCATTGTCGACAAGGCCGGTCAGACCGTGCGCGCGCAGACAGCCGGCTTTTAGAGCCGCCTCTACTCGCGCGACTGGCTGCGCCAGCGGCGGATGATTTCGATCAGCTCACCATCGAGCTGCGCCGGCTGGCTCCAGGTTTCGGTAAAGATCGGGTCATCCGAGGTCGGTCGCCGCTCGGGTTCCAAAGTATCGAGCGCCACCCGCATCGGCACGGCCACGCCCTCTCCGGAGACAATGCATTCCCGGTTGCGCAGGGCCGCGATGGCGTCGAGGAAGATCTTGCCCCTTCCGGCATGGCAGCGCGAACGAAATTCTGGTCGCGTTCGTTGTTCATGCGCATCGAGAGCACAGTCCCGCACTGCGACAGCACCGACTCCGAAAGATCGGACGGACGCTGCGACACCAGGCCAAGGCAGACCCCGTATTTTCGGCCCTCCTTGGCGATCCGTTCCAGGATGCCGCGGGTCACGTTGTTCTCGTCCAGGTGGAGCGCCGGGACATAGCGGTGCGCCTCCTCGCAGACGATCACCAGCGGCGGGCGGCCGACGTTCATCGACCATTGCGCGAAATCGAAAGCGAGTCGGCACAGCACGCCGACCACCAGCTTCACGATATCGGACGGCACGCCGGACAGATCGACGATGGCGATCGGCTTGCCGTCATCCCGCAGCCGAAAGAAGCGATTGAGCACTTCGACAAACGAGTCGGACACCAGCATACCCGAGAACATGAAGGCGTAGCGCGGATCGCTCTTCAGTTCCTCGATGCGCGCCTTCAGCTTGAGGAACGGGGCGGCTTTCTCCGGTTTATCAAGCTTGCCCATCATCGACTGCAGCGCCGCCAGCAGATCGGACATCAGATAGGGCACCGGCGAGTCGACCATAACCCGGCCGGCATCCAGCGCGGCGCGGCTTTGGAGCGCGCCGTGAGCAGGCACCGGGCGAGGATGTCCGCCTGTACCGGGCTGTCGTCATCCCGCGAGACCAGCACCTCGCAATGTTCCTGCAGGTTCATGGTCCAATAGGGCAGTTCAAGCGTCGAGACGTCCAGCGCGTGGCCGCGCGCGCCGAAAGCGCGTTTGTATTCGCCATGCGGGTCCAGCATGAGGATATGCGCATGCGGTAGCTGATCCAGCAGGCGATGCAGCACCAGCGCCGTGGTCGTCGACTTACCCGTGCCGCTGGAGCCAAGGATCGCGAAATGCTTGGCAAGCAGCGAGTCGATCTTCAGGCGCGCCCGCACATCGTGCGTCGGGTGTACGGCACCCACATCTATCGTTTTCGCGCGACCCGCGCCGTAAACAAGCGCCAGCTCCTCCCGCGAGACCGCGTAGATGGGCTCATCAGGCGCTGGATAGCGGGAGATGCCGCGCACGAAGGACTGCAACCCGCCCTGTGCATCGGCTTCGGCCTCTCCCAGGAACCCGGCCTCAAGATCAAGGCTGCGCCCGTCCGCGGGCCTGACTGCGTAGACCATGGCGACGAGCCAGCGTCCATCGACAGGGATTTTCAGGTGCGCGCCGACGTGGGCCGTATCGCGTGCAGCCTGCATGTCTCCCGACAGCCGGCAATGGCACGCACCGTTAGAGACGCTGAGAACCTGCCCAAGCGCCGGCTGCGCGTGGATTTGCGTCGCCTCTGCGAACCTGCGTCCCGAGGCAAGCTCCATATCGGCGGTTAAATGGCTCAAACGAACGCCCCGGTGATTGGCGCTCTCACTAATCACACAGGTGCTTAACATCGCGTGTATCCGCGCGCAGCAAGACGCCTGCCAGATGCTGCCGCTGCGCCGGCTCAGGCGCCCGCAATCACTCTGCGGCTTCGTGCAGGATTTGTGCGTCGCTGCGGATGATCTTGAGGTGCTGGCGCGCCACCGCCGGCGCTGCGCCGGCGCCCGGCGCGAACGAAGGTGCCTGGAAATCGGGCTCAGCCGCCCGTGTCGCTCGGGCAAGCGGCTCCAGGATGCCAAGCGCCTGCATCCAGTGAACCATGTCGCGGACCGCAGTCATCATCGGCAGCGGGCGGTAGGAGAGGGCCGAACGCGCCAGGCGGTCGTCAACCAGGGGCGCGCTCAAGCCATTCCCGCCAGACGACGCTGGCGCAGAACGGCGCTTTCGAGACCCGTGACGCCAGGATGCGCACGGCGTCCGACGCCTCGCGCAGGTACGGCCAGCCGGCACCCCGGGCAGCTATGCCGCCGGTGGCCTGCGCGATCAGGCCGGCAAAGGTCCGGAAATCGATGGGCTCGCCGCCCAGGAGATAGGATTGCCCGGCAGCGCCGCTTTCAGCCGCGGTCACGATGGCGTCCGCCACAGCCTGCGGGTGCGCAAGGCACGTGCCGGCATTCGAGATCGGGGTCACCTTCTGTCCAAGCGCACTGGCGAAAGCCTGATACGCCAGACCGTGCGTCTGGAACGGCCCGAACATCGGGTTGGGCTGCACGATCACCACATCCATCCCGCGCGTCATGGTGCGCCGGGCATGCTCCTCGCAGCGCAGCTTCGAGCGGATATAGCCGGTCGGCGCATCGGGCAGACGCGGGGTCATCTCACAGACTTCGCCGACTCCGTACCAGTTATAAACGCAGGAATCGGACACATGCACGATGCGTCCCGCGTCAGCGATCTGAGCGGCCGCCAGAACCGAGCGCGTGGCGGCCACATTGCGGTTTTCCAGAACCTCCGGACTCAAAGGCGAACTGGGTGGTTCGGCTGCGGCGTGAATGACCACATCCGGCATCTGCGGCATCGCAACAGAGACGGAGCGGCTATGCGCGAAGTCCGCACCAGCCAGTGTCACGCCCCAGCGGCGCAAGGCGGCGACATAACTGCCTTGCCGAACGATGGCGGTGACCGACCAACCCCGCCGAAGCAGGCTCTGTACGATATGGTGGCCCAGAAATCCTGAAGCCCCGGTGACAACGGCGCGCGGCACGCAACAGCCCCTTTGCGAAGGCGGAACGAAGCCACATCCCTACGCCATAAATATTACGGTTATGCGTCAGCCGAGAACAACGACGTGTAATTATTTGATTACGCGCCGCTTATGCTTAACGACCTATTTGGCGAGCTCGATCAGCGCCATGGAAACCCAGCCTTTGTTGCCAAGCTCGTCCTCGACCTCCCAGAACTGGTCGGTCTTGTTGCCCGTCGGGTACAGCAGTTGACCGACATCCAGCGCCACGATCACTTTACTCTTGATGGACGAATCGGCGTAGAGCTTGCCCGGCTTCTTGAGCGAAACCGCCTGCTGGACATTCGCCGCCGATGCGCTGTCCGGCAAGCCGCCCAGTTCACCGACCATCTTCGTGTAGGCGTCGAGGTAGGCGAGCGCCACGACCTGGCCGATTTCCGTATTGGCATAGCCGCTGGCGCCGCCAGCACCAGGAAACCGCCGGCGAACAGGCCGCCGCCAGCGCCCCAGCCGAGATCGCGCTTCTCCGCCCGGCCTTCCGTGGCCGCCACTTCCTCCGAGGATCGAGTGTCGGTTACGTACAGAATGACGTTGGCCGAGCGCTTCTTGAGACTGATCCCACCCAGGATCGCGCCAGCGGCACCGCCGAACAAGCCGCCGATGATCCCACCGACATTGGTGCCACCCTTGTTGCTGTTGCGAGTGACGATGTCTGGAACGATGATGTAGTCGGCGGTCTTGATCTGACCCTTGCCGACGTTGGAGCCGCCACGCAGCTGGCCCGAGGATGCTAGGTCGCGTTCCTGCATCGCGGCATCGAAGCCGCGACCACGGTTGACCAGCGTGAAACAGCCGGATTGACGGATGAAAATGCGGATCAAGGCTTCCGGCGAGCCAAGGCCGCCCTCGATCTCGCGCCACCACTGGTTCTCTGGTTCGACGATCGACGCCGTGCCGATCTTCTTGCTGCAACGCGGGATATCCGCCGTCTTCTCGTCGCGCTTTTCCTCCGCGCTCTTTGCCAGCACCGGATTGACGGCTTGCAGCGCCATGGCGGCACTGGCGGCAAACAGGCTCAATTTTTCAGAAATGGTGTCACGTAAGCTCCCTACTGCTGTTTTGCCGTACGTGAACGGCAATTCGCACCCGATACTATAGATCGGGCCAACCGGCCACACGAGTGCGCGAAAAATGCCGCCTATTTCCCGCGCGGCAAGGCTCCCAGTTCGTTGACCATTTGGGTAAACGCACGGAGATAAGCTAACGCAAGCACTTTGCCTGGCTTCGTCTTCGCATAACCGCTTGCGCCACCTGCAACGAGAACCCCGCTTGTGAACAGGTCGCCGCTCTCCGCTCCTGTGAGGTCGCTTTTCAGCGCATGGCCCTCAATCGCAGCAATCTCTTCTGACGTCTGTGCATCCTTGAGATAGAGAATGATATTCCGTGAAGATTTCTTGTTGTTAAAGCTACTCCCCACCAGGCCAACTGCGCCGAAAAGCAATGTACGGGTAAGGATTTTACTCACGCCGTTCCCACCGCTATCCCCACCGCTGCCCCATTGTTACCAACAATATCTGGAATAATAAAGTACTCTGCTGGTTTATCTTGAACATCAATATGTTCGGTACCATCGTTCTGTAATGTCGAGGAAGGCTGTACGGCATTGGGCGCAAGATTCGTGCTAACTAGTGTGAAACATTCGGACTGCAGTATAAAGATACGGATCAACGCCTCTGGAGATCCTAGGCCTGCCGCCATCGTGCTCCACCACTTGTTCTCGGGCTCTACGATCGAGACCGTCCCAATTTTCTTGCTGCACCGTGGAATTGTGGCTGGCTTTTCACTCAACCCATTCTCCGTACTCTGCGCATAGACGGGATGAGCGATTTGCATCATCATGGCGATACCGCCGGTGATAAGGCCCACTGTATTTATAAATTTCAGCATAATGAAAACTCGACTTGGGCTTACCCACTTGTGTTGTGATTTTCTAGCGTCAGTCCGTATCAACTAGAGTCGGCATCGCGAAGCTGGCGCGCAGTCGTGGCGATGACGGCTGCGTCTCAACCCCAACAGGGTAGACTCTAGAAAGTCGCAATTCGCTCTGCATCTTCCAATGAAGAGAGCTTCGACGCAACGATACATGATTAATTTTTGTGGCTCCGGGAAGTTTGTTTCTCGCTTGTTACAAAAGCGTACCTCTTCAGCCTAATCCCCGTTCGGCAGGAAGTCGGGAACCGAGAGATAGCGCTCGCCGGTGTCGTAGTTGAACCCGAGAACGCGGCTGTCCGCTGCGAGCTTCGGCAAGGTCTGCGCGATGGCGGCAAGCGTAGCGCCAGAGGAAATTCCCACCAACATGCCCTCCGCCGTGGCGGCGCGGCGCGCCATGTCCTTGGCCGCGTCGGCCTCGACCGTCACGACGGCGTCCAGCAGCCGGGTGTCCAGGTTGCCGGGGATGAAGCCGGCGCCGATCCCCTGGATCGGGTGCGGCCCCGGCTGACCGCCCGAGATGACCGGCGACGCCGCCGGCTCAACGGCGAACACCTTGAGCGCCGGGAATTTCGCCTTGAGCACGCGGGCGACCCCGGTGATATGTCCGCCGGTTCCGACCCCGGTCACCAGGGCGTCGAGACCATCGGGGAAATCGTCGAGAATTTCCTGCGCGGTCGTGCGGACATGCACCTCCACGTTCGCCGGGTTCTCGAACTGCTGCGGCATCCAGGCACCCGCTGTCGCGGCAACGATCTCCTGCGCGCGCTCGACAGCGCCCTTCATGCCCTTCTCCCGCGGGGTCAGCACAAACCTGGCACCATAGGCGAGCATCAGCCGCCGCCGCTCGATCGACATCGACTCCGGCATGACCAGAATCAGGTCGTACCCCTTGACCGCCGCCACCATCGCCAGACCGATGCCGGTGTTGCCCGACGTCGGCTCGACGATGACCCCACCGGCTGCAAGCTGCCCCGAAGCCTCGGCGGCCTCGACCATGGCGAGCGCGATGCGGTCCTTGATCGATCCACCGGGGTTGCTGCGCTCCGACTTGATCCACACGTCGTGATCCGGGAACAGCCGGCGCATGCGGATGTGCGGCGTCTTGCCGATCGTCTCGAGAATGGATTGGGCTTTCATCGGAAGAGTCCTCATGCCTTGTGTGGTGAATGGGCGCAGCCTGCGCTATGCGGGGGCGAGTCAAGCCGGTCCGTGCGCCGCAGTTCCGGGAAGCGCCAGGCCCAAAGCGCCGTGATCGAGACCGCGCCAACCCCGCCGAACACCACAGCGCCGACCGCGCCAAGAAACCGCGCCGCAACGCCCGATTCGAACTCGCCGAGTTCGTTGGACGCGGAAATACACAGCGTGCTGACCGACGCCACCCGGCCGCGCATCGTATCGGGCACGAAAATCTGCACAATCGACTGACGAACATACACGCTGACCATATCGACCGCGCCAAGCATGGCCAACAGCCCGAGCGACACGCCAAAGTTCGTGGACAAGCCGAACAGCGCGGTCAGCATTCCGAATGCGGCCACGCTCCAGAACATGACGAGGCCCATATGCCGGCGCAGCGGCCGAACCGCCAGCAGCATGGCGATCACCACCGCACCCGCCGCCGGGGCCGCGCGCAGGTGACCAAGGCCCTCCGGCCCGACATGCAGCACGTCGCGGGCGAACACCGGCAGCAGCGCCGTCGCACCGCCCAGCAGCACCGCGAACAGATCGAGCGTCACCGCCCCGAAGACGACCCGGTTGGTACGCACATAGGCCAGGCCTTCCTTGACCGATTGCCAGGGCGAAAGCGCCGAGACCGGGGCCGCGGAACCGGGCGGATCAGGAAGGCGAAGCCGAGCGACAGCACGAGCAACCCCAGGCAGGCGGCATAGGCAGCGGACGGCCCGGCGACATAGATATAGCCGCCCAGCGCCGGCCCGCCGACGCTCGCCCCTGCCAGGCCAGCGAGCTGAGCGCGATCGCCGAGGGCAGCACCTCCTTGCTGACCAGATTGAGCCAGCGCCTGAAACGCGGGCCGCCAGCGCGCGGGCGACACCGAGCATCGCAGCGACCACGAACACCACCGGCAAGCTGACCGAGGCGCTGAGCGATTCGACCAGCAGCAGGGCCACGCCCGTAATCTCCAACGCAATCGCGGCGCGGCCGATCCAGCGGCGATCCAGCCGGTCCGCCGCATAGCCGGCGATCAGGGTCAGCAAAACAGCGGCAGAAACTGCGCAAGGCCGATCATGCCGAGCAGGAAAGCCGACTCCTCGACCGAACGGGTCTGGCGCGCCACATCGTAGACCTGCCAGCCGATCGCAACGCTCAGCATCTGGATCGCGAGCGTATTGCACAGCCGCATGAACCAGTAGAAACGAAAGTCGCGAAATGCGAAGGCGGACGTATTTGCCAAACTTTTCATGAACGCATGCTATGCCGGGACATCGGCGAGCGGGCAAGAAGACCCTCACGCCGCAACACCTCGCGTCCCGAACCTGATATCCGTTGTGTCCAATGTCACGCCCGGTTGGATTTCAGGTTCGCGACACGAGCAAGCCATTGTTACGCGTGTCGTTAAGAGAATCGAGCGGAGCCTGTAATGACCAACCCGGATGGGACCGAACGAATCTTCCCGACGGCCGAGCAGGATGCCGCCTTCTCCTGCCATGTGACCCCTCGCCGCAAACGCTGCACCCGCACTACCGCCTGGCCTTTACGGACGCCGATTTCATGCTGCGGGACGAGCTTCGGCCCGTGCGCCTGCAACTGGAGCTGCTGAAGCCGGAGATCGTGCTGCAGGAGTATCACATCGCCTCGACCATCGTGTTCTACGGCTCTGCCCGCATCCCCGAACCAGGCACCGCATATGCCCGCGCGGCCACCGCGCACTCCGAGCGGGAGCACGCCGTCGCAGCGCGCCTTGCGGAAAAGTCGCACTATTATGTCGAGGCGCGCAGACTCGCCGAGCGGATTTCAAGCATCGTGCAGCCGGTCCCGGACGAGCGGAATTTCGTCGTGACCTCGGGCGGTGGTCCCTCGATCATGGAAGCCGCCAACCGTGGCGCCGCTGACGCCGGAGCCCCGAGCATCGGTCTGAACATCGTTCTGGAGCACGAGCAGGCGCCGAATATGTTCGTGACGCCGGGGCTGAGCTTCCAGTTCCACTATTTCGCCATCCGCAAGATGCATTTCCTCATGCGCGCGCGGGCTCTGTGCGTGTTCCCCGGCGGCTTCGGCACCCTGGACGAACTGTTCGAAGTGCTCACCCTGATCCAGACCCGCAAGATCAAGCCGGTGCCGGTGCTGCTGTTCGGCGAGGCATTCTGGCGCCGCATCGTGAACTTCGAGGCGCTGGCGGAAGAAGGCGTGATCGCGTTCGATGACCTCTCGCTGTTCCGGTTCGTCGAGACCGCCGACGAAGCATGGGCATACCTTGCGCAGGAGCTGGATCTGCGCCTGCCTGTACCTCAGGACCAGCCCGTCTGATCAAAACCGTCATCCTCGACCGGCTCGCGGGTCGCCTTGGCCGGCTTGCGGCGCGCCGGCTGCGCGATCGGTCGAACGGTCGGCGCTGTGTCGTCGGCATCGTCGGTCGGACCGATGTCGAAGACCGTGCTGGTCAGCGGATTGTCGGGCCGGAAGATCAGATCCCGGCCCCGGAACATGTCCCCGCTCTCCGCCTGCATGGTCAGGCGGGTTTCGTCCAGGTGCGGAATTCCGTCTCGATCGTCTCGATGGTCGAGGCGTCGAGGCCAATCCGCTTCAGGGCCTCCCGCCCCATCGCAACCGCGGATTCGAAAACCTCCCGGATCAGGAAATCGGCATCCGACTTCAGCAGTTCCATCAACTCGATGCGATCAGAGACGCGCACCAGCACCTGCAGGGACGGGAACTCCCGCTTGATCCGCTGGATTTGATCCGCCGTCATGCGGTCCTTGGAGCCGCACAGGATGAGCATCTGCGCTGACTCGGCGCCTGCCGCCCGCAGCACGTCGACGCGCCAGCCGTTGCCGAAATAGACCGTCTGGCCGAACTGCCGGGTTAGGCGGATGCGCGCGGGGTCGCTGTCGATCAACGTAACCTCCAGGCCGCGCGCCAGCAGCATCTGCGCCACGACCTGACCGAAGCGGCCATAGCCTGCCAAAATGATGCGGCCCTTGCGGGTGCGATCTGCAAGCGCCGGACCATCGTCCATGCCGTCCTCCGGCGCACGTCGCCCCAGATACTGGACAGCGCGCGACAGCAACGGCGTCAGCAGCATCGACAGCGTGATGCACGCTCCGAGCATGCTGGCTTCGTCCGGCTTCAAAGCCCGGCCCCTGCGCCGCCGCGAACAGGACAAAGCCGAATTCGCCCGACTGCGCCAGCGATGCGGCGATCTCGCGCGCATCCGTAAGCTTCGAGCCGGTGACCCGCGTCAGCACGTACAGCACGAGAATCTTCGCGAACAACAGCGCCAGCGTGAACCCGACGATCAGCGTCGGCTGGATCAACAACACCGGCAGCTTGAGACCGGTGCCGACCGAGATGAAGAACAGGCCAAGCAGCAGACCGCGAAACGGCTCGATATCCGCCTCGAGCTGGTGCCGGAACTCGGAGTCCGCAAGCACGACACCGGCAATGAACGCCCCCAGCGCCATGGAAAGGCCGATCGAGGCCATCAGCGCCGCCGTACCGACGACAATGAACAACGCCGCCGCCGTGAGCAGTTCCCGCACGCCGCTGGCGACGATGAAATCGAACAGCCAGGGCAGGCCATAGCGCCCGACCGCCACCACCGCCACCACCGCGCCGAGGGTCACAAGACCGGTCTGCCAGCCGGCGGCGGCATCCGGGGACGGCGCACCAGCGAGAAGCGAGACCATCGCCAGCAGCGGCACCAGGGCCATATCCTGCAACAGCAGGATCGCGAACGCCCGCTCCCCGCCCGGCGTGTTCAGGGTGCCGCGCTCCTTGTAAAGCTGCAGCGCGAACGCCGTCGACGACAGCGCCAGACCAAAACCGACCACGATGGCGGCGCGCCAGCCGAGGCCGAGGATTGCGGTCGCGACCGGGACGAGCAGCAATCCAGTCAACGCCACCTGCGCCGAGCCGAGGCCGAAGATGTCCTTTCGCAAGGCCCAGAGGCGCGACGGACGCAGCTCAAGCCAATCACGAACATGACCATGACGACGCCGAGTTCGGCAAGGCCGGTGACAGCCCCGGTGTCCGCCACCATGCCGAGCACGTACGGCCCGATCAGCAGCCCGGCGGCGAGATAGCCGATGATCGCGCCGATCTTGAGGCGGGCGAACAACGGCACGCAGACGAGCGCCGCCGCCAGATAGACGACGGCCTCGAACAATGCGCTTCCGTGTGCCGTCGCCGCCATGTCGCCAGCTAGAACGGGAGTTTCATGCCCGGCGGCAAGGGCAGGCCCTGCGTGAGCTTGGCCATTTCCGACTGCGCCAGTTCCTCGCCCTTGGCGCGGGCGTCGTTGATCGCGGCGACCAGCAGATCCTCCAGCATCTCCTTGTCGTCGGGGACGATCAGGCTCGGATCGATGCCGATGCGCACGATCCTGCCCCGCGCGCTCGCCGTGACGCTGACCAGCCCGCCACCGGACTGTCCCTGCACTTCCAGGTTATCCAGCTTGCCCTGGGCTTCCGCCATCTTGGCCTGCATGCCCTGGGCCGCTTCCATGATCTTGTGGAGATTCATCTTCCCTCCTTGCGATGTTCTTGAAGTTGGATCGTATCGACGGACTCCGGTGCCCGTGCCGCCACAGAGACAAGCTCGGCACCGGGGAACGCCTGCAGCGTTGCCTCGACCAGCGGATCACGCAGCACGGTTTCGCGCAGCGCCGCGGCGGTCGCCGCCGCCTGCTCCCGCAGCGTCGGCTCGCCGCCGACCTGCGCGAGGCTCACCAGCCAGCGCCCGCCGGTCTCCGCCTCCAGCAGGCGGGCCAGGCGGGTCGGCAGGTCGCGCGGTGCGCGCTCACCAAGCCGCAGCTCGATATGCCCGGGCTGAAAGCGCACGAGGTTGACGTCGTCCCGCAGCGCCTTGGCCAGCAGCCCTTCATGTCGAGCGTCGCACAAATCGACCGCAGCGCGGAAATCCCGGACCTCTAGCTTTGCAACCGCAGGGCGGGGCTGCGAGCACCGCGACAGGTTCGGCTGCGCGGCGGGGCAGCGGCTCGACCGTGGCGCGCGTCTCGCCGAAGTCTTGCGTCGCCAGCCGCTTGAGCAGTTCGCCGGGATCGGGAAGATCGGCGGCGTGGATCACCCGCAGCAGCGCCATCTCCGCGGCCTGCAGGGCCGATGGCGCCGACTGGATTTCGCCAAGGCCTTTCAGCAGCAGCTGCCACAGGCGGTGCACCTGCGCATGCGAGAGCTGGTTCGCCCAGCCAAGGCGGCGGGCCCGCTCATCCTCCGGCAAGGTGTCGTCCGCCGTCTGCAGCAGTTTCGCTTCCATGATGCCGTGGACCAGCGCCAGCAGGTCATTCCAGACCGCCTGCGGATCCGCGCCGGCATCGTAAAGGCCGCGCAGGCGCGCCAGAGCACCGGCGGCGTCGCCGTCTAGCGCTGCGCCGAACAGATCGAGCACAAGCGTGCGGTCCGCCAGTCCCAGCATCTCGCGGACAAGCGCTGCCGTCACGTGGCCGCCCCCATGCGCCAGCGCCTGGTCCAGCATCGAGAGGCCGTCACGCACCGACCCTTCCGCGGCGCGGGCGATGAGGGTGATGGCTTCCGGCTCCGCGCTGGCGTCTTCCTGCGCGAGGATGCCGGTGAAGTGCTCGGCCAGCAGCGCGACGGGAATGCGCTTCAGGTCGAAGCGCTGACACCGGGAGAGCACGGTGACCGGCAGCTTGCGCACCTCGGTGGTGGCGAAGATGAACTTCACATGCGGCGGCGGCTCTTCCAGGGTCTTCAGCAGCGCGTTGAAGGCGCTCTTCGAGAGCATGTGCACTTCGTCGATGATGTAGATCTTGTAGCGCGCCGAGACCGCTGCATAGCGCACCGCCTCGATGATCTCGCGCACGTCGTCGACGCCGGTGCGCGAGGCCGCATCCATCTCGATCACATCCAGATGACGGGACTCGGCTATCGCCCGGCAGGGCTCACAAACCCGCATGGCGCGATGGTCGGACCGCCGGCACCATCCGGTCCGACGCAGTTCAGAGCCTTCGCCAGCAGGCGCGCGGTCGACGTCTTGCCGACCCCGCGCACGCCGGTCAGCAGGAAGGCATGCGCCAGCCGGTCGCGGTCGATGGCGTTGGAGAGCGTGCGCACCAGCGCATCCTGCCCGATCAGTGTCGAGAAGGTGGAAGGCCGGTACTTGCGGGCCAACACGCGATAAGGCTGCGGCGCATCCATGCTCATGGCTCGACAATGGCGACTCGCGACGCGCGCCGCAACGTCTGCCGGGAAATAGTCTGTGATGGCGAGAGGACCGTGGGAGCCGGGCGCGACCCAGGACGAATTCGTTACGGCTGCTTCCTTCCGGACCTGACCGGGTTGGCGAGGTACCTGCCCGGCCCGACTCCCGCACATTTCCTTTCACATGCGCGGCCAAAACGCAAGACGCCCCGCTGCCGCGTGACTTTGCGGCGGCGCTATGCCACGACGGACGCATGATCGGCTTCACCGGGAATACGCTCAATCGCGGCGAGGCGCTGCGGCGCGACGAGGCTGCACTCGCCGCCCTGGCGCAGCATGCCGCGAGCCGATTGCTGCCGTTCGTAGAGCTTGATCCGCTGGTGCATGACAACGAGCTGGGCTGGGTTCCGCTTCTCGAGCGCCGGTTCAGGAAGGTGTCGTGTTTCTGGGACTCGACGCCGATGGTGTCGCCCATTTCACAGCCATGGTCGCCGCCGACAGCGGCCTGCCCGGCAGCGCCGTGAACGCGCGCGCCGCAGCGCAGATGTTCGGAGACAATCGGGCGGCGATCATCGCCCACGCCCGCGCCTTGCTCGGCTGGCATGCGCACAATCGCTTCTGCGCCCGTTGCGGCGCGCCCAGCCAACCGATGCGCGGCGGTGCCATGCGGACGTGCAGCAACCCGGACTGTGCGACACAGCATTTCCCGCGCGTCGATCCGGTCGTCATCATGCTGGCGGTCGATGGTGATCGCTGCCTCCTGGGGCGGCAGGCGCAGTTCCCGCCCGCCATGTATTCCGCACTGGCCGGCTTCGTCGAACCTGGCGAGAGCATCGAGGAGGCTGTCGCCCGCGAGGTCGCCGAGGAAGCCGGTATCGGCGTCGCCAATGTGCGCTACGTCGCCTCGCAGCCGTGGCCGTTCGCCTCGTCGCTGATGATCGGCTGCATCGCGGACGCAACGACGACCGACGTGCGGATCGACCCGGATGAGCTGGAGGATGCCCGCTGGTTCAGCCGCGCCGAGGTTCGCGATGCCCTGCGCAAGGAAGGGCCGCTCAAGGTCCCGCCATCGATTGCGCTGGCCAACACCCTGCTGAGGCACTGGGCCTAGCGCCTGATCGGTTGAGGTTGAAGCATATGTGCTTCAACCGAGGGCGTGAATCAGGCTCTTATCAACAATTTAGACCATGATTCACGTTTCAGATTGATTCAATCTGAAACGATCAAGGTCTAGGCTGTATCGACATTCCGATCTTCACGGAGCAGGCTGTAAAGTCCGCTCGTGGTGAGCTTGGACAGAACCACGAGCCGCTCAGCCCTTCTGTCCGAGCTCAGGGTGAGCGGCGCGTGTGCAACCGCGCGATGGCGTGTGGGTCAACCTAAAGTCATCAGGCTCTAAAAGGCGCGCCGCCCTCCCGGTGGAAGGCGGCGCTGGTGCGAGAAACCGGTTGCGCCCCGACTTATACGGCAGGGCCGCTGAACGTATAGCTGCACTTGTCGTTCGCAAGGTAGCCGGGGTTCTGGTTGTAGGCTGCGGCGCGGTCTGCCAGCAGGCGCTCGGCCGCACGGTCCGCATAATCCAGGCTGTACCCGGCGCGGCGCAGGATGTTGAGAGCACCAAGCAGGATCGCCGGACCCGAGGACTGGTTGGTCCAGTCGCCGAGATGATCGTTCTCGGGCGATCCGGCCAGCTTGTAGGTCTTGGTGCGGATGTCCGACCAGCTCTGCGGCAGCGGCTGCCAGCCCGGATTTGTGACATAGGGCTTGACCGACAGATCGCCGGGGCCAGCGTCGACGCTCGACTTGATGACCAGGTGCTGGATCAGGTGCGGCATCAGGTAATGAACCTGGTTGATGCCCTGGCGCATGCCGCGCAAGGCCAGCGCCGACCAGTCGTGCTGGTCACCGAGCAGGGTCATCATGCCGATGACGGAGCCGATGAACGCCTGCGCCCAGTAAGTGTCGCTGATCAGCGCCGGCTTGTCGTTGAACTCCGGCACCGCCGACCAGGTTGCTGTCCAGTAGGTCGCTTCCAGACCGAACTTCGACTGCGACCACTGGCTGTCCGGATTGTCCGGGATCTTCCACTCGTTGTTGTGGAACAGATAATGGTCCTCGAACAGCTGGCGCATCATCCTGCGCGGGGCCAGCAGTTCATGGTCGGCCCAGGGCCTTCTGCGCGAAATAGATATCCCGCAGGGTCCAGGCGATGCCCCGGTTCTGCACCTCCGAAGCCAGCATGCGCGCGCCCTGACGGCCGAACGGCGTGCTGTTGAAGATATGCATGAAGGGTAGCGCCTGCAGCGCCAGCAGGTAGCGGAACGCACCCGTGAGGACATAGGCCCCATAGACGTAGTTCGGCGTGTGGTTGCTGTCGAGGCCCCAGACCGCGCCCTTGGCGTAGGGATAATCCGGCGAATTGACCGGAATATTGCCGACCGAAAGGTGGCCGACCGGCGAGTCGATGCCGCTGCCCGGATAGAAATACGGGCGACCGTCGGACGTGTAGGCCAACGTGACGTTCTTGAATTCGTCGGTCGCGGTGAGCGGACCGGACAGCCGGCCCTTGCGATAGAACAGCGGCTGGCTGAACGTGGCGTCAGCCTTGTTGCGCCACGCACGCTCATAGGGTTGCGGGTCGGCGCCCGGCTTGACCGCGCGCGCCAGCCAGTAGGCCAGTTCGTCCGGGTAAAGCCCGATTTCGGCGGCCTCGCCGCCACGCGCCCAGTCCGGCTTCTGCCACAGGCTCGCTTGCAGTGGGCCGGTGATATTGTAATAGCTTTCCGGAACACGGGTCCAGTTGGTGCTGTTGAACCGCGCATTCGACAGGATCGGCTCCGGCGCGACGAAGAACTTCTTCTGGCCGAAGCTGGCGTTCTCGTCGGTCCCGAGGATCAGCTCGCGCAGGTTCTTGCGCAGCGGCGGGCGCTTGTTTTCGAAATACGGAATCTGGAAGCGCGAGCAGGCTGGCACCTCGACCGAAGTCTTGGGCTTGCCGGCATCCGGATAGAGCACCTCGACCGGGTTACTGTTCTTGTCCAGGAAGCGCACGACCGAGGCCGGAACCTTCGGATGCTTGTCCCAGGTCGGATAATCGCCGCACGGGTTGGCGTCGACCAGCATCAGCACTTCCCAGTGGTCGACGCTGGGAGAATAGACCCGCAGGAACGTGACGCTGTCGATTTTCGAGAACAGGCCCGCCAGCATCGGCGGCGTCGCCGCCAGCAGATACGGATCGCGATCCGGCATGGTCGGGTTGAAATCCTGGATGCCCTGTGAAAATTTCGCCATGTACGTTTTGCCTGCGACTTCGATGATGACGCAGTCCGGCAAGACGTCGGGGACGGCTTTCGGCTGGGCGACCGTGAAGTGTTGCCGGCGCGGCGCCGTCGGGCGAACGCTGGGGCAGGTGACTTAGTAATGTTAATGGTCGTGAAAGAACTCGATTGAGCAAGCACCTCTGTGGCAATACCGCTGGCTGTAGCGAGGCTTATTCCGCTGACAACTGCACGACGTGACCAATCTTTCTGTATGGTTGACGACGCATTTACTGTAGAATCTGCGTCTTCTTTTTCATCCTCATCTGACACCGCCTAGTTTTGTTTTTGGTATGTACGAAATCAGCCCTAGGCACTTAAGGGACGGTAAATGCATAAAACGATTACGAGCGCGGCAAACCCACTCTTCAAGCGTGTCAATGCGTTACACGAAAAGAAATTCCGTGCGCGCGACGGCCTGTTCCTGGCCGAAGGGATGCGAATCGTCGTTGAGGCCGTCGACTCAGGCCATATCCCGGAAATCCTGATCCTGGCCCCGGGTATAGCAGACCATCCGGCCATGCGTCGTGTGATCAATATGTGTCGTCAAGACGTCACCGAGATGACAGAGATGACGCCAGAACTTCTTACGCGATTGACTCGCAAGGATAATCCCAAAATGTCGTGGGTGTGTTCCGCCAGGCCCTGACGCCACTGCGTCAGCTCGATCGAGCACGCGCCCATATCTGGTTCGTACTGGAGGCGATCAGGGACCCGGGAACCTCGGCACCATCCTGCGCACCGCCGACGCTGTCGGCGCCGGCGGGTCATCCTGCTCGACCAGGGGTGCGACCCGTTCAGCGTCGAGGCTGTCCGCAGCTCGATGGGCGCACTTTTCACCCAGACGGTCGCAACAGCAGCGTGGCCCGAATTTCTGGCCTGGCTGCGCGAAGGCCCCGGCTTTCTGGTCGGCGCCAGCCTCAAAACATCCGTCGACTACCAGGCGGTCGCCTATCCCGACCCCACGTTCCTGCTGATGGGCAACGAACAGTCGGGGCTGCCACAGGCCTATGAAGACGCCTGCGACGCGCTGGTGAAGCTGCCGATGCGCGGCAAGGCGGACAGCCTGAACGTCGCCATCGCGACGGCTGTGCTGGCCTATGAAGTCATCAACCAGCGCAAACATGGCTTTGACAGCGACGCCACGGCGTCATGATTTCATGAGAGAGACCCTGGTGTCAGGCCTCGACGATGGTGGCGGACCCGGAGTTCTGCGTGTTTTCGATGCACTTCAGGCAATCCGCCTTGGCTTTGTAGCCCTCGGACGATTTGGCGAGAATGTTGCCGTTGTTGTGCTTGAGCCGCCAGCGGAATTCGCCCTTCTTGTCCTTGTAGACTTCGTACTTCATGGACAGCCTCCCTCCTCGTATGCCTGACGAAGCTTAGCGCTCGGGCCGGTGGGCGCAACCCCTATTGCGGTGCCACCACAAGGCAGGCACCCGGGCCACGGTCAGCAGCATCGAGCGCCTTCGCAACGGTCGCCGCGCTATCGCTGGCGAGGATCGCCACGCCGTCCTTGACGCGCGCGGCGTACTCGGACACGTCGCCGTCTGCTGCGTAGCGATCGTCCAGACGCAGGCCGGGCCGACCGAGCGTGCCAAGAATCGGCTCGACACCCTGACCGCGCAGCGTCGCATAGTCCGCAGCGGTTTTTCCGTAAGGCCGGTCCAGGCGGCAAGACGGCCCAGGCCGACGCCGGCGTTTTGCAGCGCCGTCAGATCCTGCGCTGTCTCGGCTGGCGCAGAGATCGTCATATCCGGCGCAAGGCGCGCCAACCGGCTCGCCGCCTGCGTGCTGTAGACGATCAGAATCACCGAGTCGGCAGCGCGCGCCTGCCACACCGCAGCGACGACATCCTCGAACCGGACCTCGGGCTTGATATCGAGCTGCAGATAGGCGCCACGCTTGACTGCCCATGTCAGCGCGTCCGCCAGGGTCGGGAGCCTGCCCTGCGTCAGCGCGCCGGCGTCGTCCTTGAGCCGGACGCCCGCGAGTTCTTGCAGGCTGTGGCTGCGCAAGGAACCGGAACCGGTCGTTGTGCGCTCAAGCGTCTCGTCATGCAGCAGCACCAGCACCCCGTCCTTGGTGCGGCGGACGTCGACCTCGAACAGGCGCACCCCGGCGGCGAAACCCGCGGCCAGCGTCTCCAGCGCATTCTCCGGCAGGCCGGGGCCAGGCCCGCCACGGTGCGCACTCGCCAGCCCACGGCCCTGGGCGCGCAGACAATCGAGTGCCGCGGCAATCGGCGCTGCGGCAATCGGCGCTGCACCGCCTTGCGCCGCCCCGCCTGCGGGCCGCAGCCGGCGAGCAGCGCCAGCAGGGCTATTTCAGCGCGCCGCACAGAAACGCCAGAGTCCGCGCATCCGCCAGCGTCGCGCTGGCTTCATCGTAATGGTCGCCGTTGATGCGGGCAAAGGCGTGCCCCACGCCCGGATAGCTGTGCAGCGTCACTTTCGGGTGTACGCCCAACCCTGCGACAAGGGTCCGCTGGGCATCCGGGGCACGAATTCATCGCCCTGCGCGATATGCAACATCAGCGGTTTCCTGATGCCGCCTGCGGCCTCCAGCTTGCCCTGAATGCCAACCCCATAATAGCCGACCGCGGCATCGGCATCGGTGTGCGCGGCGGTCAGATACGCCAGCAGACCACCCAGGCAATAGCCGACGGCGCCGACCTTGCCGGTGACGGCCGGGTGGCGACGGATGGCGGCGACGGCGGCAGCGATATCCTCGATACCCTTGGCGACATCGAACTTTGGAAACAACGCAAAGCCCTTGGCACGCTCGTCAGGGTCTTCCGACGACAACGAAAGCCCCGGCTCAAGCCGCCAGAACAAATCCGGCGCGCAGGCGACGAAACCGTTCGCCGCCAGCCGGTCGCACACCGCGCGCACGTTCGCGTTCACGCCGAAGATTTCCTGCAGCACCACGACGGCCGGCGCCGGCGTCTTCGCCGGCAGCGCCAGATAGCCGCCAAAGACCCCGAACCGTCGCTGGCTGCGACATCCATCTTGCCTGACGTCATGGTGAATCTCCGTTATTCTATAACATTTACTTACAGTTATCACAAAAGCGCCGCGCCGCCATCCGTTCGAGGTCGAGAATCTGCTGCTTGGTCGCCGGCCCTTCGCCCCGGAATAACCGCCGATGCCGCCGGTCCCGAGGATGCGATGGCAGGGAATGAGGATCGGCAACCGGTTGGCCCGCAGGCGCCGCCGACAGCGCGCGCCGCACTGTTCAGTTCCTGCGCCACGTCGCCGTAGGTTCGGGTCTCGCCATAGGGGATTTGCTGCATGGTCTGCCACACCCGGCGCTGGAACGGCGTGCCCTCAATCGCCAGCGGCAGATCGAACGTTTTAAGCTTGCCGGAGAAATAGGCGTCAAGCTGCGCAAGCGCCTCGCGCAGCAGCGGCGTATCGTCCTGATCGCGGCCCCAGCCCCAGTCGACGGAGACGATCGCCACGCCTTCCTGCGCGACCGTCATGTCGCCGAACGGTGTGTGTATCGAGCGCACGGGCATCTCGCCCCCTTTGTATTTGACGTTCAACGCGTATTCTCAAAGCATGGCCCGCTGGCGACGATCCGGCAAGTGTGGGCGATGCAGACAGGAGACCCACCGTGAAAATCAGTATCGATATCGACTGTACGCCGCAGGAAGCCCGGTCCTTCATGGGCCTGCCTGATCTGGCACCGCTGCATGCCATCTATCTCGAGCGCATGGAAAGCCTGATCCGCGACGGGGTCTCCAGCGCCGATGTCGACCGCATCGTCAAGCAATGGATGCCGATGATGACCGACAGCTTCGAGACCATGCAGCGCGCCTTCTGGAATGCGGCAACCGGGCAATCCTCGAAGTCCTGATGCGCCCGGACACGATTTACGCGCTCTCCAGCGGCCGCGGGGTTGCGGGCGTCGCGGTCATACGCCTGTCCGGCCCTGATAGCCGGGGCGCGATCGAAGCGATGACCGCAAAGCCGGCCCCGCAGCGCGACGGGCAGTGCTGCGTTCTCTGATCCACCCAGAGACCGCCGAACCCCTGGATCTGGCGCTGGTACTGTGGCTGCCCGGCCCGGCGAGTGCCACCGGCGAGGACACGGCGGAGTTTCACGTCCATGGCGGCCTTGCGGTCATCGAGGGCGTGCTGGCGGCGCTCGCGCGCCTGCCCGGCCTGCGCCCGGCCGAGCCTGGGGCCTTTACGCGCCGCGCGTTCGACAACGGCAAGCTTGACCTCACCCGTGTGGAGGGCCTGGGCGATCTGCTGGCGGCTGAAACCCAGGCGCAGCGGCGCCAGGCCCTACAACAGTTGGGCGGCCGGCTGGAGCGGCTCTACGAAGGCTGGCGTGACCGGCTGGTACGGACCATGGCCTATGTCGCCGCCGACCTCGACTTCGCCGAGGGTGAGGATGACGTGCCGGCCGGCCTGCCAGCGGCCGTGCGCCAGGACCTTGCCGACCTGAGCCAGGAAATCGAGGCGCACCTGAACGACTCCGGACGCGGCGAGCGCCTGCGCCAGGGGCTGACCGTCGCGATCACCGGGGCCCAATGCCGGAAAGTCCAGCCTGGTAAACTGGCTGGCCGGGCGTGATGTCGCCATCGTCTCGCCCTACGCCGGCACGACGCGCGACACCATCGAAGTTCATCTCAATCTGGGCGGCTATCCGGTCACCGTGATCGACACGGCGGGCCTGCGCGAGACGCACGACCCGATCGAGCGCGAAGGCATCGCCCGCGCCCGCGCCCGCGCCGCCGCCGCCGATCTGGTTGTGCACCTGAGCGCACCGGATGCCGCAGAGGAAGCGCCGCCCGCCAGCGGTGCGCCGATCTGGCGCTACATCAACAAGGCCGATCTGCTGGCAGGCACGCAAGGCAACGCCATATCGGTAACGCAGGGCCAGGGTATGGACGATTTCGTGGCGCGGTTGACCGGTTTTGCGGCCAGCCAGATGCCACAAGGCGATGCCCCGATGCTGACTCGCGCGCGGCATCGCCAGCATCTGGAGGCCTGTCGAGGCGAACTGA
This sequence comes from Hankyongella ginsenosidimutans, assembly GCF_005144965.1. Lineage (GTDB taxonomy): Bacteria > Pseudomonadota > Alphaproteobacteria > Sphingomonadales > Sphingomonadaceae > Hankyongella > Hankyongella ginsenosidimutans. The sequence goes on from NZ_CP039704.1 coordinate 1,238,876, forward strand.
TTGCAGCCCAGAGCCGTGATGACGATCCCGTACTGCAGGCGGAGCACCTGCGCCTGGCGGCCCAGGCGCTGGGCCCTCACCGGCCGCATCGACATCGAAGACCTGCTCGACGTGATTTTCCGTGAGTTCTGCATCGGAAATGAGCCGATGTTTCACGTGAAACATCGGCGGTTCTGAACTTAGCGCGGCCGAATCGCTAGCTGGGAACCATGGAGACATTCGACGTTCTGGTGATCGGCGGCGGCCACGCCGGCTGCGAAGCGGCGGCCGCCAGCGCACGCCTTGGCGCGCGCACGGCGCTGGTCACGCACAATCCCGCGACCATCGGCGCGATGTCGTGCAACCCGGCGATCGGCGGGCTCGGCAAGGGCCATCTGGTGCGCGAGATCGACGCGCTGGACGGCATCATGGGCCGCGCGGCAGACGCTGCCGGCATCCAGTTCCGTCTGCTCAATCGCCGCAAGGGCCCGGCGGTCCAGGGGCCGCGCGCACAGGCCGACCGCAAACGCTATGCCGCCGCCATCCAGCAGTTACTGCGCGAGACCCCGAACCTGACGATCCTTGCCGGTGCCGTCGATACGCTGGCCCTCAAGGATCAGCGTATCACGGGGCGGTGCTTGCAGACGGGCGGACCCTGCGCGCCGGCGCGGTGGTGCTCACCACCGGCACCTTTCTGGCCGGGGTCATCCACCGCGGCGAGGAGCAGACGCCGGCAGGACGGGTCGGCGAGCCGCCGGCCCTCAAGCTTGCCCACTTCCTGCGCGGCCTCGCCCTGCCGATGGGTCGACTGAAGACGGGAACACCAGCGCGCCTGGACGGCCGCACCATCGACTGGGCAGCGCTTGAGTTGCAGCCCGGCGACGACGAGCCGGCGCTGTTCTCCTTTCTGTCGACGACCGCACCGCTGCCGCAGGTGCCGTGCTACGCCACACGCACCACCTTGGCGACGCATGCCATCATCCGCGAGAATATCCACCGCGCTCCGATGTACGCCGGGCGGATCGAGGGGTCGGGCCACGCTACTGTCCATCGGTCGAAGACAAGATCATGCGGTTCGGCGACCGCGAGGGCCACCAGATCTTCCTGGAGCCGGAGGGCCTGGACGACCCGACCATCTACCCCAACGGCATCTCCACCTCGCTTCCGGTCGCGGTGCAGGCGGCGTTCCTGAAGACGATCCCGGGCTGGAACAGGCGCACATCGTGCAGCCGGGCTATGCGATCGAATATGATTATGTCGATCCCCGGGCCTGTCGCCAGCCCTGGACGTCAAGGGCATGGCTGGATTGTACCTCGCCGGGCAGATCAACGGCACCACCGGCTACGAGGAAGCGGCGGCGCAAGGCCTGGTTGCCGGCATCAATGCCGCGCGCTTTGCCGGCGGCACTGATCCCTTTCATCTTGACCGTGCCACCTCCTACATCGGCGTCATGCTGGACGATCTGACAACACAGGGCGCGCGCGAGCCCTACCGTATGTTCACCTCGCGTGCGGAATACCGTCTGCGACTGCGCGCCGACAACGCCGACCAGCGCTTGACGCCGCTTGGCCTTGACCTTGGCCTGGTGCAGCGCCCGCGCGCGCAGGCTTTTGCCGAAAAGCAGCAGGCTTTAGCGTCCGCAAGGGCGCTGACAGAACGCCTGCGCCTCACACCGCCGCAAGCAGCAGCGCACGGCATAGCGGTCAATCAGGACGGGATCGTGCGTTCCGCTTTCGATCTGCTGCGGTTTCCACATGTCACCTGGGCGCACCTGCAGGGCATATGGCCGGAGTTGGGCGCAGTCCCCAAGCTGCGCGAGCAGATCGCCATCGACGCCCTCTATGCCAGCTATGTGCAGCGCCAGGAGGGTGATGTGGCGGCGCTTCGGCGCGACGAGCAGCTCACGCTTCCGCACGACCTCGACTTCGGTGCCATCGCTGGCCTGTCCAACGAAGTGCGCGAACGATTGACCCAGGCTCGCCCGACCACGCTGGGGCAGCGGCGCGCATCCCGGGCGTGACGCCGGCTGCGGTCAGCGCGCTGCTTGCGTTCGTCAAGCGCAAGGCGGCCTGAGTGCTCTACGATCAAGCGCAGTTCGAGCGCGACTCGGGTGTTTCACGTGAAACGGCGGACAAGCTGGCCCTCTACGCGGAAATGCTGGCGGACTGGCAGTCGCGCATGAACCTGGTCGGCCCGGCGACCCTGCCCGATGTCTGGCGGCGGCACATGCTCGATTCGACTCAGCTCTGGGCCCTGATCCGCGATCCAGCGTCGATTCTCGACATCGGCAGCGGCGCCGGTTTTCCCGGGCTGGTCCTTGCCATTCTCGGTGCCGGCCATGTCACCCTGGTCGACTCGGTCGCCAAGAAAGCCCGGTTTCTGGAGGCAGTCGCCGCGGCGCTCGATCTCACGGACCGCGTGACGGTCTGCAATGCGCGCATCGAGGCGCTGCCGCCGCAACGCTATACGACGATTACGGCGCGCGCCTGCGCCAGTCTTGCGCAACTGTTTGACTGGGGCACCGCTTCGCGGCAGACTCGACGCAATGGATCCTGCCCAAAGGGAAAGCGTGGAAGAGGAGCTGATGGCGGCGCGCACCAGTGGCAGTTCGCGCACAGCCTGCACTCCAGCCGCACCGACCCGCGCGGCCGGATCGTCGACGCATGGAATATCGCACCCGTCGCTGCCTCGGGGCGCGCCGGCCTGAAAGGACGCCGATGAAGCGCAATGTAATCGCCGTCGCCAACCAGAAAGGCGGTGTCGGCAAGACGACAACCACCATCAACCTCGCGACCGGGCTGGCCGCGATCGGGCGGCGCGTACTGGTGATCGACCTCGACCCCAGGGCAACGCCTCAACCGGCTTCGGCCTTGCCCGGGCAGACCGCGCCCATACCAGCTACGAGGTGTTGCTGGGCACGGCCGATGTGGTGACCGCCGCTGCCCCGACTCTGGTGCCAGGCCTGTTTCTGGTGCCGGCGACCGTCGACCTGTCCGGTGCCGAGATCGAGATGGTCGACATGGATCGCCGCATGAACCGCCTGCGCGATGCCTTGGGCGACGCCGACGCGCACTATGACCATGTGTTGATCGACTGCCCGCCCTCGCTTGGGCTGCTGACGCTCAATGCGCTGGTCGCCGCCCACGCCGTACTGGTGCCGCTGCAGTGCGAGTTTTTGCCCTGGAAGGATTAAGCCAACTACTTCAAACAGTTGAACGGGTCCGTGGCCTATAACCCCACCCTTTCCATCATGGGCGTGGTGCTGACCATGTATGATCGCCGCAACAAGCTCTCGGATCAGGTAGCCGACGACGTGCGTGCCTGCCTGGGCAATGTCGTGTTCGAGACCGTGATCCCGCGCAACGTGCGCCTGTCGGAAGCGCCGTCGCACGGCAAGCCGGCGCTGATCTACGATATCCGCAGCCCGGGCAGCCAAGCCTACATGAAGCTTGCAAGCGAGCTTTTGAAACGCACAACCCAAGCAGCACGAGCAGCCTGATGGCCGACACCACCGAACGCAAGCGTCCCCAAGGGTTAGGCCGCGGTCTGTCCGCCCTTCTCGGCGACATGGAAACCCCGGTCGCACAGGCCAGCCAGAACGGCCAAAGCGGCAGTGGGCCCCAGCGCGTGCCGATTTCGGCGCTGGTCCCCAATCCGCGCCAGCCGCGCCGCCATTTCGACAAGGACGCGCTGAACGAGCTCGCCGATTCCCTGCGCAGCCAGGGCATTCTGCAACCCCTGCTGGTGCGGCCCGACCCGAGCAGCCCGGGGCGGTACCAGATCATCGCCGGCGAGCGACGCTGGCGCGCCGCACAGCTGGCGCAGCTTCACGACGCCCCGGTGCTGGTGCGCGAGCTGACCGACTCCCAGGTGCTCGAAATCGGGCTCATCGAGAATATCCAGCGGCAGGATCTCAACGCGATCGACGAGGCGGACGGCTACTACCGCCTGATCCAGGAGTTCGGGCACACGCAGGACGACGTCTCGCGACTGGTCGGCAAGAGCCGCAGCCACATCGCCAACCTGATGCGATTGCTGGATTTGCCTGCACCCGTGCGCTCATTGCTGGTCGAGGGCAAGCTGAGCGCCGGCCATGCGCGCGCCGTACTCACCAGTGCCGATCCGGTGCAACTTGCCCAACTGGCGGTCGCCAAGGGCCTCTCCGTGCGGCAAGTGGAAACGCTGGTGCGCGCGGAAAAGGCGGGCCGTCCAAACCGCGCATACGGGCTGCCCCGGCCAAGGATGCAGACACCACGGCGCTCGAGCGCGACCTGACCGCGGCAGTCGGCCTGCCGGTCGACATCAGCGACGCCGGCGGCCAGGGCGTGGTCTCGATCCGCTATGCCAGTCTGGACGAACTCGACTGGCTGTGCCGCCGTCTGTCCGGCCCTGCGGTCGGGTTTTAAAGCTTGGTCGGTCGAGCTTCAGTCACTCTGAAACGATCAAGGTCTAACGCCGCGCATGATGTGCGAGCACCAGCAGCGCATGTTCCGCAAGCAGATCGCCGGCAGACCCGGATTGTTTGATGGCGCGCTCGGTCTCCAGCAGCAGGCGGCAGGCGCGATCGAGCTTTTCCAGCGTCCAGGTCCCGGCCTGCGCCGTGACTGCCGCCGTGTCCTTCCAGAACACCGGTGGTCGCAGCGCCTTGACCGCGGCTTCCGCGCCAGCACCGCGTGCCATGCCGAGGCGCACTTCGCGCAGTTGCCAGATGCGGCGTAGCAGCGCGCGCAACATGGCGATGCCTGCCTCGCCCTCCGCCTGCAGGCGCTGAAGCTGGGCGACCGCCTCGGCCAGGCGGCCACCGGCCACGGCGTTGACCAGGCTGTCGAACGCCGCCTCGCCGCGGTCGGCGCAGACAGCGGCAACATCGTCAAGCGTCACGCTGCCGCCGCCTGTATAAAGGTCCAGCTTGTCCAGCTCCGAGCGCAGGATGTCGCGTGCGCCGCCGCCATAGGCCAGCAGCGCGTCACGCGCCGCCCGTTCCAGCCGCAGCCCGCGCTCCGCAGCCGCTGCATCCAGCCACTGTTCGAGCCGTGCGCCGTCCTCCGGGTAACAGGCAACTGCCAGCGCGCGCGGATGCGCCTCCATCAGTTTGCGCAGCTTCGAGGTCGCCGGTAGCTCGCCCGCCTGCAGCACTGTCAGATTGGCCACATTCGGGTTGTCCAGGCAGGTCTCGACGGCTGGCGTCATGGCGTCTGCAGCATCGGCGATGCGGATCAGCTTGCGCTGCACCATGAGCCCGATGGCGCTGGCTTCGTCACTCAGCCGCGCCGTATCGTCCGCAACCACGCTGGCGCTCAGGTCGACGACTGCAAACGGATCGTCCAGGTCGGTGGCCACCTGCCGACCGAACAGCCGGGCCCGCTCGCGGACCAGGCTTTCATCCGACCGAAACAGAGGACGGCAACAATCGACGGGTCGAGCGCCTTCAGCAACCCGCTCAGTTGCTGCGGGCTGGGCTTCATTTCCGGGTCCGGAAAAGACGCCCAGCCGGTCGAGGATCTGGCGCGCGACCTGCTCGGCGTTGCGCTCGCTTGCCGTGCTCTCGGCGCTCACGACGGAATACTCGTTGCTGCGCACCACATCGATCGCGATGTCGGAGCGCGCCACATCCTCCAGGATCGCGGTTTTATTGGCAAGATCCACCAGACGATAGCGGGCATTGAGGCTCAGCCGCTCGCGCGTGATCGACTCGTCGCCGCGCACGCCGAAGCCCCGGGTGTCTTCCCGGATCACCACCTCAAGCCGGTAGCGTTTGTCCCCGCCCGCCCCCATGTTGCGCTCGAGCGCCGCGCGCAGGACCTGGCCGGCACGGTCCGGGATTGGCGCGATCTCAACGCTCGAAAGCGCACTGCTGACTTCGCCGGTACGGCCGCCGCCATACACCGGCTGCAGGCTGCATCCAGCCAGACACAGGAGCAGGGCCAGCCGACGCATCATAGCACCAGGTTCACCAGCCGGTTCGGCACCACGATCACTCGCTTCGGCGTGCCGCCGCCGAGTAGACGTTGCACCTTCTCGGACTGCATCGCCAGCGCCTCAAGCGCCGCCCTGTCGAGATCCGGAGCGACATCGAGGGTATCGCGCAGCTTGCCGTTGACCTGAACGGCGATCGTCACTTGCGCATCCTGCAGCAGTGCCGCGTCTGCCACCGGCCACGGCGCATCCGCAACCAGGCCTGGCTGACCCATGAGCGCCCAGGCTTCCTCGGCCAGGTGCGGCATCATGGGGCGACCAGTTGCGCCAGCACGGGCAGCGCCTCGCGCAGGCGCCGTCTGCGTCCCCACGCCCGGCAGCATCGGCCAGCGCGCTCACAAACTCATAAAGATGCGCGACGGCCTTGTTGAAGTGCAACGCCTCGATGTTGGCGGTTACAGTCGCGATGGCCTTGTGCGTCGCGCGCCGGAGATCGCTCGGGCCGACATCCGGCTGCGCGGCTACAGCGCGAGGCCATGTCTCGGCGATCACGCGCCAGACCCGCTGCGAGAAGCGCCAGGCACCCTCGATCCCGGCGTCCGACCACAGCAGGTCGCGGTCCGGCGGCGAGTCCGAGAGAATGAACCAGCGTGCGGCATCGGCACCATATTGGGCGACGATTGCGCTGGGATCGACCGTGTTCTTCTTGGACTTGCTCATCTTTTCGGCGCGGCCGACGGTCACGGCCAGCCCGGTCTCCCGCTCCACCGCCTCGCCACCCTCAATCCGATCGACTGCGCCCGGCTCAACCCAGCGGCCATCGAGCGCTTTGTAGGTTTCGTGGCAAACCATCCCCTGCGTGAACAGGCCGGCGAACGGCTCGGCGGCATCGATCTTGCCGATCCGCTGCAGCGCGCGCGTGAAAAAGCGCGCGTACAACAAATGCAGGATCGCATGCTCGATGCCGCCGATATACTGGTCGACTGGCAACCAGCGCGCCGCCTCGGCCCGGTCGAACGGCCGATCCGCCGGCTGCGAGGCGAAGCGGATGAAGTACCAGGACGAATCGACGAAGGTGTCGAGCGTGTCCGTCTCCCGTTGGGCCGGCCCGCCGCAGCGCGGGCAGGTGCGATGTTTCCATGTGGGATGCCGGTCGAGCGGATTGCCAGGCACATCGAAGGTCACATCCTCCGGCAGCACGACGGGCAGCTCGCTGTGCGGCACTGGCACGACACCGCAGGCGGTGCAGTGAACGACCGGGATCGGCGTGCCCCAGTAACGTTGACGCGAGACGCCCCAGTCCCGCAGACGGAACGTGGTCTGTGCGCGCCCCAGCCCTCGGCCTCGGCGCGCGCGATGACCGCCGCTTTGGCGTCCTCGACACTGAGGCCGTTGAGGAAATCGGAATTCGCCAGGCGGCCGGGTCCGGTATATGCTTCGTCCTCCACCGCGAAATCCGCCGCCGCCCCTTCCGGCACCACCACGGCTTTCACGGGCAGGCCGTATTTTCGCGCGAAGTCCAGGTCGCGCTGGTCATGCGCCGGGCAGCCGAAAATGGCGCCGGTCCCATAGTCCATCAAGACGAAATTGGCGACATAGACCGGCAGGCCAGCCGGACGCAAGCGGGTGCTCGACCGTGAGGCCGGTGTCGAAGCCCAGTTTCTCGGCCGTTTCCAGATCGGCGGTCGCAGTACCGCTCTGACGGCACTGCGCGATGAACGCCGCCAGCGCTGCATTGTCCGCAGCCAATGCCTCGGCAAGCGGGTGATCAGCAGCGACCGCGCAAAACTCGCGCCAAACAGGGTGTCCGGTCGGGTCGTGAACACCTCGATGGTCCCGCCGGTCGCGACGTTGAACCGGAAGCGCAAGCCGGCCGAGCGGCCAATCCAGTTGGCCTGCATCAGCTTGACCTTGTCCGGCCAGCGGTCCTGCGTCTCCAGGCCAGTCAGCAGGTCTTCGGCAAAATCGGTGATGCGAAAGAACCATTGGGAAAGCTTGCGCCGCTCGACGAGCGCGCCGGAGCGCCAGCCGCGGCCGTCGATCACCTGTTCGTTCGCCAGCACAGTCATATCGACCGGGTCCCAGTTGACCGCCGACTCCTTGCGGTAAACCAGGCCAGCCTCGAGCAGATCCAGAAACAGCGCCTGTTCCTGGCCGTAATAGTCGGGCTCGCAGGTCGCCAGCTCGCGGCTCCAGTCGATGGCAAGGCCGAGCTGCTGCAACTGGGCGCGCATGGCCGCGATATTGTCCAGCGTCCAGGCACGCGGGTGGACCTTGCGCTCGAAGGCGGCGTTTTCGGCCGGCATGCCGAACGCGTCCCAGCCCATCGGGTGCAGCACAGCGAACCCGCGCGCGCGTTTGTAGCGGGCGATCACATCACCCATCGTGTAGTTGCGCACATGGCCCATATGGATGCGCCCCGAGGGATAGGGAACATCTCCAGGATATAGCAGGATGGTGCGTCGGCGGGCGCGCTGTCCGCGGCGAAGGTCTTTCGCTCGCGCCAGACGGCCTGCCAGCGGGGCTCGGCGCTTTTCGGGTTATAGCGGCTCATGGATCAACGTTCGGCGACGACCGATTGCCGGATGGTGCGGGCGCGCTCCAGGATCGCCTCTTCAAGCTTCTGGACCGTATCGGCGCGCAGGGGTGCATCGACCCAGGCGCCACCGCGGTTCTCCTGCCGGTTCGCGGAGACCGTCAGCGCGTCGGCACGCAGATCCTTGTCCAGAATGAAGACGCTTACCTTGACCCGCTCGGTCGGCGTTTGCGGGTTGGCGTACCAGTCGGTGAGGATCACGCCGTTGCCGGAATCGGCCTGGGCGATCGGCATGAAGGCGATCGTCTCCAGCGCGGCACGCCACAGATAGGTATTGACCGAAAGGGTCGAGAGCTTGGCGGGCGCCAGTTCAGCCGGCTTCTGAAGCCGCTGGAGCAGGCTGCCAGCAGCACGAGGGCGGCAAGGGAGGGAATTCTGACCATGGACGTGCGACTCGGGTGCAAAGGAATACAGCCTGCGTTATAGGCGGCAGGTTGGCCCGAGGCCAAGCGTCATCACACGTGCATATGCCACTCACCGGCGCAAAGGTGTTGGGTTCTGGCCACAGCCGACGCAAAGATGCTGAGAGCGCTATAATTAAATTTGCTTTGGCTTACATTTCTTTAACACCTCCCTATATGGACTGGATTGGGAAGGAGAAGCACTGTGGCGCGCCTTGCGACAATGATCGCAACAGCCTTGTTTGTCGCGGCCGGCTTAAACGCCGGGGCGATGGCGGCTGACCGCGTCGGCAGCGATGGTTTCTCTACTTCCGCAATCTTCCCGATGAAGCTGCCCCGAAGCCTGTGAAGCGCACGCGCAAGCCGGTTGTTCGCAAAGCCGCTGTTCCGGCCAGGCCGAAAGCGGTCGAGCGCAGCTACTCCTTCACACCGTCAAGCGCTATCTCCGATCAAAGGGCGTGAGCTTCGGGATCATCACCCGCAGCGTACCGGAAACCGGCCTGAGCCTCAGCGAGCCGAATGGCTACGGCATCGGTGCCGGCGTCGGCTATCGCGGCTTCGTCCTGGATGCACAATATGGGCGGGATCAGGATCAGCCGCTGAGCCTGACCGAGGGCCTGAACCTCGGCGTCAGCTACAAGAGCGAGAATTGGCGCACGACCGTTCGGGTCGCGGAGGAAAATTCTAGCGGACGCGGCACGTCGGCCATCCTCGACGAGCGCAAGTACAGCGTCGACCTCGGCGGGGCCTACCACCTGACCCCGAGCGTCAGCCTCTCCGGCGGCGTCAAATATTCGCTGTCCTACCAGTCGGATCGTACCCGCTCGGCGAAGGATGCGGAACAGACCAATTCCTCGGTCTACCTCGGCACCGCCATCAACTTCTGATCCAGCAGCCCGTCGATCGCCGCCCAGCCGTATGCACCGGTCGGGCGGACCCTGCGCCATCGCGCCTCAGTCATCCCGCCCAGCGCCACGACCGGCAGCCATGTTGCGCGAACCAGCCCGGCAAGGCGGATCGGCCCCATGGCGCGCGCGCCTGGATGAGAGCGCGTCGCGAATACCGGCGACACGAACACGAGGGTCGCGCCCGCCCGTTCCGCGCGGCGCAGTTCCGGGATTGAATGCGCGCTGGCGGTGACCAACCCCGGCGGCGCTGTGCGCGACCGCGGCTGCCCAGATGCCGTCCCAGGCCTTGCCCGTCTGATGGCCCGCTGACTGAGAGAACGAGTCTTCCTGGCAGGGGCCGAAGCTGCGCCAGCAAAGCCGCAGCCGGATGGCACTGCTGGCCCGCACGACAACGCCACTGCCGCGCGGAAGCGCCAAGCAGGCCGCCAGGATGTCCGTCACGTTCAGGCGATCGTCGGTAAAGAACCAGAGCCGCGGCAGCTTGCCGTTATTGCGTGACATCCTGCGAGGCTATAGCAGGACACCATGATTACACCACACGCTGATTCAGCGCAGCGACTCGCCGAGGTACGTGCGCGCATCGCGCACGCCGCAAAGCGTGCCGGGCGCAGTAGCGATGAGGTTCGGCTTATCGGCGTTTCGAAGACGATCGATGCCGAGGATATCCGCACGATGCTCGCCGCCGGCCTAGGCTGCTATGGCGAGAACCGCGTACAGGAAACCCTGCAGAAATGGCCGGCACTGCGCGCCTCCCACCCGCAGACCCAGCTTCACCTTGTCGGCCAGTTGCAGTCCAACAAGGCGGAGGATGCCGTTGGCCTGTTCGACGCCATTCACAGCATTGACCGCCTGTCGCTGGTGCAGGCCCTCGGCAAGGCCGTCGCCAAGCTGGGTCGCGCGCCAGACTGCTTTCTGCAGGTAAGCATTGCCGATGAGCCGCAAAAGGCGGCTGCCCGGTTCCGGAATTGCCGGCCCTGCTTGCTGCGGCCCGACAGCATGGACTGCGCGTTATCGGCCTGATGTGCGTGCCGCCGCTGGGTCAGCACCCGGCACCCTTTTCGCCTTGCTGGCTGAGCTGGGGCGCCGGCTCGGCGTGCCGCGGCTGTCCATGGGCATGACTGCGGATTTCGAGATCGCCATCGAACTGGGTGCGACCGATATCCGCATCGGGACAGCACTGTTCGGCGCGAGAGCACAAGTCGTCTGAGACGACTAAGCTATATCAAGTGGGCAGCCAGTGGCCCGACTTGTCGCGCTTGGTCTGGAGATAGCGCGTATTGTGCGGGTTCTCGCCCATCTGATGCGGCACCCGCTCGGCAACCGGCATGCCGGCGGCGGCCAAGCCCGCCACCTTGTCCGGATTGTTGGTCAGCAGCCGTACGCTGGAGAAACCCAGTAGCCCGAGCATGCGTGCTGCCGGCGCAAAGGCGCGCGCATCTTCCGGAAACCCGAGGCGCAGGTTGGCGTCAACCGTGTCGAACCCTGGTCCTGCAAGGCGTAGGCGCGCAGCTTGTTGATCAGGCCGATGCCGCGTCCCTCCTGCCCGAGATAGAGGACGACACCGCCGTCCGGCCCCTCGCGCATCGCCCGGATCGCCCCACGCAGTTGCGGTCCGCAATCGCATTTCAGGGATGCAAGCAGGTCGCCGGTGAAACATTCCGAATGGATGCGGGTCAGTACTGGCGCGCTGCGCGACGGCGCGCCAACCTCGATCGCCAGGTGATCGGCAGCGCCCGACCCGGCGCGAAAAGCATGGATGCGACAGGCTTCGGCGTCGAACAGCGGCACATGCGCGCTCGCAACCAGTTTCAACGCATCGGCAGCGACGCGGTCATGGGCGAGCACGGCCTGTGCGGAGACGGTCGATGCGCAAACGATCGGCGCGGACGCCGCCTCCCGGACCAGCACCGCTGGCAACAGGCCGGCAATGCGGCACAGTTCCAGCGCAGCAGCGGCGGCTTGTGCATCATCGGCCGTCATTGCCCGCGCGCGCAGTGGCGATTTGAATGGTGCCTGCAAGTCCTGAAGCGGATCAGCGAGCGCCAGCAGCGCCGGCAGATCGTGCCATACTTCCCGCACGAGGCGCGTCGCCGCCATGCCCGCCGCAGCACGGGCGTTGCCAAGCCGAAGATAGGTGGCGCGGCGGGCTGCAACGACCAGATCGGCAGGCGCTGGGTCGTCGAACGCCGCCAGGCTATCCGTGCCCGCCATCTCGAGCGCCAGACAGGCAAGACCATCGATCGTGACAGGTCGCCCGCGGCGTAGACGATCGACCGCCGCCTCAATGGTCTCGATCAAAGGGCGACCTCAAGGATCACCGGCGCATGGTCGGATGGTTTTTCCCAGCCGCGTGCGGCCACGATCGTGGTGCAGCCGCGCAGGTTTCCTGCAAGCGTCGGGCTGGTCCAGATATGGTCGAGCCGCCGTCCACGGTCCGATGCACGCCAGTCGCTCGCCCGGTAGCTCCACCAGGTGTAAAGCCGCTCCGGCGCCGGCGCGAAGTGCCGTCCAGCGTCGATCCAGTTGTGACTGGCCGCCAGGGTATTCAGCGCCGCCACTTCGATGGGCGTGTGGCTCACCACATTCAGCAGCGCCTCATGACTCCACACGTCGGAGGGCAGCGGCGCACATTGAAATCACCGAGCAATATGGTCGGCGTGGCCAAACCGGCGGCCCAATCGGTCATCCGCGCCAGAAAATCAAGCTTCTGGCCGAATTTCGGGTTGGCCGTGCGATCCGGCACGTCGCCACCAGCCGGCACATAGACGTTTTCCAGCCGCACGCCGCCCGGCAACATCACCCCAGATGCCGGGCCTCGCCGTTAGCCTGCCAGTCCTCACTCGAAATATCGGCCAGCGGCAGCTTCGAGAGGATCGCCACACCGTGATGCATACGCTGGCCGCGCACGCGGATATCGGTGAAACCGAGGGCCGCAAGCGGGGCGTGCGGAAAGCTGCCATCGTCGACCTTGGTTTCCTGAAGGCAGAGAATATCCGGGGAAAATTCCGCGCAGAACCGCCGCACCAGGTCCATACGGGCGCGCACGGAATTGATATTCCAGGTAGCGATGCGAATCGTCATTCGAAAACGCTGTACCGGAAACACCGGCGAAAATCACCTGCCCGGGAAACGGGTAGTGGGTCATTTTGAAAAACCGCTCGTGGTGAGCCTGGACGAACCACGAGCCGCTCAACCTTCGTCCAGCTCAGGGTGAGCGGCAAAATTTCAAAATGACCGACTACCGAGAAACGCAAGAACCCCGCCTCGGGGGCATGAGGCGGGGTTCAGTCTGCGCTCGTCACGCAAGTGGCGGTTCACTGGGGTACAGGGGCAAACACCAGCGTCTGATTTGCCGCCACACCTATATTATAGTTCATCTTCCCCTGAAATTCAATAAACTGACCAGTTTCCCAGGGCGCATACAGTGTGTTTTCGTCCCATGGAACGCTCGTTCGGGCGCAGCGGCTAGACCCTTCCCGTTTTTGATTGGATCACTTTTGGTGAGGCAATCAAAACGGACAAGAAGGGTCTACACGAAGAGTGAGAGCCTTTCTTATCGCTCTTGCTTGAGGCACTTCAACACAAGTGCCTCAAGCTCAGTCGGAAAGGCCCTACCGGCCGCGCGGGCCAACGCCGGCGCCGCGCGGGTCCCGGTAGCGAAAGGCGCCGTCGCTCACCGCCGGATTGAACTTGACGCCGGTCAGTTGCACCTGCGTCGTCTGTCCCTGGTTGTCGACAACGGTCCAGCCGATGGGCAGCAGGCCGGCGGGTGCCCCGGCGCGTCCTGGAAATAGAGCGTGAGCCTGCCGTATTCTGGGCGACGCTTGTCCTGCGCCTCCACGGTGAGGATTTCGATGCCGGACTGGTCAGCGACCCTGATCGTCTGCGCGTACTGGCGCAGGCCATCGGCGGACCCGAGCAGGGATGCAAGCGGCGTCTCCCGGATCGGGTAGCGCTGCACCTGCGCGACCTCGTAATCGACCAGCGACACCTGCCGGCCGTCGGCCACCACGAGAAAGGGCACGGTCGGCTCGTACTGAAAGCGCACCTTGCCGGGTCGCGCCAACGTCATCGCCCCCGCATCTGCCGGCCGTCGGGGCCGGTCTGGACGAAATTCGCCGTCATGGTGCGGACCTGCGTAAAGTGGCGTTGGATCATATCGAGCAGGGCATTGCGCTCGGTGGGCAGCGCCGCCTGGGCGGGTGCTACCAGCGACAGGCCGGCAAGCGCGGCCAGTATGCGTGCGATCACAGGCGATTGCCTTCCTTGTCGATGAAGAGCTGCCGACGGCCGACATGATCGGCAGGGCCGACCAGCCCATCCTTTCCATCCGCTCGATCAGGCGCGCCGCCCCGTTGTAGCCGAGCCGGAGCTGCCGCTGCACATAGCTGGTCGAGGCTTTCTGGGATTCAGCGACGATCTGGACCGCGCGGCGATAGAGATCGTCTTCGCCGCTGTTTTCCGGTTCGCCCCAGGCGGACATGATGGGCGCATCGTCTTCCGCCAGCCCGTCTGCGTTCTCCTGCGTTACGTCCGGTACATAGTCGGGCTGGCCCTGGGTGCGCCAGTGATCCGCGACGTGCTCCACCTCCTCCTCGCTCACGAACGGCCCGTGGACGCGCACCGGCTGCTTGCCGGCCGCCATGAACAGCATGTCACCCTTGCCCAGCAGTTGCTCTGCACCCTGCTCGCCCAGGATGGTGCGGCTGTCGATCTTGGAGGTGACCTGAAACGAGATGCGGGTCGGCAGGTTGGCCTTGATGACGCCGGTGATGACGTCGACCGAGGGGCGCTGGGTCGCCATGATGAGGTGAATACCGGCGGCGCGGGCTTTCTGGGCCAGGCGCTGGATCTGCACCTCCACTTCCTTGCCGGCGACGATCATCAGGTCCGCAAGTTCGTCGACCACGACGACAATCATCGGCAACGGTTCGAAATTGAAGTTCTGCTCTTCGTACACCGGCTGACGGTCGTCGTCGTAGCCGGTCAGCACCCGGCGCACCAGCGGCTTGCCCTGGGCCTTCGCCTCGCGCACCTTGTCGTTGAAGCCGGCAAGCGACTTGGCGTTGACGGCGGACATTTTCTGGTAGCGCTGTTCCATTTCCCGCACCGCCCAGCGCAAGGCGGTGATCGATTGCTTCGGGTCGGTGACAACCGGCGACAGCAGATGCGGAATGCCGTCGTAGACGCTGAGCTCCAGCATCTTCGGGTCGATCATGATGAAACGGCACTGATCCGGCGTCAGCCGATACAGCAGCGACAGGATCATGGCGTTGAGGCCGACCGACTTGCCGGAGCCGGTCGTCCCGGCGATCAGCAGGTGCGGCATCGGCGCCAGATCGACCACGACCGGCTCGCCGGCGATGTCCTTGCCGAGTACCAGCGGCAGGGCGCGCTTGCCACCCTCGAAGGCCTCGGAGCTCAGAAGCTCCCGCAGCGACACGCTGTCCCGCCTGGCGTTGGGCAGTTCGATGCCGATGACGTTGCGTCCGGGGACGACGGCGACCCGTGCCGACACCGCACTCATCGAGCGGGCGATATCGTCGGTGAGGCCGATCACCCGCGAGGACTTGACCCCGGTGCCGGCTCCAGTTCGTACAGCGTCACCACAGGACCCGGGCGGACCTGCATGATCTCGCCCTTGACGCCGTAATCGTCAAGAATGGTCTCGAGAAGACGCGCATTATGCTCCAGCGCCACGGTATCGACGGCCGGGCGCTCGGCGCGGGCGGGGCCGCTCAGCAGATTGAGCGGCGGCAGCATGTAGGTGTCGCCAAGTTCCAGACTGCGCTGCTTCTCGCTTGCAGCGCGCTGGCTTGGCCGCGCCGCGTTCGACGGCGCTGATACCCGGGAGCGTTCGACATTGGTGCGCGGCATCGGTGCGACATCGGGGTCCTTGCGCGCGCGGCGGCGCTTCCGCACGCGGCTCCGGCGCATCGATGTCGCGCGGTGTGTCGTCCGGCGCCGGCCGCGGCCAGTCCGCGCTCCAGACCAGCAGCGGCAAGGCGATGAGGCCAAGCAGGATCGACAGGCTCCAGACCGGCGCGGCGAACGGCGCCAGCGCATCGGTCGCCAGGCGCGCCGCCAGCCACCCGACCAGACCGCCCGGCCCGGAGGAGACCGGCCACGCAAGGTCCGGTGCGGCGCAGCTGGCCGCCATGCTGGCCAGCAGGATGGCGAACGCTGCAGCGGCACCGCGCAGCCGCCAACGGGCAAGCCGGCCATTGCGCAGCGCTGCCCAGGCCCAAAGCAGGGCCAGAATCGGGACGGCAACCGCCAGCAAACCCAGACCCTGAACCAGCACATCCGCCAGATAAGCCCCGGTCAAGCCCAGGAGATTGGTCGGCGCATGGGCTGACGCCCGGCTCCAGGACGGGTCGTCGGGGTTGTAGCTGAGCAGCGCGATCAGCAGCGCCAGCCCGGGCGCAAACAGCATGACAGCGCGCAATCCGGTACGGACCTTGGGCGCACCGGCCGAAGGACGCAGGAGCAGGCGGGGCGACAGCCATGGCGGACCTCGTATGTTCGCTGTCCGTACATATCGCGCGCCGGGAGTCCGCCCGTCAAGGGAGCCATGCGGCAAGCCGGCGCTGGCGCCTGCCGGCGCGTCCGTCTATCCATGCCGCAAAGGAGAACGGCATGGCGGATGTCATCATAGTCGGCGGCGGGCTGGTTGGTGCCACCATGGCCCTCGCCCTGGCGCAACGCGGTCTTGAGATCGACCTGATCGACCGCGAGCCGGCGTCGACGCGCCTGGCACCCGAGCATGACGGCCGCGCCTCGGCTATCGCTGCCGCCAGCCGCAGCCTGTTCGAGCAGTTGGCGCTGCCGATTGCCGACCACGGCGAGCCGATCCGCACCATCCGGGTCACGGACCGCAACCGCGGACCTGACCTGCAGTTTGCAGCAGAGCCAGGTGCCTCCTTCGGGTTGATGCTGGAAAACCGCATGATCCGCCACCTGCTGGCACGCGCTGTGGCGGATTGCCCGCCGATCGGGTGCATGCGCCAGCTGAACTGGTCGCGTGGTCGGTGGAGCCGGGTCAGGTCTCGGCGAGGCTTGACAATGGCGCTGACCTCAGCGCGCCGCTGTTGCTGGCGGCGGACGGGCGGCAATCCGGCATCCGCAAGCACCTGGGGATCCGCAGTGCTCTCTGGGATTACGGGCAGACCGGCGTGGTGACCGCTGTCGAGCATCCGCGCGCCCACGATGGGGTGGCGCACGAAATCTTTCTGCCGGATGGGCCGCTGGCGCTGCTGCCGCTGTCCGGCAATCGATCCTCCGTGGTCTGGTCGATCGACCGCGTGCAGGCGCAGGGTGCGCTCGACATGCCGGATGCGCGACTTGCCGCCATGCTGACCGAACGCTCGGCCGGTGTGCTTGGCGAACTGCGCATTGCTGCGCGACGCTGGGTCTACCCGCTGAACTTCCACCACGCGGACCGCTATGGCGCGGCGCGGGTAATGCTGATCGGCGACGCCGCCCACGGCATCCACCCGATTGCCGGGCAAGGGCTGAACCTCGCGCTGCGGGATGTCGCCGTTCTCGCCGAGCTGCTGGGCGAGGCCGCGACGCTCGGGCTTGATCTTGGCGATATCCAGTTGCTGCGCCGCTACGAGCGGCTGCGACGGCCGGACAATGCCGTGATGTGCGCCGCGACCGACGGCCTGACCCGGCTGTTCTCGAACCGGCTGCCGCTGCTGCCCCAGATCCGCCGCTTCGGCCTGGGGCTGGTTGGCCGTTCGTCCATGCTGAAGAGCTTCTTCGTGGCCCAGGCGACAGGCCTGGCCACGCAGGTGGGTCAGCCCCGGTGACAGCCAAAGCGCAGCCCAACTAGACCCTTCCCGTTTTTGATTGGATCACTTTTGGTGAGGCAATCAAAACAGGCAAGAAGGGTCTGTGCAAAGAGTGAGAGTTTCTCATCGCCTTCGCTTGAGGCACTTTGATACAAGTGCCTCAATCTCAGTCGGAAAGGCTCTATGGTTGGGTCGGCAGGGTCGCTCGCGCCCGCGCTTCGTGGCTGCGGCGATATCCATAGAGGAAGTAGACCACGAGGCCAACCGCGCCCCAGATCGGTAGCACGAGGATCGCCTCGGTCGGCAGGCTCAGATATAAGCCGACGCAGCCGGCGATGGACAAAGGCGCGGTGATCCAGACCAGCGGGGTTTTGAACGGACGCCGCCGGTCAGGATCGGTCCGGCGCAGCACAAGCACCGCAACCGACACCATCGCGAAGGCGAACAGGGTTCCGGAATTGGAAATGTCCGCCAGCTTGCCGACCGGGAAGAATGCGGCGGCGATGGCGACGAACACGCCGGTAATCATGGTGACGATATGCGGCGTCTTCCACTTCGGGTGCACGCTGGCAAGCACTTCCGGCAGCAGCCCGTCGCGTGCCATCACGAAGAAGATCCGGGTCTGGCCGAAAAGCATGATCAGGATCACCGACGGCAGGGCGAGGCCTGCGGCGAGCCCAAGCAGGTTGCCAATCTGCGGCCAGCCGATCTCACGCAGCACGTGGGCCAGGGCCTCCTTCGAGCAAACCAGCGGCTCTGCGGCACCGGAGCTGATCACAGCCTGACACTGCGCCGCCAGCGCGCTGCTGCCGGGCGAGAGGATTTCGCCGTTCGGTCCGGAAAGCGGCTGTGCGCCAAGCGGCGAACCGATGGCCCGCCGCCACCAGCAGGTAGAAGATCGTGCAGATCAACAGGCTGCCGATCAGGCCGATCGGCACATTGCGCTGCGGATTCTTGGTTTCCTCGGCGGCGGTCGAGACGGCATCGAAACCGACATAGGCGAAGAAGATCGAAGCGGCGGCCCCAGCACCCCGATGCCGTTGGTACCGTACCAGCCATTCGGCAGGAAGGGGATGAAGTTTTCCTCCTGCATCACCGGGATCGCAAGCGCGATGAACAGGCTGAGCGCAGTGACCTTGATGACCACGAGGATGGCGTTGACCCGCGCGCTTTCCGTCGTGCCGATCATCAGCAGCCAGGTGATGAGCAGCGCGATGAACATCGCCGGCAGATTGACCACACCCCCGCGGACGGCCCCGCTGTCAACGCCAGCGGCAGATCGATATGTAGGAGGTTCTTGAGCAGCCCGACCACATAGCCGGACCAGCCGACCGAAACGGCGCTGGCGGCGACAGCATATTCCAGGATCAGCGCCCAGCCGACCAGCCAGGCCATCAGTTCGCCGACGACGGCATAGGTGTAGGTGTAGGCGGACCCGGACACCGGAACCATCGCCGTCAGTTCGGAGTAGCATAGCGCCGCAACGGCGCAGACAAGGCCCGCGACTATGAAACTCATCATCATGCCCGGCCCGGCTTTCTGCGCGGCTTCGGCCGTGAGCACGAAAATACCGGTTCCGATGATGGCGCCAATGCCGAGCAGGGTGAGCTGGAACGCCCCCAACGACCGGTGCAGACTCTTTTCTCGGCATTCGCGAGAATAGAATCCAACGACTTAACGCGCCAAAATATCATCCGGAACTCCCTGTGCTTACCCGCGCCGAGGCCGTTTGCGGCTTTCGTTTCCCGGGCGCAATTTTCTTACCCTAATCGCTTCAACGCCACAGCGGGAGAAAAATAATCTTAACGCCTAACTGCGACGCACGAGCATCGGTCCCAGCGCATGACCGCCAAACAGGTGGACGTGAAAATGCGGCACTTCCTGATGCGCATGCACCCCAGCATTCGCCAGCAGCCGATAGCCGCTTTCCACCAGGCCCAGCTCCTGCGCCACATCCGCGACCGTGCGGAAGAACCCTGTCACCAGCGCGTCGGGCGCATCGACGCAGAAATCCGCAAACGACACATAGGGGCCTTTCGGGATCACCAGCACATGCACGTCCGCCTGGGGATTGATGTCATGGAAGGCAAGCGCGAACGCATTTTCGTGGACTTTGCGGCACGGTATCTCGCCGCGCAGGATGCGGGCGAAGATATTGTTCTCGTCGTAGGGCTGGCGGGCGTTCACGACCATGGGTCACCTCAGGAGGAGCGGGATGCCTTTTCGGCAAGGCCGGAGCGACCCTGCCGCTGTTCGAGCACGGCGTAGATGTCTTGCGGCGACAGATCGCAGTCGGCCCAGAGCACGCAGAGATGGAACAGCAGATCGGCCGATTCCGCTGCTATCTGTGCGCGGTCGCCGCCGACGGCGGCAAGCGCAGTCTCGACTGCCTCCTCACCGACCTTCTGGGCGATCTTCGCGCGGCCCTTGCCCGTGAGTGCGGCGACATAACTCTCGGACGGATCGGCGGCACGGCGCTCCAGGATCGTCGCATAAAGCGTGTCGATTGCAGTCATGTGCGCGTCCAGATCGGGTTGTTCAGCTTCGCAACGAATGCTGCGTGGGCCGCCAGCTCATCCGCATTCGGTTCAAAACCCGCGGCTCCCGGTAGGGTCGATCCGACATCATGACGGCGGTCTGTGTCTGCTGTTCGGCCTCGACCGCAGCCGAGAGATCGAAGGTCTGCTGCCGACCGCCGGTCAATTCCAGATAGACGGCTGCCAGCAGCTCCGCATCCAGCAGGCGCCGTGCTTCACCCGCGCCGAGCGGTCGATGTTGAAGCGTGTGCACAGCGCATCGAGCGATGCCTTGGCACCCGGAAACCGCGCCTTGGCGATTTCGCGTGTGTCGATCATGCGCTCCCGGGCGAGTGGGCTGCGGCCGTGCCGCGCCAGCTCGGCGTTCAGAAACCCGAAATCGAACGGTGCATTGTGCGCGACGATCGCATCATCACCGACGAACGCCAGAAATGCATCGACAATGTCGGAGAACAGCGGCTTATCCGCCAGAAACGCGTCGCTGAGGCCATGGACGCGCTCCGCCTCGGGCGGCATCGGCCGTTCCGGGTTCAGATACTGGTGGAAGGTCTCGCCGTTCGGCACCCGGTTGATGAGCACGACGCAGCCGATTTCGACCACGCGGTCACCGTTCAGGGGTCAAGACCCGTGGTTTCGGTATCGAGGATGATCTCACGCATGGCGGCACCCTGACAAACGTCGCTTGCGCAAACAAGCCAGGAGTTTGCGCACGCTGCGACGGGTCGTCGCCAGACCAAGCCCAGTCGGGATGCTGACATCGGCGCGTCGGCGTTTCTGGTGCGTCGGCATCTGGGCGCGCCGCACCGCCAGCAGCCGCTCGCGGGTCATGCCGGGCCTGCGCAGAACCCGCTGCTGTTGCAGGAACGCCGGACTCCATACCACGCAGGTGAGGTCGCACTGGCGATCCATCCCGGACTCGAACAGCAGCGGAATGTCGAACAGCACGATCGGCACGCCCCGCCGGCGTTGCCGGGCCAGCCAGCGGGCGCGCTCCTTGGCCACCAGCGGAAAAACAATATCCTGCAGCGCGCGGCGGGCATCCGGGTCGTCGAAGGCGATTTTGCCCATGATGGCGCGATCCAGCCCCTGCGGCCCGGTAGTGCCGGGAAAGCGCCGCTCGATGGCCGGCAGGGCGCAACCACCCGGGCCCTGGAGACGGTGCACGACACTGTCGGCATCGAAGACGGGAACGCCCGCGTCGGCGAACATTCCAGCCGTGGTCGATTTACCCATGCCGACCGAGCCGGTGAGGCCGATGACGATCATGCGGTGAGCATTGCGCGAAGTGCGGCATGGTCTGTTGGTGCCGCCACGCCGAAGAAGAGTTTGAACGCCGGTGCTGCTTGCGCCAGCAGCATCGCAAGGCCATCGATCGTGGCCAGCCCCTGCGCACGTGCTGCTGTCAAAAGCGCGGTCTCCAACGGTTTGTAGACGATATCGAACACCACCGCGTCCCGTGCGGCCTCAGCGAGCTGAAGCGCCTCGACGGGCAACGGCGGTTGCCCCACCATGCCGAGGCTCGAGGCGTTGATGATCA
Organism: Hankyongella ginsenosidimutans; assembly: GCF_005144965.1. GTDB lineage: Bacteria > Pseudomonadota > Alphaproteobacteria > Sphingomonadales > Sphingomonadaceae > Hankyongella > Hankyongella ginsenosidimutans. The sequence goes on from NZ_CP039704.1 coordinate 1,260,546, forward strand.
GCGCCGCACCCCGGTAGCCTTGCGCAACTGTCGCCCAGTCTCCAACCCAGCCGACATGGCCGAAATGCTCGAGCAGTGCCTGACCACGCACCACAGACCGGTTGATGAGGCGCACCTCGCCGACACGCCGCGCCGACAAGGCGGCGAGCACCGCGCGTGCCGCCCCGCCAGCGCCAAGCACGCAGACGGGCCTGTCTTCCAGATCGAAGGGTGCCAGCGGCGCAAGCACACCCTCGACATCGGTATTGTGCCCGGTCAACCGCCCGTCCGGCCCGACGGTCACCACATTCAGCGCCCCAATGGCGACGGCAGGACCGGCAATGTCGTCGACCAACCGCAGCGCCTGTTCCTTGTGCGGCAAGGTCAGATTGACGCCGCGAAACCCGAGCGCGGGCAATGCCGCCAAGGCAGCCGGCAAATCGACACCCCGAACGGGCAAGCGGACATAATGCCCGTCGATGCCTGTCTGCTGCAGCCAGGTACCATGGATACGCGGCGACGCGGAATGGATCACCGGATCGCCCATAACGCCCGCAACCGGGGAATGCGCTGATCCGACGTCATGACGGCAGAACCCCCGCAATCGCAAGAACTGGAGAAACGCCAGCAGCGGCAGACCCATGATGGTGAAATGGTCACCATCGATCCGCTCGAACAGTTGCGCTCCGCGTCCCTCGATGCGGTAGCAGCCGACGCTGCCGAGAACCGCCTCCCCTCTTGCGCAAGATACGCATCAATGAAGCGGTCCGAGAGCGGACACATGGTCAGCCGCGCCTCCGACACTGCACGCCAGACCGGCGCGCCACCCTGGGCGACAACCGCTGCGGAGATCAGTGTGTGCGTTCGTCCCGATAAGGACCGCAGATGCGCCCGCGCATCGTCCATACTCTCCGGCTTGTCGAACAGGGCGCCATCATCCGCCTGCAGAACCTGGTCGGCCCCAGCACGAGCGGTTCCGGACGGCGGTGCGACACCTGCAGCGCCTTCGTCTCCGCCAGAACCTCGGCGAGTACCTTGCCCGGTACAGCCGGCATTGCGTCCTTGATCGCGGCCTCGTCGACACCGGGCGCAAGCGCATCGAACGTAAGGCCTGCGGCCATCAGCATGGCGCGACGACTGGGACTGGTGGAGGCCAGGATAAGGCTTATAGACATATCCTGTGCCTAAACGACTTTACGCCGGACGCAAAGCGACCCCTGTGCGCAACTATGGGAGCGACTCCGGGACATTCGCGTTCATGAACATGGGGACAGATGACCGGACATCGAATCCCGACAGGCTGGAGCTGGAAGATCACCTGGTCATCCGCATGCGGACACTTGCAGAAGGTGGCTGTGAATATCGGGGAAACCAGACGACGATTCGCGAAATAGCGGGCCTGTCGCGCCGGCAAGGGGCTTGGACACTGGGGATGAAACTGGATATCCCCATGTTTAAGCGCTCTAAAGATACTGAATAACTCTAAAGATTCTCTTAAGAGAATCATTTTGGAAGGGTCGGATGGCCGGATTTCTCGATGTGCTTGGCGGGCGAAGGGTCGATCCGCCACCTGTATGGCTGATGCGCCAGGCTGGGCGTTATCTCCCGGAGTATCGCGCCAGCAGGCAGGAGGCGGGCAGCTTTCTCGACCTGGTCTACAATCCGGCGTTCGCACAGGAGGTCACGCTGCAGCCTATCCGGCGTTTCGGGTTCGATGCCGCGATCCTGTTCAGCGACATTCTGGTTGTCGCGCATGCACTGGGTCAGGACTTGTGGTTCGCGGAGGGCGAAGGCCCGCAGATGGCGCCGGCCCTGGAGACTGCGGACCTTGCCGCGCTGACCCCTGATTTCGCGCGGTTGAACCCGGTCTATGAAACGGTCCGGCTGCTGCGCGCGAGCTTGCCGGCGGATGTGCCGCTCATCGGTTTTGCAGGCAGCCCCTGGACGGTCGCGACCTACATGATCCATGGCAGGGGCAGCCGCGACCACGCAGCAGCACGGCTGATGGCCTATCGCGAACCAGCGCGGATGAATGCTATCCTCGAGGCGATCGTTGGCTGCACCGTGCACTATCTCGACCGGCAGATCGCTGCAGGCGCGCAGGTGCTCCAGCTCTTCGACAGCTGGTCCGGCGTTTTGGCCCCGCCCTGTTCGAGAGCCTGGTCATTCAACCGACCCGCCAGATCGTGCGGGCGCTGAAATCCCGGCATCCGCAGGTACCGATCATCGGGTTTCCGCGTGGCGCTGGAACCCTGGCAGTGCGTTATGCCGCTGAAACGGGTGTCGATGCATTGGGCCTGGACGAAACGATGGATCCGGACTGGATGCATGCCGCGCTGCCGCCGGGGTTTCCCGTGCAGGGCAATGTCGATCCGGTGGCGTTGCGCGCCGGCGCTGCCGCACTTGACCAGGCGGTCGACGCTTGCCTTGCCGCGTTCGCCGGCCGGCCACATATCCTCAACCTGGGCCATGGCATCACGCCGGACGTGCCGGTGGCGCATGTCGCGCAGCTGGTAGCGCGGGTCCGTGGAAAGGATTGACGATGCTGGAACCCGGCTGGCTTGGCGGCGCGTACCTCTGGATCAAGGCGTTGCATGTGATCTTCGTCATCTTCTGGATGGCGGGTATGTTCATTCTGCCGCGCTACTTCGCCTATCACAGCGAATGCGCTGCCGGATCGGCGGAAGACCGCCTCTGGCAGGTGCGTGAAAGCCGGTTGCTGCGGATCATCATCAATCCCTCGATGGCGTTTGCCTGGCTGTTCGGGCTGGCACTCGCGTTCCACCTCGGCTTTGCCGATAACGGCTGGCTGCACCTCAAGCTGGCGCTTGTGCTGGCGCTTTCCGGCTATCATGGCCTGCTGGCGCGCTGGCGCAAGGACTTCGTCAAGGGCGTCAATACGCGCAGCAGTCGTTTCTATCGGATTGCCAACGAAATCCCGACGCTCGCGGTCATCCCCATCGTGATCCTTGTGATCGTCAAGCCATTTTAGCGGTTGCAGGCGCTCACGTATTTTCTTGGGTTTCCGCAATCATCGCCGCGGTCGCGGGTTGACTTTGGCGGATGCGCTGCTTAACGATTCAGGGCGTCCTGCATGGCAGGCGGTCGCGTGGCTCTTGTGCCTCCCGCCTGCACCCTCCTACCTTGTGATGATCTGATGTATCTCGTCGAATTGAAGCGGAAATCGCCCGCAGAACTGGTGGCTATGGCGGAAGACCATGGCGTCGAAGGCGCATCCACCCTGCGCAAGCAAGACCTCATGTTCTCCATTCTCAAGGCCAAGGCCGAGGAGGGCGAGACCATCATCGGCGTCGGCGTGATCGAGGTGCTTCAGGACGGCTTCGGGTTCCTGCGCTCGCCGGAGGCCAATTATCTGGCTGGCCCCGATGACATTTACGTCAGCCCCAGCCAGGTGCGTCGCTTCAATCTGCGCACTGGGGATACGGTCGAGGGGAAATTCGCGCTCCCAAGGATGGCGAACGCTATTTCGCGCTGACCCGCGTCAACACCATCAACTTCGACGAACCGGATGTGGTCCGCCACCGCGTTAACTTCGACAATCTGACGCCGCTGTATCCGGACGAGAAGCTCAAGCTCGACATGCGCGATCCGACGATCAGGATCTTTCCGCGCGCATCATCGACATCGTTTCGCCGCAGGGCAAAGGCCAGCGTGCGCTCATCGTGGCGCCGCCGCGCGTCGGCAAGACGGTGCTGCTGCAGAATATCGCGCGCGCCATCACCACCAACCACCCGGAAGTGTTCCTGATCGTGCTGCTGATCGACGAGCGGCCCGAGGAAGTGACCGACATGCAGCGTTCGGTCAAAGGCGAGGTGATTTCCTCGACCTTCGACGAGCCGGCGGCTCGCCACGTCCAGGTGGCGGAGATGGTTATCGAGAAGGCGAAACGCCTGGTCGAGCACAAGAAGGACGTGGTGATCCTGCTGGACTCGATCACCCGCCTCGGCCGCGCCTACAACACCGTGGTGCCATCGTCCGGCAAGGTGCTGACCGGCGGCGTTGACGCCAATGCGCTGCAGCGCCCCAAGCGCTTCTTCGGGGCGGCGCGCAATATCGAGGAAGGCGGCTCGCTGACCATCATCGCGACGGCGCTGATCGACACCGGGTCGCGCATGGACGAAGTGATCTTCGAAGAGTTCAAGGGCACCGGCAACTCGGAAATCGTGCTCGACCGCAAGGTGGCGGACAAGCGCATCTTCCCGGCGCTCGATGTCGGCAAGTCCGGCACCCGCAAGGAAGAACTGCTGGTCGAGAAAGCGACGCTCTCCAAGATGTGGGTGCTGCGCCGTATCCTCATGCAGATGGGCACGGTCGATGCGATGGAGTTCCTCATCGACAAGCTGAAATCCTCCAAGTCGAATGAGGATTTCTTTGAAGCGATGAATCAGTAGACCATGGACGCAGGGGTCGCCAGCTTTGCCGCAGCCGGCCAGGGCTTCGGATCTCCCATGGAGGTCTGGGCCGCAATTCAGGCTGATTTCGCCAACCTGAATTCGCCCTCCGCCCTCTCTGCATTTCTGCAGGTGCTGATGATTGACCTGGTGCTGGCTGGCGACAATGCCATCGTCGTCGGTGCGCTGGCGGCTGGCCTGCCGCCCAGGATCGGCAGAAAGTGATCCTGATCGGGATCATCGCGGCGCTGGTCCTGCGCATCGCCTTCGCACTCGTCGTCACCCAGCTGCTGCAGATCATCGGCCTGGTTTTGGCCGGCGGGCTGCTGCTGCTGTGGGTCTCGTGGAAAATGTGGCGGGAATTGCATCCGGTGCGGACGAGCGTCCTGGTCGATGATCCAGAGACACCAGAGGTCGAGGGACCGAAAGCGACCAAGAGCTTCGCCAGCGCCGCCTGGGCGGTCGCCGTCGCCGATGTGAGCATGAGTCTGGACAATGTGCTGGCGGTTGCGGGCGCCGCGCGCGAGCACCCCGGCATCCTGGTGCTTGGCCTGATTCTGTCGGTTGCCTTGATGGGCCTCGCCGCCAACATCATCGCCCGCTACATTGAGCGTTACCGCTGGATTGCCTATCTCGGCCTGGCGGTCATCGTCTACGTCGCCGGCAAGATGATCTGGGAAGGCACGCACCAGGTCGTGGATCAGATGGACGTGGTGCTCGGTTTCGTGTCGGCGCTCCTCTAACCTGGTTGGACCTCATCAAGAATGAGGCCGGTTGTCGGGCGGGGTGGATTTCCGTTACCCTGAGTGCCGGAGGGTGCAAGGATGATCCGCAATTTTACCAGAAGCGTTACCGTAGGCTGCGCTTGCCTTGGGCTGCTGACGAGCTGCGTCACCAACCCTGCGACCGGCGAGAAGGATTTCACGCCGTTGATGTCGCCGGCCCAGGAACGGGCACTCGGCGTTCAGGAGCATCCAAAAATGCTGGCGGAGTTCGGCGGGGCCTATCCCGACCCGAAGATCAGCGGCTATGTGGCGGAAGTCGGGGGCGGATGGCCGCCAATTCGGAGCTGCCGAACCTCGGCTTCACCTTCACGCTGCTCAATTCGGATATCGTCAACGCGTTCGCCCTGCCGGGCGGCTATGTCTACATTTCCCGGCAGTTGCTGGCGCTGATGAACAGCGAGGCGGAACTGGCGTCCGTGCTCGGGCATGAAGTCGGCCACGTCACGGCGCGTCATTCGGCCAGGCGCTACAATCGGGAGGTTTTCGGCAACCTGGCGGCGGTCGGCCTCGGCATTGCTCTTGGCTCGAATCAAATCGCCCAGGCGGCAAGCCAGTGTCGCAGATCGCCACATTGTCCTACTCGCGCGACCAGGAGTTCCAGGCGGACGACCTCGGCATCCGCTACATCACCCGCGCCGGGTACGATCCGTACGCGGCGGCCGCGATGCTGAACAGCCTGGGTGCGCAAACGAGCCTGGACGCCCGCATCACCGGCAAAACCCGGACCAGACGCCGTCCTGGGCGCGCACGCACCCGCTGTCCGCCGATCGGGTGGTCCGTGCCGGCCGTATGGCAGACGCCTCGCAGGTCGCCCCGGGGTCGAAGCCGACCAATAGCGAGGCTTTCCTCGATACCATCGACGGCTTGCTGGTCGACGACGACCCGACGCAAGGAGTCGTTCAGGGCACGCGCTTTCTCCACCCGACCCTGCGCTTTGGGTTTCAGGCGCCGGACGGGTTCCGGCTGCAGAACAGCCCGCAGGCGGTGGTGATCCAGGGCGCATCGGGCCAAGCGCAGTTCGCCGGCGGCGCGCTGCAACCGGGCCAGTCGCTTGCGGATTACGCAGGCGCGCTCTGGTCCTCCCTCACGGGTTCTGCCGGCCCCGTCCCGGTCGGCACGACCTTGTCCGGCTTGCCGGCGGTGCGCGCCGGTGCGCGCCTGAACGGCCAGAGCGGCCCGGTCGACGTTCAGATCGTGGTGTATCGCTGGTCTGACACCAAGGTCTATCACTTCATCACGCTCGCCAAGGCCGGGCAGTCCAGCGCGTTCGAAGCGATGCTGAATTCGCTCCGACGCCTGAGCGACCAGGATGTGCGCGGGATCAAGGTGAAGCGGATCAGGGTGATCGCCGTCGGCCCGGGCGACAGCATCGAATCGCTCGCCAGGCGCATGGCGTATCCGGATTACCAGGTGCAGCGCTTCACAGTGCTGAATGCGCTGGCCGGCCCCGAGGACCTCAAGACGCGCAAACGTGTCAAGCTGGTGGTCGAGCCGCTTTGAAACGAAAGGCGGCGGGCTTCGCCCGCCGCCTGATTTCGATCGCGACAGCGTGTGTCGCGAACGGCTTACTTGGCGTCAGCCGCCTTGTTCGCCGTCTCCAGGTTCTTTTGAACCTTGGTGAAGGTGTTGGTCACTTCCTTGCCCATCAGGTCCATGGCCGAAATGGCGGCGATGGCGACCAGAGCAGCGATCAGACCGTATTCGATCGCGGTTGCACCTTCTTCATTCTTGAACAGCTTGCGAATGAACATAACCGTCTCCTTGTGTACGATGGCTTATTTGGCTTCGCTTTCCCGGCGTGATGCCATCGCGGACGAGCTTTACCTGCGCGCGGTTAGAGATCTCTAAAGGAGAAGAGTTAATTTGCCGTAGGCCTTAACAATTGGCCGCATCCTCAGTTTTTGCGGCATTTTGCCAGGCGGTGACCACTTTCATGTTGAGGTTCACTACCTCCTGTCCCATCGCCTGCACCGCGACGATGATCGCCAACGCCATGAATGCAATCAGGAACACATATTCGATGGCGGTCGCGCCCTGCTCGCACCGCAGGAGGGATCGACATATCCGGGTCGCTGCGGTCATGGCCGTCCTCGAAGTGGGGATGGTACGAACAGTAGGTACGGAATATTAACAAACGATGCAGGGTGTTTCCCTAACGACTGGAAGTCATGACCATGTTCGACACATGCCCGCAGACCGGGATCGGCGCGCCGGGGCAGCGCCGGGTCTGGGTGGTCGCGGCAGCCCTGATCGATGCCGACAGCCGCGTGCTGGTGGCGCAGCGGCCCGCAGGCAAGTCGCTGGCGGGCCTGTGGGAATTTCCCGGCGGCAAGATCGAGCCCGGAGAAGCGCCGGAGGCGGCGCTGGTGCGCGAACTGCAGGAAGAGCTCGGGATCGACACCAGCATCGCCTGCTTCGCGCCGTTGACCTTCGCCAGTCATGCCTATCCGGACTTTCACCTGGTCATGCTGCTGTACGCCTGCCGCAAATGGTCGGGCCAGATCCGCTCTGCGGAGGGGCAGGCCGTGCGCTGGGTCCGGCTGCCGGAATTATACCGGCTGCCGATGCCACCAGCCGACGTGCCGCTGGTGGGAATGCTGCAGGCCCTGCTGTAGAAATGGTTCAGGCGGCGGGCGTGGACCCACCGCCTGATTTCGGTCGCGACAGCGTGTGTCGCGAACGGCTTACTTGGCGTCAGCCGCCTTGTTCGCCGTCTCCAGGTTCTTTTGAACCTTGGTGAAGGTGTTGGTCACTTCCTTGCCCATCAGGTCCATGGCCGAAATGGCGGCGATGGCGACCAGAGCAGCGATCAGACCGTATTCGATCGCGGTGGCACCCTCTTCGTTCTTGAACAGCTTGCGGATCAGCATAGACTCTCTCCTCATTGTCACCCGTGATGATTGGTGGGCTGCGTGTAGTTTTGCACCAATACCCGGGCTTATAGAGCAATGAGATTTCGCAGGGTTTAAGGCGAATAGTTAAGTTCGACTTCATCTGTCATTTACCGGACGTCCGTCGAAGCGTGTGCAGCGCCTCCGCGAGGCTTATGCGCGCCGACCCTCGCGCCTTTGGCTGCGGCTGATCGGGGCCTGGCGCCCAGCCCATGAGGTGGATCACCTCCAGCGTCACCGGAATCCGGCCGTCGGGCCCTGCATGGCGCGCGCGATAGTCCTGGAGAGCCGTCGCGAGAACGTCGCGGCGCAGGGGCCGGGCCCGCAGGATGGGATTGCTCTCGCCCAGCCGCCGAATATCGGACAGCAGCGCCAAAGGGTCGGCGTAGGATACAGCGACGGTTTCCAGATCAGCAACCGGCATGGCGAAGCCGGCCCTTTGCAGTAGGCCGGCCGCCTGCTGCAGGTCGATCGTCGGGCCGACCCTCTGGGCAGCGGCGGCCGTCTGCTCCAGCTCGGCCCGCAGTAGACACTCCTTCAGCTCCCACAGGCTGGCACCACCTGGAAGAGCCGCCATGAACAAGCCATCCGGTGCCAGCACGCGCCGGACCTGAACCAGGGCGCCGGGCAGATCGTCGACGGTCTGCAGGCCGAACAGGCTGACAACGAGGTCGAACGCCCCGTCAGTAAACGGCAGCAGGTCTTCTGCGCAGGCCATCGCGACCCCGCGTCGGCGCCGCAAGGTCGGCCGCGACCAGCAGGTCCGGCTGCAGCGCGCGCGCCAGCCGCGCGGCAGAACCGCCCAGACACAGGATGCGCGGGAAGCGCCGGTTGATGACTGCCAGCCGTTCGGCGAGGTCGTCGCACAACCGCTCCCAGAGAATGTCGAAGTCCGCGCGTGTTCTGGCCGCGCGGACGCGCAGGCGCTGGCGTCGGGCCGGGCTGAATGTCATCATGGCCTTGTCCATGGCGCGCCGCCGGACGGATGCCAACAGGGGATTTCTGCGCGGATGACACTCGGCCGGGTTTTGCAGTCCGCAGCGCGCGGGGCGCTGGATCTCGTGCTGCCGCCGCTGTGCCTGGCCTGCCGGGAGCAGGTGCGCGATCCAGGGACTTTCTGCGCGCGCTGCTGGGGGCAACTGCGCTTTCTCGGTGCACCCTGCTGCGCCCAGTGCGGCGCACCGTTCCCGCATGAAGTCGCGCCCGGGCTGCGCTGCGCCGCGTGCCTTGCGAGTCCGCCGCCTTATGCTGCCGCGCGCGCCTGCTGGCGTTACGGCGATGCCGCTGCCGCTGCCATCGTCGCGTTCAAACACGCAGACCGCACCGAGCATGCGCAGGCGCTGGCGCGCCACATGCTGCGCGTGGGGCAGAACTGCTCGAGCCGCCGGACAGCGTTCTGGCGCCGGTCCCGCTGCATTGGCGACGGCTCTGGCGGCGCGGCTACAATCAGGCGGCGTTGCTGGCCGCCGCGCTCGCCGGGATGTCCGGGCGGCCTGCCGTGCTCGATGCGCTTGTGCGCAAACGCGCAACGCCGAGCCAGCAGGGGCTGAACCGGCAGGCGCGCGCGCAACGTCGCCCGCGCCTTCGTCGTCAATCCGGCACGCCGCAAGCGGCTGGCCGGGACGACGGTCGTGCTTATCGACGATGTGCTGACTACCGGCGCGACGGTTGATGCCTGCTGCCGTGCCCTGCTGGGTGCCGGTGTGCGCGACGTGCGCGTGCTGACGGTCGCGCGGGTCGCCGACGATCATGACGGACAAAACAACAATATCGATTAAAATATCGATTTTAATTAAGTATCAAGATGGCCCTTGTTACAATATTATGTCCGCACTAACCTGAGAACAGGGAGCGCGGTGCTTCCCTGGTGACGATGCTTGCAGGACGTTGAAAACGTGGCGGAGATTGTAATCTATTCGTCGGATTTGTGCGGGTACTGCTCGCGCGCCAAGCAGCTGCTGCGCAAGAAGGGTGCCGAATTCCAAGAAATCAACGTCACCTTCGACTGTAAGCGTCGTTCCGAAATGCGCGAGCGCGCGGGTGGCCGCACGAGCGTGCCGCAGATTTTCATCGACGGCCGGCATATCGGTGGCTGCGATGATCTTCACGCCCTCGACGCGCGCGGGGAACTTGATCCGCTGCTGACGGCATGAGTCGCCTGCTTACGGTCGGTTGTGTGCAGCCGACGTCGCGTGTGTCGCATGCCGGGAACGCCCAGGGCCTTGAACAGGCCATTCGCGCCCTTGCCGCGCAGGGTGCCACGCTGATTGCCACACCCGAGATGACCGGGGCGCTGGATCGCAATCGGGCGCGGCTGCTGGCTGAGGCGCGCACGCCGGACGCCGACCCGACCCTAGCCCTGGTGCGCGGCCTGGCACGGGAACTGTCGGTCTGGGTGTTGATCGGCTCCAACCCGGTCCTGCCGCATGATAGAGCGCAGCGCCTGGTCAATCGGCAGTTTCTGGTCTCGCCGCAGGGGAGACGGTCGCCAGCTACGACAAGCTCCACATGTTCGACGTCGATCTGCCGGGCGGCGAGAGCTACCGCGAATCGGCGCTCTATGATGCCGGATCGACGCCGGTGCTCGTTAAAACCGGGGTTGGCGCTCTGGGTCTGTCCATCTGTTACGATCTCCGGTTCGGCCCGCTGTATGCAGCGCTGGCGCAGGCAGGGGCCGAGATTCTGTTCGTGCCCGCGGCCTTCACGGCGGTGACGGGAGCGGCCCACTGGCATGTGCTGCTGCGCGCGCGGGCGATCGAGACCGGCTGCTACGTCGTCGCAGCCGCGCAGACGGGCACGCACGAGGATGGACGCACGACCTATGGCCACAGCCTGATCGTCGACCCCTGGGGGCGTGTGCTGGCCGACGCCGGCGCGGAACCGGGCACGATCCTGGCGACGCTCGATCTCGACGCTGTGCAGGAGACCCGCTCGCGCATTCCCACGCTTGACCATGCGCGCGCGCTGCCGCCGGTCCTGACGGTTCAGGGCTGAGGGTGGCGCACGACCTGAGGATATCGCGCACTTGGGTGGTGCCACGGTTTGGTAATACCGCACGTGGCGAGCTGGACGAATAACGGGCCGCTCGCCCATACGTCGAGGCACACCATGCGCTGCGCGTCCGGGACAGCCCGCGTGCTTTGTGTCTATGGTGATGTTGGCCTCAATGCCGTAAAGCCCGGTGTCTTTGAGACGGCATCGCGGACAGTGCGGGTTTGGCGGGCCTTCAGGGAAAAGGACTGCGGATGACGAACCCACTGCCGGAACTCCTCGCTCACGGCACCCAATTGACCGGCTGGTTGATCGACGATGCAGCGCCCCTGTGGTTCGTAAACGGCGTAGACCCCGAATCGGGTGGCTTCGTCGAGCGGCTGGACCAGACCGGCGCGCCGATCCGCGAGCCGCGCCGTGCGCGCGTGCAGCCGCGCCAGCTCTATGCGTTCAGCATGGCGGCGATGCTCGGCTGGGATGGCCCGGTGGACGCGCTGCTGCGCCGTGGTTTGAAGGCCTATCTGGCGCACTATCAGCGGCCGGACGGGCTGTTCCGCACCCTGGCGGACGCGGATGGCACGCCGCTCGACGAACGGATGGTGGTCTACGATCAGGCGTTCGCCATTCTGGCCTGCGCGACCATGCAGGCCGTCGTCGGGCCGGACGACGCGATGACGAGCCTGGCGCATGGCATTCTGGACCGCCTGAGCGCCACGATGCGCCACCCGGTCGCCGGGTTCGAGGAAAGCAGCCCGCGCAGCCTGCCGCTGGCGTCCAACCCGCACATGCATCTGTTCGAGGCGTTCATCGCCTGGATCGAGCGGCGCGAGCATCCGCGCTGGCGGGAGGAGGCGGATGCGGTTGCCGCCCTGGCGCAGGCCCGCTTCATCGATCCGCACAGCGGCATGCTGCGCGAGTTCTTCGACGGCGACTGGTCGCCGGCTGCGGGTACGCCGGGGCGCATCGTCGAGCCGGGCCACCAGTTTGAATGGGCCTGGCTGCTGCTGCGCTGGGCGGAGCTGACGGGGCAGCCCGCGCCGCCGGCCGCGCTGCGCCTGATCGAGATCGGTGAGACCCTGGGCGTCGATCCGGCGCGGGGCGTCGCCATGAATGCGCTGCTCGACGACGGCGCGCGGCATGACGCCGGGGCGCGGCTCTGGCCGCAGACCGAGCGGCTGAAAGCCAATTGTGCCGCCGCGATGATGACCGGCGAGGCGCGCTACTGGGCCAAGGCCGCTGCCGCCGCCGAGAGCCTGAACCGCTATCTCGACACCCCTACCAGCGGCCTCTGGCGGGACAAGATGACGCCGGACGGCGCGTTCGTCGAAGAGCCGGCACCGGCGAGCAGCTTCTATCACATCGTCGCGGCGATCGCGGAGCTGAACCGGGCGGCGGCACGGCACGGCCGCGTTGACGCGGGCGGCCCTGCTGTGTAGGCGGCTCTTTCGTGCGGGCGTGGTGGAATTGGTAGACGCGCCGGACTCAAAATCCGGTTCCGCAAGGAGTGTCGGTTCGAGCCCGACCGCCCGCACCATCTTATTTGCGCGATACCGTCCGCCAATCCGGCGTGCGGCCCGGGCTTCGCGTGGCAAGGCCGCACCCGTTATTTCAGAGCGGTAAGCAAGGTCCTGGCGGTGTAGCCGCACAGCAGGCGCGCCGCGAGCGCATAGACGCTCAGCCCGCCTGCCACCAGCACGCCCAGCGCCGCCCAAGCGGACAGCGCTTCGATCAGCGGCTTCAAACCCAGCAGGCAGAGCGCCATGACGGCCGTCGCCAGGCCCAGCCGCGCCAACTGCAACATCTGGCCCTTGCGCAGCAGGTCCCGTCGCCACAGCCCTGTGCACTGCGCCCAGCCACCGAGGCTGACGGCAGCAGCGACCCCGGCGGGGCCGTCGATCCGCACGACCAGCGCCGCAAGGCCGAACACCGCCAGCGCCAGCGCGCCGCTGCGCAGGAGCGGCGCGTGCCGGGCCTGCGCGAACGCGCGCGCCATCAGCACCCGCGCCAGCACGAAAGCCGGCAGCCCGACCGCCAGGATCGCCAGCGTGTGCGCTGTCGTGGCGGCCGCCTCGACCCCAAACGCGCCGCCCTGGTAGACCGCCCGCACGATCTCCGGGGCGATCAGCGCCAGTGCCGCGCCTGCCGGCATGGCGATGGCCAGAGTCGCCTCGATCGCCTGCGACTCGGCCTGCGAGTCGGCACCCCGGCGGCGGCCTCAGCCGCCAGCGTCTGGGTCAGTGCCGCGCCGACGCCGATACCAAGCACGCCCAGCGGCAACTGGACGAAACGATCCGCGAAATGCAGGGCGGCAACCGCGCCGGGGCCGGCGCGCGCTGCGATCAGCCCGCCCAGAAACTGCAAAAGCTGATACAGTCCGATGCTGAGCACCGCCGGCGGCAGCGCCCGGCCGACCGCGCGGAGCATCGCCATGCCGGCGCGCCCCGGCGGCATCAGGCGCAGCCCATGCCGGTGGCACGCCAGCGCCAGCACGAGCGCCTGAACCACGCCACCGAGCGCCATCGCGCCGGCCTGCCAGCGCACCAGTGCCGTCTGCTCGCTCGGTGCGAGCGCCAGCGCCGCCAGTAGTACGAGATTCAGTAGCACCGGCATGGCCGCGGCTGCAGCGAAGCGGTGCAGACCGTTCAGCAGCGCGCCCAGCAGTGCGGTGATCAGGGTCGCGCCCAGGAAGGGGAGACGGCCGCGAGTAGCTGGCCGGTCAGGCGCGGGTCAGGCCCGCCCAGCGCCCCGGCGAGGATCGGTGCTGCAAGCGCGCTCAGCCCGCTGAGCGCCAGCGCCACCGGCAGCACAATGCCCAGAGCCGCACCGATCGAGCGTGCGGCCGCGGCGTCGCCACCCTCGATCCGTGCAGCCTGAACCTTGGGTGCAAGGGCAGCCGACAGCGCCCCTCCGCCACCAGCCGGCGCATCAGTTCCGGCACGCGCAGCGCCAGAAACAGCGCATCCGCCACCGGTCCGGCACCGATCAGCCGGGCCAGCCACATGTCGCGCGCGAAGCCGAGGACGCGGCTGGCCAGCGTCAGGCCGCCGACGGTCGCCGCGCCGCGGGCCGGGTTCACTGGATCGGCGCTTCAGCCTGCTGTTGCTGCAGCGACTGCATGTACATGCCGCCGAAATCCATCGGCTCGAGCAGCAGCGGCGGGAAGCCGCCGTCGCGGGTCACGTCCGCCAGGATGCGCCGCGCGAACGGGAACAGCAGGCGCGGGCCTTCGATGCGCAGGAACAGGTCCAACTGTTCGGCAGGAAAGCCGTTCAGCGCGAACAGACCGGCATAGGTCAGGTCGGCGATGAACAGGGTCAGCTCCGCATTGCGGGCGACGGCGCGGATCTTCAGTTCGACCTCGTAAACATTCTCGGCAAGCGGTTGTGCGCCGACGCCGACGTTGACGTCGATGCGCGGCTCGCCTTCGCTGCCCTGGAGCGAGCGCGGAGCATTCGGATGCTCGAAGGACAGGTCCTTCACATATTGCGCCAGGAAGCCGACTTGTGGCCCTTGCGGTTGCGGGGTGGTTTCGAGTTCGTCGGTCATGTGCGGTCCTTGAGCAATCAGATCTGCCCGGCGCTATCATGCGCGGCTCGGGGCTGGCAAGCCGGGACCCGTCCGCGCCAGAAGCTGTGCGAGTCAATGGACCCAGCGCGCGCGAGTTGTTATGGTGAACTTAAACGTTGTGGCCGCAGTATGTTGGCCGGCAAGATAATGATCCTATCTACGGTCTGTGTCGAAAGGCGGCGCAGACCAGTTGGAGCGACGGACGCACCATGATTGAAATCGTGTTTCTGGCCATGCTGGCCGGTTTCATTGCCCTGCGGCTGGTGAGCGTGCTTGGCCGCCGCACTGGCGAGGAAAAGCCGGTGCGCGACGGCTTTCCCGGCGAGCCTCCCGCCGCGCCGCCGGCCCTGGAAAAGCGCAATCCGAGCCGCGGCTTCGGCGGCGAGTGGCCGGTTGCGGTGCGCGAGCCGCTGAACGCGATCACGCAGGCAGACCGCACCTTCGACGCGGATGCGTTCCTGAACAATGCCCAGGCGGCCTATCGCCACATTCTGGAGGCCTTCTGGCGCGGCGACCGGGCCGAGCTGAAACCCTACGTCGCCGACGATGTGCTGGCCCAGTTCGAGCAGGTGCTCGATGCCCGGGCGGCCGATGGCCTCACGGTCGAGAATAGCCTGATCGCCATTGACCGCGCCGAATATGTCAGCGCCGCGCTGGATGGCGCGATGGCGGAAATCGCAGTGCGGTTCGATGCCCGCATCACCGCGCTGACGAAAAACGCCGCCGGCGCAGTGATCGAAGGCACACCGGGCGAGACGGTCGAGACCCACGATGTCTGGACGTTCAGCCGCAACACCCATGCCGCCGACCCGGTGTGGCTGCTTACCGCCACCGACTCCGAAGACTGATGCGCCTGCGAGTCCTGGTTCTCCTTGGCCTGGCCGCTCTGGCCGGGTGCGCGACTCCGGCCAAGCCGCCTTCGGCCCCGGCCGCCCCGCCGGAAGCGCCATCGCAAGCGCCGTCGACCCCGCCTGCCCCGCCGCCGCAGCCGAAAACCGCGCTGGAACTGGGGTAGCACTTGGCCCGTCCCTGCCGCAGTTGCCGGGGTGGACGAGCGGCCAGCAGGCGCTGGCGGTGAAGGCGCTGGCGCGCTCCTGCAAGGCGCTGCAAAAGCGGGAGGATCGCAGCGGCCTGACCCAGCCCGCCGACTGGCAGGCCCCATGCACCGCACTGCCCGCCAATGCGGACGATGCGGCCGCGCGGCGCTTTTCGAGGAGAATTTCGCCGCGGTGATCGTCGGCGATGGCGCGGGCTCAACACCGGCTATTTCGAGCTTGAGCTGGCCGGCGCGCTGACGCCCTCGCCCGAGTACCCGGTGCCGCTCTATCGCCGCCCGCCGGAGCTGGTCGATGCCTATCTCGGCGACTTCGCCAAGGATCTGAACGGCCGCGTGATCCGCGGCGCGGTCAGGACCAGACGCTGAAGCCCTTCTTCGACCGCGCCGCCATCGAGGATGGCGCACTGGCGGGGCGTGGGCTGGAACTTGCCTGGGCCGCAGACCCCCATGAGGCGTTCTTCCTGCAGATTCAGGGCTCCGGCCGCATCCGCCTGCCGGAGGGCGGCACGGTGCGCATCGGCTATGACGGGCAGAACGGCCAGACCTATGTCGGCATCGGCAAGCGCCTGCGGGAACTGAATGCGCTTGCCCCGGCGAGGCCACCATGGATGGCATCATCCGCTGGCTGAAGGCTAACCCCGATCAGGGTCGGGCGCTGATGCGCGAAAACCGCTCCTACGTGTTCTTCCGCATGCTCGACCCGGCGCTCGATGGCCCGATCGGCGCGCTCGGCGTGCCGTTGATCGGCGAGGTCTCCGTGGCGGCGGACCCGGCGTTCGTGCCGCTAGGCGCGCCGCTCTGGCTCGATACCCGGCATCCGGACCCTGCCGACGTCAAGAAAGCCATCCCGCTCGCCCGGTTGATGGTCGCGCAGGACACCGGCGGCGCGATCAAGGGCCCGAACCGCTTCGACCTGTTCTGGGGGCGGGTGCACGGGCACGCACCATCGCCGGCGCGCTCAGCCAGCGTGGCGCTGCCACCCTGCTGATCCCGAAGAGCGCAGCGGCGCGACTGTCCCCGGACGCCCAGGCGGTCGCTTTCGCCCGCGACCTGATGACTGGACAATGACCCGACGCCTGCGCCCGGACGAGGAAATCCTCTGGGCGCGGGTGGCGGCTTTGACCGACCCGCTCGACAAGCAGCGCGTCGCGCCGCACCTGCCGCGCATCCGCCCGGACGTGCGCGACCCCGGCCCGGCGCTGCCGCAGCCGACCGGCGGCACCGGCATGGCACCCGAGGCGGCGACGCTCGATGGCCTGTGGGAGCGCAAGATCCGTACCGGCCAGGTGCAGGTGGACCGGGTGGTCGACCTGCACGGCTTCGGCCGGGAGCGGGCCTACGAGCTGCTGAGCAGCGCCCTGCTGCGCGCAGCGCGCGACCGGGCGCGGGTCATGCTCGTCGTGACCGGCAAGGGCAAGACCGGCGCACCCTGGCCAAAGCAGGAGGGATCCTGCGCGCCGCGCTGCCGCAGTGGCTGGAGACGCCGGCGCTACGCCCGTTCGTCGCCGCCCTGCGCCCGGCGCATCCGCGCCACGGCGGTGCCGGGGCGTGGTATGTGATCCTGCGCCGGGTGCGGGAGTAGACCATAGCTTAGCCGTCGCTGATCGCGGGTAGTGTCTCAGTTTGAAAAATCCGCTCGTGGTGAGTTCGGACAGAACCACGAGCCGCTCTCCTTCGTCCAGCTCAGGGTGAGCGGGGAGGTTTCAAACTGAGACACTACCTGATCGCGCATCCGGTTGCCTTTGCGGCGCAGCGCGGCTATGGGTCGCGGTTTGTCAAGCAACGGACGAGAGATGGCGACTGCATCCCCTGCTGCGTGAACATTTCATTGCCGAACAACGCGACCGCCTGACCGCCCTGCAGAAGCCGGACGGGCATTTCGTGTTCGAACTGGAAGCCGACGCGACCATTCCGGCGGAATACATCCTGCTCAAGCACTTCCTGGATGAGCGCGGCGGCGAGGCCGGCCTGGCGCGCGAACAGAGCATCGCCGTCTACCTGCGCCGCATCCAGAACCCGGACGGCTCCTGGCCGCTGTTCCACCTCGGCGAGGGGATATTTCCGCAACGATCAAGGCCTACTGGGCGCTCAAGCTGATCGGCGAGCCGATCGATGCCCCACATGGCAGCGGCGCGTGCCTGGGTGCTGGCCCGGGCGGCGCTGCGAAAGCCAATGTGTTCACCCGCTTTGCCCTGGCATTGTTCGGCGAGGTTCCCTGGCGCGCCGTGCCGGTGATGCCGGTCGAGATCATGCTGCTGCCGCAGTGGTTCTTCTTCCACATGTCGAAGGTCGCCTACTGGTCGCGCACGGTGATCGCGCCGCTGCTGGTGCTCTACGCCCTGAAGGCGCGCGCCAAGAACCCGACCGGCCAGCACATCCGGGAGCTGTTCATCGCCCCGCCCGAACAGCACCGGCCCTACAACATCAACCCGACGGGCGCTGCGGTCGGCGACGCCTTCCTGCTGCTGGACAAGGCGCTGCGCTTCCTCGAGCCGATGTTCCCCAAAGGGCTGCGCCGGAAGGCGATCGACGCTGCGGTTGCCTTTTCACCGAGCGGCTGAACGGCGAAGACGGCCTGGGCGCCATCTATCCCGCGATGGCCAACGCCGTGATGGCCATGGACGTGCTGGGCTTCGCCAAGGATGACCCGCGCCTCGTGACCGCCAAGCATGCGATCGAACTGCTGGTGGTGGAGCGGGTCGAGGCGCACGGGCCGGAAACCTATGTGCAGCCCTGCGTTTCGCCGATCTGGGACACCGGGCTTGCCGCCCACGCCCTGCTGGAGGCCAGCAATGATAGCGTCGATCCCGCGGTCAAACGCGCGCTCGACTGGCTGAAGGACCGGCAGATCCTGGAGGTCAAGGGCGACTGGGCGGTGCGCCGGCCGAACCTGCGGCCGGGCGGATGGGCCTTCCAGTACTGGAACAACCACTATCCCGACGTTGACGATACCGCCGTCGTCGCCATCGCCATGATCCGCGCCAGGGATCCAGCCTACGACACGGCGGTCGCGCGTGCGGCGGAGTGGATCATCGGCATGCAGTCGTCGAACGGCGGCTGGGGCGCGTTCGACCCGGAGAACGAACATTATTATCTGAACGCCATTCCATTTGCCGACCATGGCGCGCTGCTCGACCCGCCGACGGCGGACGTGACCGCGCGCTGCATTTCCTTCCTTGCCGAGTTCGACCCCGACCGGCGTGACCCCATCGTCCAGGAATCGATCCGCAAGGCCGTCGAATATCTGAAGCGCGAGCAGGAGCCGGATGGCAGCTGGTTCGGCCGCTGGGGCGCCAACTACATCTACGGCACCTGGTCCGTGCTGTGTGCGCTGAACGCCGCCGGTCTGGGGCCGGAAGACGGTGCTGTCGCCCGCGCTGCCTCCTGGCTGGCCGGCCAGCAGCGCGATGACGGCGGCTGGGGCGAGGACCTGGCGACGTACGATCCGGCGCGCAAGGGCGAGGCCAAGGAGTCGACGCCATCGCAGACCGCCTGGGCGGTGATGGGCCTGATGGCGGCAGGGCAGGTCGACAGCCCGGCGACTGCGCGCGGCGTCCAATGGCTGGAGCAGGCCCCGCGTGACGGCGCGCGCTGGCAGGAGGACCTGTACACCGGCACCGGGTTCCCGCGTGTCTTCTACCTGAAATACCATGGGTACGCGGCCTACTTCCCGCTGTGGGCGGTGGCCCGCTATGAGAACCTGACCAAAAGCAACACGCGTCGTGTCCCGCATGGGATGTAGCAACGCATGATCGGCGTTATCGTCGGCTTGAAGTCGGAGGCTGCGGCACTTGGCGACCTTGGCAGCCATGTCGCCGTGCGGGTGGCAGCGGCATCGCCCGCCAGGGCGGAGGCGCTGGCGCGCGACCTCGTCGGGCTTGGCGCCCGGCTGCTCGTGAGCTCTGGACTGGCCGGCGCCCTGGATCCGGACCTGAAGCCGGGCGATCTGGTCTCCGCCCAGGCCTTGGCGACGGCGGACGGTGCGACCTATCGCACAGAGACCGCAGGACTTGCGGATGTGCCGGGCCTGCGCCTGTTTCCGCGCAGCTACGGATCGGATGTCGCAGTCGCCAGTGTTGCCGCCAAGCGTATGCTCGCAGAGCAGTTCTGCGCCTTCGTCGACATGGAGAGCCACGGCGTGGCGCGCGCGGCGATGGCGCTCGGTGTTCCCTGGATGGTGTTGCGGGCGGTCGCGGACGATGCCGGGACCGCGCTGCCCGATTGGGCGATCGCCAGCGTGACACCGGACGGCGGCATCGACACGCAGGTCGCGGCCCGCGCGCTCCTGCGCAACCCATTGGCGCTGCCGGCGGCATTGCGGCTGGCGCGCGCCAACAGTTCAGCGCTCAGGACCCTGCGCCAGCGTATCGCCCCGGTACTGCTCAAACGCGCGCTGGGCTAGAGCGGCTTTCGATCTGACGGAATCAGATCGCCGCTCTAGCTTATTGTTTTGCCGAGATTTCTTAACCGACAGATGAGCCCATCTGCTTGAAATCGCTCTAGACGCTGTCGCATCAGACGGACTCGCAGAAGACCTGCCAGGCCAAGGCGGCAGTCCAGAACCTTCAGACCGGATCGCCACGGTTGGTTCCCAACCCCAGCGCATAGTGCACGGTGCTCAGGTCACCGTGGCGGATGGCGGCGTCGGCTGCGGCAATCGTCTTTGGTTTGGCGTGATAGGCGATGCCGAGCCCTGCTGCCTCGATCATCGGAATGTCGTTTGCGCCGTCGCCGATCGCGACCGTGTCTTCCAGCGCGCAGCCCAGTTCTGCTGCGTGCGCGAGCAGCGCCGCGCGCTTGACCGCCGCCGTGACGATCGGGCGCAGCACACGCCCGGTCAACGCCCCGCCCGCAAGCTCCAGCACGTTCGCCTGCGCATGCTGAAAACCAAGTGCCGCCGCCACGCGGTCCACGAAAATGTAAACCCGCCGGAGACCAGCACCGTGCGCGCGCCGTCGGCATTCAGCGCCTGGATGAGGCCTCGTCCGCCCGGCGTCAGGTTCGGTGCGACCCGCTGGTCGTAGCAGGCGTGCAGTGCCGCTTCAGGCAACCCTGCGAGCAGGGCGACACGGGCATCAAGCGCTTGTTCGAAATCCAGCTCGCCGCGCATGGCGGCCTCGGTCACGGCGGACACCTGCGCCTTCTTGCCGACGAAATCCGCAAGCTCGTCGATGCATTCGACGGTAATCATGGTCGAGTCCATGTCGGCGATGAAGAGGCGGCAGCGCGCGACGGGTGCCACGATCAGGTCAACCGGCAGGTCGGCGACAACCGGCTCCAGCAGCGCACGGGCATCCGCCGGGCGCAACCCGCCAAGGCGCAGCGCGACGGCGCGCGCATCGTGGGTCTCCCCGGGCGTATAGGGTGCGCCTGCCGCATCCAGCGCGCGGCGCGCGGCATCAAGGGCGCTGGCGAGCACTGCCGGCGACTGGCGTGGCGCGACGAGTGTCGCTATGGAAAGGGTCAGAGTCATGGGAATGCCTGCAGAAAAGCCCGTAGTGCTTATGGCTGGGCCAACCGCCAGCGGCAAGTCCGCGCTGGCGCTCCGCATGGCGCGCCTGCTCGACGGCATTATCGTCAACGCCGATGCGCTGCAGGTCTATCGCGACCTGCGCATTCTGAGCGCCCGCCCGTCGGAGGCCGATGAAGCAGCGGTACCGCACCGCCTGTACGGCTATCGCGATGGTGCCGACTCCTGCTCGGCGGCGGACTGGGCGGCGGACGCCATGCAGGCTCTGGAGGCCGCCTGGCGCGTGGGCTGTGTGCCGATCGTCGTCGGCGGCACCGGCCTTTACTTGCGCACCCTGATCGAGGGAATTGCCGTCGTGCCGGATATTCCGCCCGCGATCCGCGCCGAGGTTCGGGACCGCATGGATGTCGAAGGCCCGGAGGCGCTGCATGCCGAACTCCAGCGACTTGACCCGGAGGGGCGGATCGCCTGAACCCGGGGACCGACAGCGTGTTGCCCGGGCGCTTGAGGTTCTGGTGGCCACGGGTCGTCCGCTGCGCCACTTCCAGCAGGAAGCCCAGACTGCGGGCCTGGCGATGCGAGGAGATGCTGGGCCGTGGTTGCGTCTTGCGATCCTGCCGGAGCGGACGGCGCTCTACGAACGCTGCCTCGCGCGCTTCCATCACATGATCGATCAGGGCGCGCTTGGGGAGGTTGAGCGGTTGCTTGCGCGGCGACTCGCGCCGGACCTACCGGTCATGAAGGCGGTCGGCGTCGCGGAGCTGGGAATGCACCTTGCCGGCGACTGCAGCCTGGACGAGGCGATCGACGCCGCAGCGCAGCAGACACGGCGCTACGCCAAGCGGCAATATACGTGGCTTCGCAACCAATTCTCCGACTGGACGCCGTGGGTAGGGGATCGAAGCGGCGCAGAGTCGTGCGATATAGCAAGTTTATTGCAGAAACATGGGTTGACATTGAAACATTAGAACATTAGCGAGGCGCTGCAGTATCCGCCGCGAGCCAAACGCTTCGAGAGACCACACGTGACCCATGCAAGCCCCGCCCAGGAGATGACCGGCGCCGAAGCGCTGATTCAGACGCTGACGGACCTCGGCGTGGAGGTCGTTTTCGGATATCCGGGTGGCGCGGTGCTGCCGATTTACGATGCGCTGTTCAAGCAGAGCCGTATCCGCCACATCCTGGTGCGCCATGAGCAGGGTGCAGCCCATGCCGCTGAAGGCTATGCGCGTTCGACCGGCAAGCCCGGCGTGGTGCTTGTCACCTCCGGCCCCGGCGCGACCAACGCCGTCACCGGCATCACCGACGCCCTGCTGGACTCGATCCCCATCGTCGTCATCACGGGGCAGGTGCCGACCCACCTGATCGGCACGGATGCCTTCCAGGAGTGCGACACCGTCGGCATCACGCGCCACTGCTCCAAGCACAATTACCTGGTGAAGGACCCAGCGCGCCTGTGCGAGACCCTGCATGAGGCGTTCTACATCGCCACGCATGGCCGCCCGGGGCCGGTTGTGGTCGATATCCCGAAAGACGTTCAGGTGGCGAAAACCCGGCTGGCGCGCCCGGGGATGCCGCAGCGCCGGTCCTACCAGCCGCAGACCAGGGGCGAGATCGCCGCAATCGAGCAGGCGGTGGCGCTGATTGCAGCAGCGCGCCGCCCGATCCTCTACACCGGCGGCGGCATCATCAATTCCGGCCCGCAGGCGAGCCGTCTTCTGCAGGAATTTCAGGCTCTTGTAG
The DNA here is from genome assembly GCF_005144965.1 of Hankyongella ginsenosidimutans. Classification (GTDB taxonomy): domain Bacteria; phylum Pseudomonadota; class Alphaproteobacteria; order Sphingomonadales; family Sphingomonadaceae; genus Hankyongella; species Hankyongella ginsenosidimutans. The sequence continues at coordinate 1,283,441 of NZ_CP039704.1, forward strand.
GAGCACCCGTCACCTCGACCCTGATGGGGCTGGGCGCTTTTCCGGCCTCGCACCCGCAGTTCCTCGGCATGCTGGGCATGCACGGCACCTATGAGGCCAATCTGGCCATGCATGAGTGCGACGTCATGGTCTGCCTGGGGCGCGCTTCGATGACCGGGTCACAGGCCGGCTGGATGCCTTCTCCCCGCACTCGCGCAAGATCCACGTCGACATCGACCGCTCCTCCATCAACAAGGTGGTGACGGTCGACATCGGCATCGTCGGCGATGTCGGTTCGGTGCTGGCGGATATGATCGACGTCTGGCGCGGTTCCGGCCAGCGCGCGGCCGATCTCGCCGACTGGTGGGCGAAAATCGAGGGCTGGCGCTCGCGGCGCTGCCTGGCATACCGGCAGAGCGGGCCGATGATCCTGCCGCAGCACGCCGTCAACCGGCTGTTCGCCGCAACTGCCGCGCGCGCGCCGATCATCACCACGGAGGTCGGCCAGCACCAGATGTGGGCCGCCCAGCATTTCGGCTTCGAGATGCCGAACAAGTGGCTGACCTCGGGAGGGCTGGGGACCATGGGCTACGGCCTGCCGGCCGCCATCGGCGCCAGCTTGGCAATCCCGATGCGCTGGTGATCGACATCGCCGGCGAGGCCTCGATCCTGATGAACATCCAGGAGATGAGCACCGCCGTGCAGTATCGCCTGCCGGTCAAGGTGTTTATCCTCAACAACGAGTATATGGGGATGGTCCGCCAGTGGCAGGACCTGACCTACGAGGGCCGCCATTCCGAGAGCTATTCGGAGGCGCTGCCGGATTTCGTGAAACTCGCTGAAGCCTATGGCTGGACCGGGCTGCGTATCGAGACTGCGGACCAGCTGGACGACGGCATCGCCGCCATGCTTGCGGTCGACGGCCCGGTGATGGTCGATTGCCGGGTCGCCAAGCTGGAAAACTGCTTCCCGATGATCCCGTCCGGTGCGGCGCACTGGGATATGCTGCTGGGACCGGAGCAGGTCGCCGGCGAACTCGACGCTGACGCCGAAGCCCTGGTCTGACCCGATGCGCCATCTTCCCGCCTCTGAGCGCCACACGCTCAGCCTGACCGTCGACAACGAAGCCGGCGTGCTGGCCCGGATCGTCGGCCTGTTCTCCGCACGCGGCTACAACATCGATAGCCTGACGGTGGCCGACGTCACGCAGGACCATGCCGTCTCGCGCATCACCATCGTCACTTCGGGGCCGCCTTCCATCATCGAACAGATCAAGGCCCTGCTCGAGCGGCTGGTGCCGGTGCATTCCGTGACCGACCTGACGGTCGAGGGGCCGGCGGTCGAGCGCGAACTGGCGCTGGTGCGCGTTGTCGGGCAAGGCGACGCCCGTGTCGAGGCTCTGCGGCTGGCCGACGTTTACCGCGCGCGCGTGGTCGATGCGACCACCCGCTCTTTCGTGTTCGAGGTCACGGGCGCGACCGACAAGATCGATACCTTCATCGAACTCATGCGCGACCTTGGCCTGCGCGATGTCGCGCGCACCGGCGTTGCCGCCCTGCTGCGCGGCACAGGCGACGCCCCGCACACCCCTTTTCAAGACGAAGCAAAGAAGGACTGACCATGCGTGTTTATTACGATGCCGACGCCGATGTGAACCTGGTCAAGGGCAAGCGCGTCGTCATCATCGGCTACGGCAGCCAGGGCCACGCCCACGCCGCCAACCTGCGCGATTCAGGCGTCGCCGAGGTCGCGGTCGCGCTGCGTCCGGGTTCGGCGACCGCGACTAAGGCCGAGGCTGCCGGCTTCAAGGTGATGACCGCCGCCGAGGGCGCCGCCTGGGCCGACATCGTCATGATGCTGGCTCCCGACGAATACCAGGCCGAAATCTGGGCGAACGATCTCCAGCCCAACATGCGTCCCGGGACGGCGCTGGCCTTCGCGCATGGTCTCAACATCCACTTCCGCCTGATCGAACCGCGCGCCGACATCGATGTGTTCATGGTCGCGCCCAAGGGTCCGGGCCACACCGTCCGCTCGGAGTATCAGCGCGGCGGCGGCGTCCCCTGCCTGATGGCGATCGCGCAGGATGCCTCCGGCAATACGCAGGATATCGCACTGTCCTATGCCTCGGCGATCGGCGGCGGCCGCGCCGGCATCATCGCCACCACCTTCAAGGACGAGTGCGAGACCGATCTGTTCGGGGAGCAGGTCGTGCTCTGCGGCGGCCTGAGCCAGCTCATCATGGCCGGGTTCGAGACGCTGGTCGAGGCCGGCTACCCGCCGGAGATGGCCTATTTCGAGTGTCTGCACGAAGTGAAGCTGATCGTGGATCTCATCTACGAGGGCGGCATCGCCAACATGCGCTATTCCATCTCCAACACGGCGGAGTATGGCGACTATGTCACCGGCCCGCGCATCGTGACCGACGAGACCAAGGCGGAAATGCGCCGCGTCCTCGCGGATATCCAGCAGGGGCGCTTCGTCCAGAATTTCATGCTCGACAACAAGACCGGCAACCCGGTGCTGAAAGCGCGCCGCCAGTTGCAGAGCCAACATGGCATCGAGGAGGTCGGCGGCCGCCTGCGCGCCATGATGCCCTGGATCGCCAAGAACAAACTGGTCGACAAGTCGAAGAACTGAATTCGCGGGTTGGGAGGAAGACGACGGTCTGTATCGGTAGAGGGGCGGCCATGGAGCCGCCCCGCCATACATCACAGGCCGGCAAGTCGCCGGGCCAGCCCTTCACTCGCTGCATGTACCAGCCGGTAGGTGTGCTCGAAATCCGCCAGATCGCCGTAATAAGGGTCCGGCACGCTGCGCAGGCCGAGCTCCGGCGCAAAGTCCAGGAACAGGCCCAGATGCCGCGAACCGGGCGCAGGCTTCCTGCACTCCAATTCCCTGAGGTTATCCTCATCCATCGCCAGGATCATGTCGAAGCGTGTGAAATCCGCCGCTTCGATCTGTCGCGCGCGCTGCCGGCCGATGTCCAAGCCATGGCGTTCCGCGATTTGCTGGGAGCGACGATCCGGCGGACGCCCGACATGCCACCCGCCAGTGCCGGCGGAGTCCGCATGCACCGTCAGTCCGTGGGCCTGCGCCACGGCGGCGAATACGCCCTCAGCCAGCGGCGAGCGGCAAATGTTCCCCAGGCACACGAACAGCACGCGGTGCACAAGCGGCCTCACTTGTAGATGCTGAGGTTTTCGCCGCATCCGGTCAGGTTGACCTGGCCCTTCGACAGCCAGCGCGGTTCGGTGCCGCTTGCGGTTTCGATCTTCAGCCGCGCGGAGAGTTCCGGGCGAGCTCCGGCCTGGCCTCGGCCAGATTGTTCTGTTCGGCCGGATCGTCGACGAGGTCGTAGATTTCGAGCGACGGGTATTTGTCCGGATCGTTCACGACCTTGTAATCGCCAAGCCGCATGGCGCTGGCCGGTTTGCGGCTCCAGGCGAGGGCTTCGTGCGGCGCGCCCGGCTTTGCACCCGTGATGTAATCGGAGAGCGCGACGCCGTCGATGACGGTCCCAAGCGGGCGCTTGGCCCCACATCATTCAGGATCGTCGGCACCAGGTCACTGGCGACGACAGGCGGCGTGAACTGCGTGCGCGGCTTGTACCGTCTGGGATAGCGCATGATCAGCGGCACGCGCAGGCCGCCCTCGTACAGCGAGACGGCACCGCTGCGCAGCGTTCCGCACTGGCAGAGCCCAACCTCGGCGTTGCAGCCAGCGAAGGATGTCAGGACGATCAGGGTCTTTTCCGCCAGCCCGCGGTTGTCGAGGCTGCGCACAATATTGCCGACGGCGTCGTCCAGCGCCGCGATCATGGCGGCGCGCATGCGCATGTTCGGGTCGGCAATGCCGGCAAAACGATCCCAATAGTCTTTCGGCGCTGCAGCGCTCATCGATTCCGGGAAGGGAAACAGTGAGGAAAAAGTCTCTTTCTGATGCCGGTCAATGAAATCGACCGCCTGCTGGGCAAAACCCAGGATTGCATACTCAGCGTTCTTCGCAGGCTTTGCGGCGCTGCCGGTCAGGATCCGGCTTTCTTCCTTTCGCACCGGCGGCTGCTGGAAGTTCGTGGTCGGGATGAACTGCCACTCGGCCGGCGCGTCGTCGCCGTAGGGTGCCACCGGGGAATCACGGCGTACACTTCATCGAAGCCCTGCCGGCCCGGATAATCACCGCCCTGCCCGCCAACGCCGCCCAGACCCCATGCGCCGACGAAACCAGTCACATAGCCGGACTGCTTGAGCATGCCGGGCAGGAGGGTCTGGCCGCGCGTCAGGTCGACACCGATGGTGTCCGTGGTCGGCATATCGTATTCGAAGCCAAGCTGTGCGGGCGTGCGCCCAGTGTATAGGCTCATGCGCGCCGGTACGCTGACCGATGCACTGGTGTAGGCGTTGAGAAAACGCACACCCTGCGCCGCCAGAACGTCGATGTTCGGGGTTGGTGCTTCATCTGTGGACGGCGTGTCGATATCCGCCGGGCTGAGGTTCGAGACCACGATCAGAACAACGTTATCGGGATTGTTTTCTGAACTCCCCGGCCCCGTCGCCTCCTCTCCGCACGCCGCCAGCATCGCGCACGCCGAGACAAGACACGCCATTCGCGGAATAATCGGCCAGAGTTTTGAGATTGTTTCGAAAAACGGCATGTTCCATCACCTCGCGCCCGCTTCTCTAGTTTCGCGGGCGCGTGAAGTCGATGCCGGATAGGGTGACAGTTTTATTAAGGTTCCGCTCTACTCGGCGCGACGCACGCGCTCCGTGACGGTCACGCCGATGCGGTCGCCGACCAGCACGATCTCCCCGCGTGCAATCAATTCCTGGTTGGCGTAAATCCACACAGGGTCCTGGTGCTTGGCGTCCAGATCGATCACAGCACCGCGGCCCATCTTGAGGAGATGCCGAACCGGCATATGCGTCCGTCCGATCACGACGGAGACTTCCACTTCAATCTTGTCGAATACGCTCATTCGGAATCCTTGTCTTGAATGCGTTATCGACGGAGACGGGTTATGGCAGGGTTAACGATGCAGCCGCGGCAGCCGATTGCGGTCGAAACCGCATCTTCGCGGGTCGAGTATCGTGCGGCAGAAGACCGGATGGACCGGCTGGCCGAAGCCATATGGCGCGGCGAAGCGAAGGAACTGCTGTGGCTGCTCGAGCATCCCCGCTGTTCACCAGCGGAACAAGCGCCCGGCGGCTGATTTCGTCGAATCACCCGTAATCCCGGTTTTTCGCACGCGACGCGGCGGCCAGATCACCTACCACGGGCCAGGCCAGCGGATTGCCTATATTCTGATGGATCTGCGCGCGCGCGGGCTGAGCGTGCGGGACTATGTCGCCGGCCTCGAGACCTGGCTGATCAATGCCCTGCAAGCACTCGGGGTAGAGGCGGTTCGGCGGTGCGGGCGCGTTGGCGTCTGGGTTCCCGATGCGCCGGGTGGAGAGGCCAAGATCGCCGCCATCGGCATCGCGGTGCGCCATGGGGTCGCCATGCATGGCATCGCGCTGAATGTCGACCCGGATCTCTCGGCCTACGATGCCATCGTTCCGTGCGGCGTGCGGGACTATGGCGTCACCAGCCTGGCAGCGCTCGGTCGGGCATCGACCCTCACGCAAGTGGACGCCGCCTTGCTTTCAGCCTGGCCGGACGCGTTCGGAGCATTGTCCATCACAGAGACGCGCATGTGTTAACAGGTTTTTGCGGCTCGAGTCTACTCTGCGTCGACGCAAGAGGAAACGCATCCGGGCCGATGAAGAACTGGCGATCCGACGCACGCAAGCCGCTGTCCGCAATGCTCCAGTATGCACAGCGTTTGCGCGAGCAACGAAATCAGGCCGTCGCCTTGACGGCGCGCGAGCAGACCTTGCGACTCGAACAGATCGATGCGCTCATGCATCGGATCGTCGAGGACTCGTTCGACGGCATCATCACCGTCGATGAAAACGGCATCGTTCAGACGGCGAACGCCGCCGCCTGCCGGATCTTCCAGCGCCAGTTGCGCGACCTTCTGAACGGAGAAATCGTCGATATCGTCCCAAGCTATCGCAACCTGGTGGATCCGCACTCGGTCACCTATGCCGTCGGGCGCGGCCACCATGAAACCACGGCACGCCGGATCGACGAGCAGCCCTTTCCGATCGATATCTGCATTTCGCAGATCGCGTCGTCCGAAAAGCCCAGCTATGTCTTGATCGTCCGCGACATCACGGAGCTGCGTCAGAATCAGGCCATTCTTGAACATCAGGCGCTGCACGACGCCTTGACCGGGCTGCCCAACCGCACGCTCCTGAAAGACAGAATGCAGCAGGCGATTTCATCAGCCCGGCGAAACGGTCAAATGGTTGCCCTGTTTCTGCTCGACCTTGATCGCTTCAAGCAGATCAATGATACCCTTGGCCACCACATTGGCGATCTTTTGCTGAGAGATTTAGCCAAGCGCCTGCTGCTGCCGGTTCGGGCAACCGATACCGTGGCTCGTCTGGGTGGCGACGAGTTTGCGATCCTGCTGCCGAACATCGAGACTGAGGCGTTTGGTATCGAGCTTGCTGAAAGAGTCCTGGCCGTTTTCGAGAAGCCCTTCGAAGTGCAGGAGAATCTGCAGCTTCATGTCAACTGCTCGATCGGGGTTGCGTTCTTCCCGATCCACACGGAAGACCCGCACCGTCTGATGCAATGCGCCGATGTCGCCATGTATGCCGCGAAAGGCGGCTCGGAGCGCATTATCGTCTACGATTCCAGCAAGGATTCGAACAGCGTCCGCAGGTTGCGCCTCTCGACGGAGCTTCGCAACGCAATCAGCGACGATGAACAGCTCTCGATGGTCTATCAGCCCAAGATCGACCTAAAAGTCAGATGATCTGCGGCGTGGAGGCCCTGTGCCGCTGGCGGCACCCGCATCTGGGCCTGGTGCCGCCCGACGAGTTCGTCCAGCACGCGGAGCAGACTGGCGCGATCACGGAGTTGACCCGCTGGACGTTCGAGGCGGCGCTGCGCGAGCTTGCGCGCTGGAGCGTCGGCGGGTTCGATCTCTCGCTCGCCGTCAATCTCTCGGCCCGAATGCTCCACGATGAGTCGATCCCGCAATTGCTCGCCTCGATCGCGCGCAGCTACAATCTCGATCCACCGCGCATCATCATCGAGATTACCGAAAGCGCAATTGTTCTCGACCCGCTGACCGCCCGCAAAATGCCTATCATCTTGCCGATGCCGGTTTCGAACTGGCGATCGACGATTACGGACGGGCTACTCATCCTTGTCTGCGCTGCAATCGCTGCCGATCCGCGAGCTGAAGATCGATCGCAGCTTCGTGCTGGATATGCTGGCGAACCCCGCGTCCGACGTCATCGTCCGCTCCACGGTCGATCTCGCGCATAATCTTGGCATGCGCGTGGTCGCTGAAGGCGTGGAAACGCGGGACCACTACAACAGGCTGCGGCAGCTTTTACGGACATCGCGCAGGGTTATTTCATCTCGATTCCGCTGAACGGCCAGGATTTCCTGAGCTTTCTCGACAACCGCCCGGTTCAGAAGCTCATGAATGTCGCCTGATCTCATGTAAATTTCAGAAGCTGAACACGCGCGAGCTCAGGCCGCCGCCGTCTTGGCATTATCGATCCGCGCCTGACGGGGCGCACCGAACAGGTAGCCTTGACCATACTCGATCCCGAGTTCGAGAACGTCGATCACGGTCCGCTCATCCTCGATGTGCGTCGCGATGATCTGGATGCCAAAGCGATCCAGTTCGGACTTGAACCGTGCGGACTCGGTCAGCGAGCGGTTGGCGGCCAGTACGGTTGCGGAGATTTTCACGAAGCCGACCTGAGCGCGCGCCAGAACCGCCGGCCGGATATCCAGGCTGTCGATCTGATCGACGGAGAGTTGACACCCCAGGCGCACCAGGCGGCTCAAACGATCGAGCGCATGTTCTGGCAGGGTCAGGAAGTCGCGTGCAGCGATCTCGAACACCAGCTTTGCGGCCCGCTCCCGCTGGTCGGTGAGGAACTGCACCAGGCCGCCGATAAAACCGGCGTCCAGCAAAGCCGCGCGTGAGAGGTTGCAGAAAATCTGCAAGTCAGGGCGCTTTGCTTCCAGTTGGCGCATCAGCCCTGCGGCGCGCACGAACAGCAGGCTGTCCAGCGCCGTCGCCAGCGGCCCATCGGCGAGCGCGGACGCGAAAGCCGCGGGCGACAGGACATCGCCATGGTCGTCCCGTATACGCGCCAGCCCTTCATAAAGGACAATACGGCGGCTCGGCAGTTTCACCACCGGCTGCAAATACAGGTCGACCCGATTGTCACGCAAGGCGCGCTTTATTGTCGCATCCAGGACGATCGGTGCGATGTCCGCGTCCCGCTTTATGGGCGGATCGTATGGCTTGTAAGTATCTTCAGTATAATAATGTTCATCATGAAGCTTTTTGTGGTCGCAATTTCAGTATTATTTACTTGCTCTTCGATATAAACTCTAATTTCATCGCGAATCCCGTCTATAGATTGGCGCAGGGACGCGATCTCCTCGATCAAAGTTGCAACAACGGCCTCCAGGTTAAGATTGTCGCCGGGGAGATTGTCATCAGTGATCGATTCGTCGCGGTGTCTTTTATTTAAGATTATTTTACCGACGAGAGCGCACAACACAACCCAAACGGCAAGCCCGCCGACCAGAAAGGCCGTGGGCAGTGAATACCACAAACGCCCGATGGCGAGCACCGCAAGCCCGACAGTCACGGCGGCCAAAAGAATATGGCGTCAGAAAACTGGCGTATGGTCATGGACTCGCTCAACAGATCTTTCGTTCGTGATGGCAAAACATAGCTACCAAGTCATTAACGTTTAACCTCGATGGGCTGCGTTTGAAGCATGTTTCAGCGCGTTTTCGCCAAACTGGAAAAGTAGAATTTCGTGCAACATTTTTCCGTGCCCGCCTCCTCAGGGTCGTTCATGCTGTGTGGTTTATTCCTCAAATGCCTGTCATCCTCATATAAATACAGGCTTTTTATTTCGATCCCTGGTCGGCATGGGGTGGTGCACACGCCCACAAGCCGCTTGTGAAGCGGAATCATTACCGCTAATGTGCACAACGGTTTGGGGTAAGCAGCTAACCAAATCTTTGGACGATAAGAATGGAGTCTCACATGGGTGATCTTCTGCTCAAACTGAAACAAGCGGCTATCGTGGCCGGCGCTGCGGTCGCTCTGGCGGCTTGTGGCGGTGCGGGTGAAAAGGCCGCTGAAGAAGCAGCTCCGGCTGCCGACGCTGCAGCTGAAGCTGCCGCTCCGGCAACCGACGCAGCGACTGACGCTGCTGGCGCTGTTGCTGAAGGCACGGACGCGGCTGTTGACGCTGCTGCCGGCGCTGCCGATGCCGCTGCTGGCGCTGCCGACGCAGCTGCTGAAGCCGCTGCCGGCGCTGCCGATGCCGCTGCCGGCGCTGCTGATGCAGCCGCCGCTCCGGCCGAAGGCCAGCACTAAGCAGTAAACCGGCGGGGTTCGCCCGCTGGCGTAAAGCGATGGGAAAAGCCGTCCTCTTGCGGGGCGGCTTTTCTTTGGTCGGGAGCCCGCCCTGTTTGGGGGTAACGCCTATTTTACCAGAGTGCCGGGCGTTTGACTCATACCCGTCATCGCGCGGGCGCGCCGCAGCTTCGGCAGGCCGGAAACCGAGTGAGGATGTACCATAAAGGCTGGTTGTGGGGCTTTTATCTTGACAAAAATAACCAAATAGGATAAATAAAACCCATCTCCTCACCAGATGGGTCATGAGCGATGTATGCGACCTTCGCGGACTGGATGCGTCGCCCTGGCGGCCGCAGCGTTGAGAGCGGCATTGCCGCCATCGGGTCAGCCGCCCCGCTTCTGACCAAGGGCGTCACCGAGGCGCGGGCGGCACGGTACGCCCGGCTGTTCGACGAATACCGACAGGCGCGGGCGCAGGGGCAGACCCACAAAATATGGATCGCCTCTCCCGACGAGCGGACCCGGGCGAGCCATCGCGCCGCACACGGACAAATCCAGCCGATCGGCAGCGCCTTCAGCCTTGGTGCAGACCGCCTGTTCCTGCCCTGCGACCCGGATGCAAGCCTGGCGGAGACGGCAAACTGCCGCTGCACTGTGCGCTTCATCCGCCTCAGGGCTACGCTCGATCCCGGCGCTCCAGCCCTCTTGGATGTCACGGATGGCCTCGGCGCGCGCCCGGGCGACCAGCTGGCGCAGGTGCGGCTACCCCCACCCCGCGGTCCGGCGCGGCGCGGCGACAATGGCGGGCCGCCGCTGGAGCCGCCCCGACACTGGCGCAAATATTCCCCGGACTGGCGAATTCCCGCTCGGTGCCATGCTGGCACCTGCTGATAGTTTCCTCGACCTCAGCGGCCCGGCGGCGGCGGCGGTCGAGGCGCTATACGGCGGCGCGCGCCCAGCTGATCGTGGATATTCAGGAGATATATCCCGACTATACCTACCCGTCCCTGGGTTCACCGTTGACCACCGAAGGGCGCGCGCAGGAACTGAACGACCTGCGGATGATCCGGGCTGCGGCCCTGTACACCGAACGCGGCAATCCGGACGCACTGCAGGTGGAGACGCTGCGCTTCCTTCAGAAAAGTGTCGATGTGGCGTATGCGGAAGGCGTGCGCCGCTATAACAACGGAGTACTGAAGCCGCGCTTGTCCCAGAATGAGGCGATCGGCAACTTTGTGGACCAACAGGTGCGTCGCAATTTACAGATACACTTCAATACGTACCGTTTAAACTGGGGTCGTGGGCAGAATGTGACCATCAACAATCGCGATTATGACCGCTCTGCCTCGGACGTGACGTATAGGATTCCCGATGCCAGAGTCGGCAGAGTTTCTTTCGATTGGACCTTGATGAGAAAACTGCGCGCATCGCCGCAAATCCAGGGTTTTTCTCTGCCGACTCGAGGCCGGATGCGGTAATCATTGTCAGGCCTGCGCAGATAGGCCCAGATAATACTTATCTGATCACACGCTAGCAGAAGGTAGGGCGATATGATGTCAAGATATGTGCCGACAATCCCGCAGACAAAAGGTGACCTCATGGACATCCTGGGTTCTATGATGCTGTCTTCGCCGACCTTTGTCGATAAGACCGGCTATTTCCCCTGGTATAATCTTGAGCTTACCTTTTCAGAGCTGAACCAGGGCCTTGCTCTGCAGAGAAAGCGGCTAGGGAGGAGAGATATCTGGCGCTGCGGGAAATGTCTGACCGGATGCGCGCCCTGTTCGAGGCCGACCCCGAGGATGTCACGGGCGAGACAACGCAGGGACAACTTATCATCCTGGAAATGCAGGAGTTGCTGCGGCAGCCAAGAAGCCCCGGTCTTAACCGGATTACGCGCATGAACCTTCTCCAACGACAGTAGTACCCACCGGATAACACCTATCTGATCACGCGATGATGGAGGGATGAAAGTGGTAACAGAATATGTGCTGACGATCCCGAAGACCAAAGGTGATCTCAATGATCATCTTGGTTTTATGATGCTATCTTCACCGACTTTTATCGATAAAACTGGATATTTTCCCACATATACTATTGATACTGCATTCATTGAGCTGAACGAGGGTCTATCGCGACTGAGAAAACGCCTCGGGGAGGAGAGATATCTGGCGCTGCGGGAAATGTCCGACCGGATGCGCGCCCTGTTCGAGGCCGACCCCGAGGATGTCACGGGGATGCGAAAAAGGCCGGCGCATCATCCTGGAAATGGAGGAGTTGCTGCGGCAGCCCAGGAAGAAGGTATGACATTGCCATCCTGATTCACCCTGTCTGCCAAGTCCGATCCTTCCCGAAAGGCCGCCGCCATGCCGCGCATCCACCCTATCGCCGCCATCCAGGCTGCTCCCCGGCTGTTCGACGCCGCCGGGACCGAGGCGCGCTTCGCCCACTGGCTCCAGCAGGCGAGGGCGGCGGGGTGTCGCTTGCCGTGTTCCCGGAGGCGTTTCTGGGCGGCTACCCCAAGGGCGTCGATTTCGGCGCGCGGGTCGGCTCGCGCAGCCCGGAGGGCGCGAGCTGTTCCGCCGCTACGCCGAGGCCGCCTATGAGCGCGATGGTCCCGCGTTTGCGCGCATCCGGGCGCTGGTCGCCGACGCCGGGATCACCGTGGTCACCGGCGTGATCGAACGGCTGGGCCAGACGCTTTACTGCGTCAGCGCCACCCTCGGGCCGGATGGCGCGGTGCTCGCCTGGCGGCGCAAACTGATGCCGACGGCGATGGAGCGGCTGATCTGGGGCCAGGGCGACGGGGCGACGCTCCAGGTGGCGCAGACCCCGCTCGGGCCTGTCTCCAGCGCCATCTGCTGGGAGAATTACATGCCGCTGCTGCGGGTCCATCTCTATGGGCAGCGCCCGGTGCTGCACGTCGCGCCGACCGTCGATGACCGCGACGTCTGGCTGCCGACCCTGCAGACCATCGCGCTGGAGGGCGCTGCTTCGTCGTCAGCGCCTGTCAGTACATGACCCGCGCCGACGTGGCGGACGATGTGGCCTACGCTGCGATCCAGGGCGATGCGCCGCAGACCGTGCTCATTCGTGGCGGCAGTGCGATCGTCGGGCCGCTGGGCACCGTGCTGGCCGGGCCGCTGTTCGGGGAACCGGGACTGGTGTGCGCCGAGATCGACCTCGACGACGTGACCCGCGCAGCGTTCGATTTCGACGTGGTCGGCCATTACGCCCGGCCGGACATCTTCACCCTGTCGACCGACACGACGCCGCGGATTGCCTGATCTGGTAGTGGGTCATTGTGAGTAAACCGCTCGTGGTGAGCTTGGACGAACCACGAGCCGCTCGCCCTTCGTCAAGCTCAGGGTGAGCGGCAAAACTTCACAATGACCCACTACCCTGATCTCCAGACATTGAAATAGACATCGAATGATGCGATTTTAGGTGTAGGAGGTCGACATGCGGACGACCGTTACTCTGGATGACGAACGGCTGGCGCGCGCTATGGCGCTCTCCGGCGAAGTGGAGCGCAGCGTACTGCTGCACCGGGCGCTTGATGCGTTGATTGCCCTGGAAAGCGCGCGCCGGCTGGCGCTGCTGGCTGGATCAGAGCCTGCGCTCGAGGCCGCGCCCCGCCGCCGCCCGTGATCCTCGCCGACACGTCGGTCTGGGTCCGGCACTTGCGCGACGGCGACCGGCAGCTCGCCGATGCGCTGCAGGACAATCGTGTCGTCTGCCATCCGTTCATTGTCGCCGAATTGGCGCTCGGCTCCTGCGCAATCGCACCTTGGTGCTTGGCCTGCTGGACGCCTTGCCGCAGGCACCGATCGCCGATGCGATGGAACTGCAGCAGATGATCGAGCGGCGCGCGGTCTATGGGCGCGGGATCGGTTATGTCGATGCCCATCTGCTGGCGTCCACGCTGCTCGAGGGTGGGCTGCGGCTGCTGACCAAGAGCCTTTCCGACTGAGCTTGAGGCACTTGTGTTGAAGTGCCTCAAGCGAAGACGATAAGAAAGGCTCACTCTTTGTGTAGACCCTTCTTGTCCGTTTTTGATTGCCGCGAAAAGTGATTCGATCAAAAACGGGAAGGGTCTATGACAAGCGGCTGGCGCTGGTCGCGCAGGATTTGGGGGTTTGCGCATGACCGTACGTCCCGCCAAGCGTCGCGCGGACCAGATGCTGGTCGAGCGTGGTCTGGTGGAGAGCCGGGCGCGGGCGCAGGCGCTCATCATGGCTGGCGTGGTCTATTCAGGCGAGCGCAAGATCGACAAGCCGGGTCAGTTGCTAGCCGAGGACCAGCCGCTCGACGTGCGCGGGCGCGATCACCCTGGGTCAGCCGCGGCGGCCTGAAACTCGACCATGCGCTTGCGTATTTCGGCTGGGACATCACGGACAGTCTCGTGATCGACGTTGGTGCCTCGACCGGCGGGTTCACCGATGTGGCGCTCAGTCGCGGTGCGGCGCGGGTCTATGCGGTCGATGTCGGGCATGGGCAACTGGCCTGGAAGCTGCGCCAGGACCCCGCGTCATTGTGCTGGAGAAACTGAATGCGCGCCATCTGAGCACGGCAGAGGTGCCGGAGCCGGTCGATCTGGTGGTCTGCGACGCCAGCTTCATCAGCCTGAAAACCGTGCTGCCGGCCAGTCTGGCGCTCACCCGGCCGGGCGCGCGGCTGGCCGCGCTCATCAAACCGCAGTTCGAGGCCGGGCGCGAGGCCGTCGGCAAGGGCGGTGTGGTGCGCGACCCGGCGGTACATGCGGCGGTCTGCGCCGAGGTCGCCGCCTGGTTCGGCGCACAACCGGGCTGGCACGTGCTCGGGGTCACGCCGAGCCCGATCGAGGGCCGGAGGGTAACAAGGAATTCCTGATCGGGGCGGTTCGCGCAGGGTGACGGATCGGCGACAGCGGCTATCCTGCTATGCTCAAGATACGTCCTCCCCATCTGGGAGGAGAACCACCCGTCAGGGTGGTGGAGAGGCGACAGATACCTGGTATTTTTCACCCCTCCGCCCGCCTTTCAGACGGACACCTCCCTGCCAGGGGAGGATTTTGTTTCCGCGCACAGGTCCCCTATACCGCGTGTCATGACTCGCCTTACTGTCTCCTACCTGGCTGCCCGCGGCGATGGCGTTGCCTTGCGTGACGGCGGAGTACCCGTCTTCGTGCCCGAAAGCGCGCCCGGCGACACCGTGCTGCTGAACGAGGCGGGGCGCGTGGCAGTGATCGAACCGGGGCCGAACCGGGCGACCCCTGCCTGCCCGCACTTCGGGGCCTGTGGCGGCTGCACGTTGCAGCATATCGCCGAGCCGCTGTATCGCCGCTGGCTGTCGGACCGCATTCTCACCGCGCTTGAGCAGCATGGCGTGACTGTCGGCCATGTCGAGCCGACGCATCTGTCGCCGCCCGGTGCGCGCCGGCGGGCTTCGCTGCGCGCCGTCAAGAAGGGCGGCACGGTCGGCATCGGCTTCAACGCCGAGCGCAGCCATACGCTGGTCGACATCCGCGCCTGCCCGGTGCTGCATCCGCGACTGTACCAGGTGGCGGACGCCGTGCGCAGTTTTCTGCCGCCGCGCATGCGCGAGAGCCAGGCGGTCGGTGTGCAGATGACGCAGACCGACAGCGGCGTCGACCTGCTGCTGACCAATCTTTCTGCCGACAAACTCCCCGAGATCGAGGCGCTGACCACGTTCGCCGAGGCGCAGGATCTGGCGCGGCTGTCGATCGAGGGGCCGCTTGGCGTCGACATCATCGCGGAGCGGCGCACGCCGGTCCTGCACTTTGACGGCGTGCCGGTGTGGCTGCCGCCTGCCAGCTTCACCCAGGCGACACCGGACGGCGAGGCTGCGCTGATTGCGGCGACCATTCTGGCGGCAGGACCGCAAGGTCCGATCGCCGATCTGTTTGCCGGGCTGGGCACCTTCAGCCTGCCCTTGAGCCGCATCGCGCCGGTCGAGGCGATCGATGCCGCCAAGCCGGCGCTCGACGCGCTGGAGCGGGCTGCCCGCGCGCACCACAGGCCGGTGACGGCCGCACACCGGGACCTGTTCCGGCGGCCCCTGCAACCCAGCGAACTCAAGCGCTATGCGACGGTAGTGGTCGATCCGCCGCGTGCGGGTGCCGAGGCGCAATCCGCAGCGCTCGCGAGCTCGACTGTTGAGCGGGTGGTCATGGTCTCCTGTAACCCGAACAGCTTTGCACGGGATGCGCGGCTGCTCGCTGATGGTGGTTTCCGGCTGGAGCGGCTGTGGCCGGTCGGCCAGTTTCTCTGGTCGACGCATGTGGAGCTGGTCGCGCAGTTCAGCCGGTAAGCTACTACATCGGGATGACGCCGCCGCGCGCCATCACGAAGCGCACCTGGGTCAGCGCCTTGGGATCGGCAAGCGGGTCGCCGTCGACCGCGATGATGTCGGCGGACTTGCCGACGGCCAGGGTCCCGACTTCGTCCTGCAGGCCCATCAGGCTGGCGGCGGTCAGCGTGGCGGAGGTGAGCGCGGCGCGTGGCGTCATGCCGCCATAGCGGACCATCAGTGCGAATTCCTCACCGTTGCGCCCGTGCTCGAACACGCCGGAGTCGGTGCCGAAGCCGACCGCGATGCCCATCGCGATTGCCTTGCCAAGTGCCTGGCCGCGCTGGGTCAACACCTGCCGGACCTTGGCGTCGACCTGCGGCGTGTAGATGCCCTTGCCCACCCGTTCCTCGATGCCGGTAAACGCCATCAGGGTCGGCACGAACGCCACATTGTTCGCTTTCATGGCCTTCAGCGCCGCATCGTCCGCGAAGGTGCCGTGCTCGATGGTGTCGATCCCGGCCCTGGAGGCCGACTCGATGCCGCGCGGGCCGTGCGCGTGCGCTGCAACCTTCAGCCCGAGGCCGTGCGCGGTGCTGACGATCGACTGGACCTCCGCGTCCGTGAAGTGCTTGTCCAGCCCGCGCGCCTGCTGGGAGAGCACGCCCCGGTCTCGGTGATCTTGATGACATCGGCCCCGGCGCGGCTGGCCTCGCGCACGCGGGCAGCGCATTCGTCAACGCCGGTGCAGGTATTGTGCGCGGACAGCGCATCGATCACTTCGCGGCGGAAGTTGCTGACGTCGCCGTGGCCGCCGATGATCGAGACCGCCGGGCCGGAGGCCTGCACGCGCGGGCCGGGGAACAGGCCGTCGCGGATGCCGTCCCGCAGGGCGAAGCCGACATCCGGTGCCGAGCCGACGTCGCGCACGGTGGTGAAGCCGGCGCGCACGGTCAGCAGCGCGTTCTTGACACCGACGGCGGTTGAATATTCGTCCGTGACGACCGCGTCTTTCCAGTAGGGCGTACCGGGATCGAAGCTCAGGTGCACGTGCAGGTCGATCAGACCGGGCAACACGGTCTTGTCGCCAAGGTCGACAGTCTCGACACTCTCCCGTTCGCTGATCTCGGGAAGGCACCGCGCTCGACGCGGCCCGGCTTGATCGCCAGGATACGCCCGGCGCGCACGGCGATGGTCGCCGGTGCCGCATTGTCCTTGCTGGGATCGAAAATGACCTTGTTCGATCCGATCAGCATCACCTGCGCCTGCGCACTGCCTGCAGCAAGCGCCATGCCGAGCAGAAGCCCTGCAAAAACTTCATCACCACCGCTCCCGTATTATTTTATGGCGCGAGAGTGACGAAGTATTTCCGCTTTGGCAAGCAGAAGGCGGGGCATCCCTCCCCGCTCGCCCTGAGCCTGTCGAAGGGCAGCGGCGCCGCTCATGGTTCGTCAAGCTCACCATGAGCGGCGGGGTCCAGTGCACCATGAGCGGAGCACACTTACACGGTGAAGCTTTCACCGCAGCCGCAACGGCCCTTCTCGTTCGGATTGCGGAATACGAAGCCTTCCGCGAAATCGTCCTCCTGCCAATCCATCTCCGAGCCGATGAGATAAAGGATCGACATCGGATCGATGAACAGCGTGCCGGCCGGGGTCTCGACCCGCTCGTCCATCGGTTCGGCTCGTCGACATAGTCGACCTTGTAGGAGAGGCCGGAACAGCCCTTCTGCGGTGTTGAGAGGCGCACGCCCGCCGCCGGCGTTGCGCGGGCGGCGAGGATGGCGCGGATTCTCTCGGCGGCGGTATCGGTGACGGTCAGGATCGCCTTGGCCATGGTTACAGCATCCCCAGTTCGAGTTTGGCTTCGTCGGACATCGCCTGCGGGT
The DNA here is from genome assembly GCF_005144965.1 of Hankyongella ginsenosidimutans. GTDB lineage: Bacteria > Pseudomonadota > Alphaproteobacteria > Sphingomonadales > Sphingomonadaceae > Hankyongella > Hankyongella ginsenosidimutans. Next base: position 1,301,059 of record NZ_CP039704.1, read on the forward strand.
TCCAGGGTGGGTCCCACACCAGATTGACATTCGCATGGCTGACACCGGGCACGGCGCTGACACGGATTTCCACCTCGGCCGGCATCGACTCCGCGACCGGGCAGTGCGGCGTGGTGAGCGTCATCGTGACCTCCACCTCGCCGTCCTCGGACACGTCGACGCCGTAGATGAGGCCGAGGTCGTAGATGTTGACCGGGATTTCCGGGTCGTAGATGTCGCGCAGCGCCGCCACCACCTGATCGTGGAGCGAGGGCGCTGGCTCCGGCGCGGGGTTGAGGAACCCTCCAGGAAATCCGGGCGCCGGGTATCGGTCTCGTGGCTCATTGGAAAATCCTCACGACGGTATGTAGCGCCTTTTCCAGCCGGGCGACGTCGTCCAGGCTGTTGTAGACACCGAAGCTGACCCGGGCGGTCGCCGGCACGCCGAGCGCCTGCATCAGCGGCTGTGCGCAGTGGTGGCCGGCGCGGATGTTGATGCCGGCCTCGTCCAGGATGGTGCCGATGTCGTGCGGGTGCACGCCGTCCATCGCGAACGACAGGATGCCGGTTGCGTCCTTGGGTCCGAGCACGCGCAGGCTGTTGAACCGGCGCATCACGTCGCGTGCTGCCTCGGTCAGTGTTGCCTCATGGGCGTGGATCGCGTCCAGCCCGATCGCCTCGACATAATCGATCGCCGCATGCAGGCCGAGCACGCCGACGATGTGCGGCGTCCCCGCCTCGAACCGCTGCGGCGCGGGTGCGTAGGTGGTGCGCGCGAACGTCACGGTCTCGATCATCGCGCCACCCCGTGCCAGGGCGGCATGGCGTCGAGGATGTCGGCCTTCGCCCACAGCACGCCGATCCCGGTCGGCCCGTAGAGCTTGTGGGCGGACCAGACGTAGAAGTCGCAGCCCAGGGCCGCCACGTCGACCGGCCGGTGCGGCACCGCCTGGCAGCCATCGACCAACAACAAGGCCCCGACTGCATGAGCCAGCGCGGCCATCCGGGGAATATCGACGTGAGTGCCGAGCACGTTGGACACATGGGTGACCGCCACCAGCTTGACCGCCCCGTCGATCAGCCGTTCCGCGGCGGCATAGTCGAGGTCCCCGTCCGGCGTGATCGGGATGACGCGGATGGCAAAGCCCAGCCGGTCGCGCAGCAACTGCCAGGGCACGATGTTGCTGTGGTGTTCGAGTTCGCTCAGCACCACGACGTCGCCGGGACCGAGGTTGGCGGCCCCAGGTGTTGGCGACCAGATTGATGCCCTCGGTCGCGCCGCGCACGAACACGATCTCCTGCGGGCCGCCAGCACCCATGAAGCGTGCGGCGGCCGCGCGCGCGGCCTCGTAGCGCTCGGTCATGCTCTGCGAGCGGGCATAGACGCCGCGGTGGACGCTGGCGTAATCCGAGCCGTAGCCGGCGGCGATGGCATCGATCACGACCTGCGGCTTCATCGCCGAGACGGCGCTGTCCAGATAGACCAGCGACGGGTGTGCATCGAACACCGGGAAATCCGCACGGTAATCGAACGGCTGTTCCTTGCGGGCGAGTGCGGTCATGCCTTGCCTCCCAGGGCGGTGGCCATCCAGCCGTCCACGGGCGCTTGCAGCAGGTCGCGCAGCGCGCCTCCGGCAGCGGTGCCAGGATATCGGCAAGGAAAGCCTGCAGCAGCAGCGCCCGCGCCGCCTCCGGCGTCAGGCCACGGCTGGCGAGGTAGAATAGGGCGGCCTTGTCCAGCTCGCCGACGGTTGCGCCATGGGCGCACTTCACGTCGTCCGCGTAGATTTCCAGCTCGGGCTTGGCGTTGGCGGTTGCCGTCCGCGCCAGCAGCATGGCCTTGAGCGATTGCGCGCCGTCCGTACCCTGCGCGTCCTGTGCGACATAGGTCTTGCTGAGGGTGTTGCCGGTCGCGCGCTCGGCCAGCACGGTGCGTACGGTCTGGCGGCTCAGGCAATCCGGCACCTTGTGGTCGACGCGGCTGACGATCTCCAGCGTCTGGGCCGATCGGCCCAGCTGCCCGGCATAGAGATGCGCCTGCGCCTGTGCGCCATCCAGCGAGACGGCGAAGGCCAGCCGGCTGAAGTCGCCGCCGATATTCAGCGCCACGCATTCATACACCGCCTGCGCCGCGACGGACACGGTGAAGGCGGCGGTGGTGACGCCTGCACGCGACTGCGGGATGACGTGCAGCAGCCGGGCACCCGGCTCCAGCACAATGTCTACGGCCAGGTCGCACCAGTCGCCGGGGGCGGCGAACGCCTCGATGAGCGTCGCGCTGGCGCCTGCCGGCACGACGATGCGGCGGGCCAGCCGCTGCGCGTCAGCGCTTTGGGTGACGCTTGCGCCATCGTCCAGCGTGAGGTGCCCGTCTGCGACCGGAGCCTGCCAGTCGGCGACGCGCGCCAGCGCCTTCAGGTCGCTGTAGCGCCAGGCTTCGTCGCGGGGAGAGGAAGTGCGGTCAGCATCAGGCAGCCAAGCTCCCATAGCCGTCGCGTTCCAGTTCCAGCGCCAGGTCCGGCCCGCCCGAGCGCACGATGCGCCCGCCGGCCAGCACATGGACGAAATCCGGGCGCACATAATCAAGCAGGCGCTGATAGTGGGTGATGAGCAGGGTCGCCTTGTCCGGCGCGCGCAGGGCGTTGATGCCACTCGCGACGACCTTCAGCGCGTCGATGTCGAGGCCGCTGTCGGTCTCGTCGAGGATCATCAGGGTCGGGTCGAGCACCGCCATCTGCACCATTTCGTTGCGCTTCTTCTCGCCGCCCGAGAAACCGACGTTCACCGGCCGCTTCAGCATGTCCATGTCGACGCCCAGGCTTGCCGCCTTCTCGCGCACCAGCGAGGAACGCCGCGCCCGAGAGTTCCTCCTCGCCGCGCTGGCGGCGCTGGGCGTTCAAGGCCGTGCGCAGGAAGTTGACGTTGGAGACGCCGGGAATCTCGACTGGATACTGGAAGCCGAGGAACAGGCCGCGCGCCGCGCGTTCGTGCGGCTCCAGCGCCAGCAGGTCTTCGCCGAGAAAGGTAACCACGCCGTCGGTCACGTCATAGCCTTCGCGCCCGGCCAGCGTGTAGCCGAGCGTCGATTTGCCGGCCCCGTTCGGGCCCATGATCGCATGGACCTCGCCCGCGCCGATGCTGAGGCTCAGCCCCTTGAGGATCGGCTTGTCGGCGACCGTCGTGTGGAGATTATCGATTTGAAGCATCGGTTGTCCTTCTGTGCTCATTCATTGCCGCCGTGCGGCGTGGCAAGCCCTCCCCTTCAGGGGAGGGGTGGGGTGGGTCTGTGCCGTGAAGTCCGTCCGGCGGCAGCCAGACGGGTCGCCTCGATAACTCCCTCGATATTGCGCATCACATCCTCATTGGTCACCCGCAGCACCCGAAACCCGAGCTCGGTCAACACATCGTCGCGCCGCCGGTCGGCCTCTGCATCATGGGTGTCACCATCGATCTCGATGATCAGCGCCCGTGCCGGGCACATGAAATCGACGATGAAGCGGCTGATGACTTCCTGTCGCCGAAATTTCAGCCCGTCGATCTGACTGGCAGACAACTGTCTCCACAGCCGCTTCTCCGGTTCAGTCGGATTGCGGCGCATCTCTGCGGCGCGGTCGTGCAGCCATGCGATTTGTTCGGCGGTCAGACCCACCTTACCCCTCCCCTGAAGGGGAGGGAAAAGGGCCTGACCCTCCTGAAGGGGAGGGACGCGCAGGGCCCGACCCTCCCCTTCAGGGGAGGGTCGGGGTGGGGCGGTCGAGCTGCAGGCTGTCTCCACGACACGCTCACCCCACGCTCCCCTCAAGCGAAATCCCGAGCAGCTTCTGGGCCTCGACCGCGAACTCCATCGGCAGCTGCTGCAGCACCTCGCGGCAAAACCATTCACGATCAGGCCGACCGCCTCCTCCTCCGAGAGGCCGCGTTGCAGCGCGTAGAACAGCTGATCCTCGCTGATGCGGCTGGTGGTCGCCTCGTGCTCGATCTGCGCGCTCGGGTTCTTCACCTCGATGTAGGGCACGGTGTGCGCAGCCGACGTGGACGAGAGCAGCAGGAGTCACACTGGGTGAAGTTGCGCACGTTCTCGGCGGACGCCGCCACCTTCACCAGCCCGCGATAGGTCTGCTGGCCGCGCCCGGTGGTGATGCCCTTGGAGATGATGGTGGACGACGTGTTGCGCCCCAGGTGGATCATCTTGGTGCCGGTGTCGGCCTGCTGGGCGTTGTTGGTGACGGCGACCGAATAGAATTCGCCGACTGACCCTCGCCCGCCAGCACGCAACTGGGGTACTTCCAGGTGATGGCCGAGCCGGTCTCGACCTGGGTCCAGCTGATCTTGGCGCGTGCCCCTTTGCACAGCCCGCGCTTGGTGACGAAATTGTAGATGCCGCCCTTGCCGTCCTTGTCGCCGGGGTACCAGTTCTGGACGGTCGAGTATTTGATTTCGGCATCATCGAGCGCCACCAGTTCGACCACGGCGGCGTGCAGCTGGTTCTCGTCGCGCTGTGGCGCGGTGCAGCCTTCCAGATAGGAGACGTGAGACCCGGCATCGGCGACGATCAGCGTGCGCTCGAACTGGCCGGTGTTCTCGGCGTTGATGCGGAAATAGGTGGAGAGCTCCATCGGGCAGCGCACGCCCTTGGGGATGTAGACGAAGGTGCCATCCGAAAAGACGGCGCTGTTGAGCGTCGCGAAGTAGTTGTCGTGGATCGGCACGACCGAGCCAAGATACTGGCGCACCAGGTCCGGATACTCGCGCACCGCCTCGGAAATCGACAGGAAGATCACGCCGGCCTTGGCCAGTTCCTCGCGGAAGGTCGTGGCGACCGAGACGCTGTCGAACACGGCGTCGACGGCAATTCTGCGCGCGCCCTCGACATTGGCGAGAACTTTTGCTCCTCGATCGGAATGCCGAGCTTCTCGTAGGTTCGGCGGATTTCCGGATCGAGTTCGTCAAGCGATGCCAGCGTCGGCTTCTTCCTCGGCGCGGCATAGTAATAGGCGTCCTGGTAGTCGATGGCGGGGTAATGCACCATCGCCCAGTCCGGCTCCGCCATGGACTGCCATTGCCGGAACGCCTTCAGCCGCCAGGCCAGCAGCCACTCCGGCTCGCCCTTCTTGGCGGAAATATAGCGCACCGTATCTTCGTTCAGCCCTTTGGGTGCGAATTCGGTGTCGATGGCGGTCGAGAAGCCCCACTTGTAGGCTTCGTCACGTCATCGATCGTCTGGGTGGTTTCGCGGGTTCCAGCCATGGTTCAGAGATTCCCGGTTCTGGCGTCAGCCCGTTCGGCCGGCGTCAGGAAATCGAACGATGGGCGGACCAAATCGGCGAGGGTCACGCGGTCAAGCGCCTCACGGACGGCGCGATTGATGATCGGCCAGCGCGACTTCATGCAGCATACGGTCTCGAACCCGCAGTCGCTTGTTGCGGTGTCGACGCAGGCGGTCATCGCGATCGGCCCGTCGACCGCTTCCGTGATCGCGGCGACGCTGATCTGTTCCGGGCCGCGCGCCAGCTGAAACCCGCCGCTCGGCCCGCGCCGCGACTCCAGCAGCCCTGCCCGTGACAACTGGCCCATGATCTTGGCGACCGTCGGTGCCGGCAGGCCGGTGTTTGCGGCCACACCCTGCGCGCTGATCCGCGCATCGCGCGCCTGCGCAGCGTGGATCATCACCACGACGGCATAATCGGCAAGGTTTGAAAGCCGCAAAGCGCACCTCTAATTCAGACTGATTTCGTCCGCTTTAGATGGGCAAGACAAGGGCGATGTCAACCCTTATCTCCGTAGCCGCCCTGGCTTGGCAAGAGGATGCGATGTTCGATATCGATGAGGTGGAGGCGCTGTTGCGCGCTGCGGCGCACGCCGGTCGGGCGGTCAGTTATTCTGAGGCGCTGATGGCGCTTGGCCTCGGCTTCTCGCGCCCGAAGATGCGGGCGCTGTGCAAGGTGCTGGACGCAATCGATGACCGCGCCCGGGCGCTGGGCGAACCGGAACTCGCGGTGCTGGTGGTGCGGGAGAGCGACCGGCTGCCCGGCCAGGGTTGGTGGGTCGGCCGGCAGGACTATTCCGGCCCCTGGGAAGGGGCGCAGGCGCGCGCTTTCATCGCAGAGGTACAGGGCCGGGCGTTCGCGTACTGGGGTGCCTCACCAGAGGCGGACGATCCCGAACGTATCGAAGAGTGATTCGTTCGACACCAGCGCCATCTGCTCAAGCTCCACCAGATGAGGGCGTGCGTATCGAGGAGCAGCCTCACCCATTGTCCCAGTGGCGCAATTCGTCATCCGGCAAAGGCTCGAAGAACGCGTCGGTCACCGCGGTCAGGCGCACAACGGGCTTCGAGCCGCGCGCAATCACCACGTCCTCACCGTTCAGGGCTTGCTGGATCAAGCGCGACAGATGGGTCTTGGCTTCATGTACGGTGAAAACGGCCATGCATGCCTTGTGAGACCTGTGCGCGAATGGAAAAATCCTCCCCTTTAGGGGAGGTGTCCGTTTGAAAGACGGACGGAGGGTGAGAAAGACCGCTCGTGGTGAGCTGGACGAACCACGAGCCGCTCAGCCCTTCGTCCAGCTCAGGGTGAGCGGCAAAATTACAAACGAAGACACGACTACTCGGTCAGGTCTTCCCAGAAGCTCTTGAGGCGGGAGAAGAAGCCGGTCGACTCCGGGGACTGCTCGCCGGTTTCGATCTTCTGGAATTCCTCCAGCAGTTCGCGCTGGCGTTTGCTGAGGTTGATCGGCGTCTCGACCCGCACCTGGATCACCATATCGCCCATGCCGGCACCGTTGAGCGCGGGCATGCCCTTGCCGCGCAGGCGGAACTGCTTGCCGCCCTGGGTGCCGGCGGGGATTTTCACCTGCGTGCGCTGGCCGTCGAGCGAGGGTACCTCGATCTCGCCGCCGAGTGCTGCCGTGGTGATCGGCAGCGGCACCGTGCAGTACAGCATCGTCGCCTCGCGCTGGAACACGCGGTGCGGCTTCAGCGAAATGAAGATGTAGAGGTCACCGGCCGGGCCGCCGCGCATGCCGGCCTCGCCCTCGCCGGCCAGCCGGATGCGGGTGCCTTCGTCGACCCCGGCCGGCACCTTGACCTGCAGGGTCTTGTCCTTCTCGACGCGGCCCGCGCCCGAGCAGGTGCGGCAGGGTTTGGCGATCACCTTGCCGGTGCCGCGGCAGACGCCGCAGGCCCGTTCGACCATGAAAAGCCCTGGGTCGTGCGGATTTTACCCAAGCCGTTGCAGGTGGAGCAGGTTTCGGGCTTGCTGCCCGGCTCTGCGCCGGAACCCGTGCAGGCTTCGCAGGTTATGGTGGTCGGGATGGTGATGGCGGTCTGCTTGCCGCGATAGGCCTCCTCGAGCGTGATCTCGAGGTTGTAGCGCAGGTCGGCACCGCGGCTGGCGGCCGAGCGCTGGCCGCCGCGCGGGCTGGCACCCATGAATTCCTCGAAGATGTTCTCGAAGATATCGGAAAAGCTGCTGAACCCTTCGGCCCCGGGGCCGGGGCCGCCGCCGCCGTTCTGGAAGGCGGCATGGCCGAACCGGTCGTAGGCCGCGCGCTTTGCGGATCCTTCAGAACGTCATAGGCCTCGTTGACCTGCTTGAACTTGGCTTCCGCCCCTTTGTCGCCGGCGTTGCGGTCCGGGTGATACTGCATGGCCAGCTTGCGGAACGCCGATTTGACGACCTTGTCGTCCGCACCGCGTTCGACGCCCAGGATTTCATAATAATCCAAATCAACCGCCATCATGGTTGTCCAACGTTTGTGCCGGCCTGCAAACGACGGCGGGCCTGAGATCGCCCAGGCCCGCCGATCCGTTCGTTACCGCTGCGATTACTTCTTGTCGTCGACTTCCGAGAATTCGGCGTCGACCACATCGTCGCCACCGGGCTGGGCAGCGCCGCCCGTAGCAGCGTCAGCGGTTTCCGCGCCTTCGCTTGCCTTGTAGATTTCCTCGCCGAGCTTCATCGACAGTTGGCCGAGCGTCTGCGTCTTGGCCTGGATTGCTGTGATGTCGTCACCAGTCAGGGCCCCTTCAGGTCGGAGATTGCGGTTTCGACCTGGGTCTTCAGGCCCGCCGACACCTTGTCGCCGCTTTCGGTCAGGCTGCGCTCCGCGGTGTGGACCAGGCTGTCGGCCTGATTGCGCGCTTCCGCCAGCGCCCGGCGCTTCTTGTCTTCCTCGGCGAACTGCTCGGCGTCCTTCACCATGCGGTCGATGTCGGAGTCGGTCAGGCCGCCGGACGCCTGGATACGGATCTGCTGTTCCTTGCCGGTTCCCTTGTCCTTGGCGGAGACCGACACGATGCCGTTGGCGTCGATATCGAAGGTCACCTCGATCTGTGGCACGCCGCGCGGCGCGGGCGGGATGCCGACCAGATCGAACTGGCCGAGCAGCTTGTTGTCGGCCGCCATTTCGCGTTCGCCCTGGAACACGCGGATGGTCACGGCGTTCTGCTGATCCTCGGCGGTCGAGAACACCTGGCTCTTCTTGGTCGGGATGGTGGTGTTGCGGTCGATCAGGCGGGTGAAGACGCCGCCCAGGGTTTCGATGCCGAGCGACAGCGGGGTCACATCAAGCAGCAGGACGTCCTTGACGTCGCCCTGGAGCACGCCGGCCTGCACGGCAGCGCCCAGCGCCACCACTTCGTCCGGGTTCACGCCCTTGTGCGGCTCGCGGCCGAAGAACTGCTTCACCGCTTCCATGACCTTCGGCATGCGGGTCATGCCGCCGACCAGCACCACTTCGTCGATATCGCCCGGCTTCAGGCCGGCGTCCGCCAGCGCCTTCTTGCACGGTTCCATGGTCCGGGCGACCAGGTCATCGACAAGCTGCTCGAGCTTGGCGCGCGAGAGCTGCTTCACCAGGTGCTTCGGGCCGGTCTGGTCGGCGGTGATGAACGGTAGGTTGATTTCGGTCGATTGCGCGGACGACAGTTCGATCTTGGCCTTTTCGGCGGCTTCCTTGAGGCGCTGCAGCGCCAGCTTGTCGGAGCGCAGGTCGATGCCCTGGTCCTTCTTGAATTCTTCCGCCAGCCAGTCGATCACGCGGGTGTCGAAGTCTTCACCGCCCAGGAAGGTGTCGCCGTTGGTCGATTTCACTTCGAACACGCCGTCGCCGATTTCCAGCACGGAAATATCGAAGGTGCCGCCGCCAAGGTCATAGACGGCGATGGTCTTGCCGTCCTGCTTGTCGAGGCCGTAGGCGAGCGCGGCTGCCGTCGGCTCGTTGATGATGCGCAGGACTTCAAGCCCGGCGATCTTGCCGGCATCCTTGGTCGCCTGGCGCTGGGCGTCGTTGAAGTACGCCGGCACGGTGATGACGGCCTGGGTCACCGTCTCGCCCAGATAGGCTTCCGCCGTTTCCTTCATCTTCTGCAGAATGAAGGCCGAGACCTGACTTGGGGAGTAACGTTCGCCGCGCGCCTCGACCCAGGCGTCGCCGTTGTCGGCCTTGGCGATCTTGTAGGGAACGAGGTTGATGTCCTTTTGCGTCATCGGGTCGTTGAAGGTGCGCCCGATCAGACGCTTGATTGCAAACAGCGTTGCTTCCGGATTGGTGACCGCCTGCCGCTTGGCCGGCTGACCGACCAGACGCTCGCCGTCGTTGGTGAAGGCGACCATCGAGGGCGTGGTGCGTGCGCCTTCCGCATTCTCGATCACCTTCGGTTGCGCGCCTTCCATGACGGCGACGCAGCTGTTGGTCGTGCCGAGGTCGATACCGATGACTTTACTCATGTTTCTTCCGTTCCCTGCCCTGCGCGATGTCGAGGACGCGCGGCGGGCTTAGCCGATGAATGTTGACAAAAGATGAGGACGCACCGTTTCCAGAACATCCGACTGGACGGATATAGGAGGCAGCTCAGCCGCCTACAACGGGGCGATTGTGCGCCAGGCCGTGCTTTTTCTCCGTTGGTCGCTCAGGCCGTATTTCTCAAGGCCCCGGCCATGGCGCCACGCGGTAGAGTATGGAGTCCGCATCGCGGTATACGGGTGCCCAGTTCGGCCTCGGGGTGTGGCGCAGCAGCGACGTCCCGACGATCCAGACATAATCGAAACGCTGGTCAGGGATGTAGGCGAGCCGCGCTTCCAGGGCATAGGGGTCGGCAGATCGATCGCGCATTCCCGGGGTAGACCAGCTGCGAGGGGTTCCGGAACAACTGGGTGTCCCGATTGTAGCGCACGCGCATCACCTGATAGAGCGGCACGTCGAACAGGACATTGACGAATGCATCGCGCTTCAGGACCGCATAGGCCTGAAAATTCGCCAGGGTCGCAACCGGGATCGACGGCGCGCAGGGGACCACGGCGAAGCTCGCGATGCGCGCGCCTTGCGGGACATGGTCGAGGGCTTTCAGGTGCTCGGCGTAGACCCGGTCAGCCTGGAGCCAGTCGCGCGTCAGCGCGCCGATGCGCAGGAATGCCAGCGCTGCGATCGCAAGGCCGGTGACGGCGCGCAGCCGCAGCCCGGCGCGTTCGGTCCAGGCCAGGGCCGCTACGCCAGACAGCGCCAGCGGTACGGTCAGGCGCTGGTCGGCGAGCGCGCTGCTCGAGAGCGTATACGGCATCGCCAGATAGACGGCGAAGATCAACGCGGTCGCCAGCAGCGCACCATGGTGGACGCGCAGCCGCCGCGTCACCAGGCCAAGGCCGATCGCCCCGCAGACCCCGATCGCGGTCGCGAGATCGAAAAACGATAATACAACCGAAACGGACCGATGAGGCTGATGATCTTGGTCTGCCAGGTCGACCAGGTGGTGATCGTCTGCCCATCGCCGGTCGCCAGATACCAGCCCGTCAACGCCAGCGCCGGCAGGCAGTGCAGCAGCCGGAGCAGGGTTGCACAAAGGCTGTTCGCGAGGCGGCCGCGCCCCGTAAAACTGTGCCAGGCGGCATGCAGCGTCAGTGCGCCGACCAGGATCAGGTAGATGCCGAACGCGACCAGGTGGCAGACCCAGAGCAGCGCTGCCAGGCCGGCAAACAACAGATGAAACCATGGCTCGGGCTTGCGGAGCCGGTCCTCTTCGTCTCTCAGGCGCTGGAGCCAGAGCGCGACCATCGGCAGGGCCATGCCGAGCCCGAGCAGGTAGTTCAGGAAGCCCCAGAGCAGGAACCAGTTGAACACGAAGACGAACGCCAGCAGGGCAATCGACTGGCGCGTGCCGTGGAGTTGCCGGCTGATCGAGAGCGTGCCCCAGGCGCTGCCCAGAATGGCTGCCCCGAGGATCAGCCGGCTCGCCGCATCGAGGCTCATGACCCGGGAGAGGCCGAGCATCAGCAGATCGCTGCCGAGATTGGGCACCAGCCGCAGCCGCGCTTCGTAATAGAGCGAGAGGTACTTCGAATGCTCGCCATCCAGCAGGATGTGCAGGCGCGCAAGGTGCCCGGGCAGGTCCGTCAGCGGCAGCATGGACGGCAGCAGGAACGGCACCAGGCAGGCCACCGCAAGCAGGGCCTTCAGCAGCCGCCAGAACAGCGGGTCAGGGGTCGTTGTGCGGTGCGTCATGAATGCCTCGTGCGCCCACTAGCGACAAATCGCCCGCAGGAGAAGCCGTGGCATGGTGGCAAACCGGGATTGCGGCAGTATATTCCTCAGAACATCTATTATTGCGGTGGCAGGACCGCTTTGGTGCAGTGGCGATGGATGAGGCACATCTGGCGGCCGCTGTCCGCACTGTGTCGCTCGATCCGGTCCGCGCCAGACTGGTGGACGCTGCGCAGGATTGGCGTTGGTCCGGCGTGGCGGCTCATCTGGCCACGGAAGAGGATGCACTGGTCAGGCTGGCCCCGGTGCTCGAACGCTATGGCCCCTTTGCCGATTTTCTCGGGCAAGAGGGTGATGACGAAACGGCATGGCGGGCCTTGCGGATGTCGGAGACATCGGGAAGACCGCTTGGCAGCGACGATTGGCTCGATAGAGTGGAAGCGAAGACCGGGCGGACGGTGAAGCCACAAAAGCGCGGACCAAAAGGCGAGGGAAATCAAGTGTATTTCGTAAACTGGCACCGCAATCGCAAGCAAATCTCGAAACTGTCACACGCGGACAGTGTCATCCCGGCGTGCTAGCCTACCTCGAACGATATTCGATTTTGTGGGGATAAATTTTGAGCACACGATACTTCACCGACCGCGAATTTGGGCAGCGACCGGCGATATCGGAGACGATCGACGACCGAGTCTGGGGAGCGTTGCATGCGCTGATCGATATGCGCGTGGACAGCGGCGCATTCGGATACCGCTTCACGAAGCAGTGTGCAGACGGCGATGGGCCGTGTGGTATCGACCGTCGGGCCTTCGCGCGGTTCTTGGAGGCGGAAGTGCCTGGGATCGATTGGCCCCTAAATAGCCGGGAGGTGCCCGAGACGACGGTCGTCCTCGATCTGCTGGAGTTCTGCGCGAAGGCCGTGGGTGAGCCGATCCTTGGCAGCTACCACTCCTATCAGCATCATTACCATATGAGTTGGGACCGTGCCGCCGGCCTTGCAACTTTGTGGCCGAAGTAAACCTACTCTTCCAGCGCAATGGCATAGCCTTCGAGCTCGATGCCAATGGTCATGCACAGCGGATCCTTCCACAGCAGGTTGCGCAGGCGCTTGGCTGGGCGATGTTCCGCACGGGCGATGACCAGCTGGATCGCTTGCTCGAATTTGCGCGCTCCCAATTTCTCTCGCCAAGACTCGACGACCGCCGGAACGCGACGGAGAAGTTGTGGGATGCGTTCGAGCGAATGAAGACGCTTGAGCCGGGCACGGACAAAAGGCACAAGCGGACAGGCTTCTCGACCGGGCGGCAGTGCCAGGTTCCAAATTGCGCGTGGCCCTCGGCGACGAGGCAAAGGCGCTGACCATAATCGGCAACAGCCTCAACATCCGCCATTCGGAGGTGTCACAAGAGATAATTGAACGGTCTGAGCAGCTCGACTGGCTCTTCGTCCGCATGTTCAGCTTCGTGCGGTTGCTCCTGGACAGTTCTGGCCGGGGCGCTTAGATGCCCTCCGCCCCAAGTCTATAGAATTACAGAATTATGGTGCCGGAATTACGGTGCCAGGAATTACGGTGCCAGGTTACCAAATACACCAATGATGGCAGGAATTGCGTACGGCTCGTCTTCCCCGCCTGATCATCCTTGGCGCACCCGATCATATCGGTCAGGGGTTATTGTGCGGCGCGTCATAAATGCTTCCTAGCGGCAAAACGCGCCAGATAGAAGCCACGTAGATGCTGTAAAGTCGCTGGCGGCATCGTATATCAGGTGCACACAATTGGAGGATATCATGACGCCGATCCGAATTGCTCTGGCCGCCGCCCTGATTGCAGCCACCCCGTCTGCCTTTGCCCAGACCGCCAAGCCGCAGGTGAGCGGCGGCTGGTGCGCCTGCCGCCGGTCGCCTCGCGCCCGGCCGCGGGATATCTGACGATCAAGGGCGGGGCGCAGGCCGATACCCTGCTGAAGGCCGAAGCCCCGTTCGCCGGGCGCGTCGAGCTGCATGCCATGAAGAGCGAGGGCGGGATCATGAAGATGATCCAGCAGGACAAGATCGACGTGCCGGCGAACGGCACGGTGACCTTGGCGCCGGGTGGCATGCACCTCATGTTCTTCGACCTCAAGAACCCGCCGGCCGCCGGCGCGAAGGCGACCGTCACGCTCACGTTCGCCAAGGCCGGCGCGGTCAGTGTGCCGGTTGAGGTGCGCGCCGTCACCGGGGAGCCGGCAGCGAAGGATCATGGCAGCCACCACTAGACGGCTTACGGAAGGCGAGGTCGCGCTCGCCCGCAGTCTGTTCCAGGACGCGATCGATTACGGTGCTGTGCGCCTGCACCACCGGCGCTGGGTGTTCTGGCACCATGCCCGCTATGTGATGGCGCCGGACGGCCACCTGTGGTTCGCACCCGGAAACCGCTGGTGGCGCGCGGACTTCGCTGTAGCCGAGTTGCCTGCGCAAGGGCTGTTCTGCCACGAGATGACCCACGTCTGGCAGCACCAGAGCGGTCGCAACCTCATCACCGAGCGGCCACTCTGGGCGCGTTACCGGTACTTACCGCTGAAGTCCGGCCGTCGGTTCGAAGCCTATGGCCTCGAGCAGCAGGCGGAAATCGTGCGGCACACCTTCCTGCTGCGCCGTGGCGTCGCCGTGTCGGGCGCGCCGGATTTGGCGGCTTATGAGCGGCTGCTGCCGTTCGGCGTCGCGTCCGTCTGATCTGCGCGCGCATTCTCGAACTGGAGCTGCGACAGGCGGGCGTAGAGACCATCCGTCGCGATCAGTTCACGGTGCGTGCCCATGGCGACGATGCGCCCCTGATCCATGACGATGATGCGATCCGCGTTGATCACCGTCGACAACCGGTGTGCGATCACCAGGGTGGTGCGGTTCGCCATCAGGCGGTCGAGCGCTCCCTGAACGGCGCGTTCTGATTCGCTGTCGAGTGCGGAGGTTGCTTCGTCGAGCAGCAGGATCGGCGCATCGCGCAGGATCGCACGGGCGATCGCGAGCCGCTGGCGCTGGCCGCCGGACAGCCGCACGCCCGCCTCGCCGAGGTAGGTGTCGAGCCCTTCCGGCAGCGCTTCGAGGAACTCGCGGGCGGATGCCGCCTCGATTGCCGCCATCACGTCGGCTTGCGTGGCGTTCGGCCGGCCGTAGCGGATGTTCTCCCGCGCGCTGGCGGCGAACACCACGGTCTCCTGCGGCACCATGGCCATGCGCGTGCGCAGGGCCAGCGGGTCGACCGAGCGGATGTCGACGCCGTCGAGCAGGATACGCCCGGCCGCCGGATCGTAGAAGCGCTGCAGCAACTGGAACAGTGTCGACTTGCCGGCCCGACGGGCCGACGATCGCGACCGTCTCGCCGGGGCGGATTTCCAGCGAGAAGTCAGCCAGCGCGGACGTGCCGGGGCGGCTCGGGTATTCGAAGGTCACATGCTCGAACGCGACTGCGCCGCGTGGCGGCTCCGGCAGCGCGACCGGCACTGCGGGCGGCACGATCTTGCTCGGCGTCGCCAGCAGGTCGGCCAGCCGCCCGGCGGCACCGGCGGCCCGCATCACGTCGCCGATCACCTCCGTGAGCGCGCCAAACGCGCCGGCAACCAGCGCCGCCCACAGCACGAAAGCGGTGATCGCGCCGCCTGACAGGTGGCCCTCGATCACATCCTTGGCACCTTCCCACAGCACCAGCGTGATCGCCGAGAACACCAGCAGGATGACGATGGCGGTCATCAGCGCCCGGATCAGGATGCGCAGCCGCGCGGCGGAAAACGCGCCCTCGACCGCGCCGGCGAAGCGCTTGCGCTCGGTCTGCTCCTGCGTGAACGCCTGCACGATGCGGATTGCGCCCAGTGCCTCGTCCGCCATCGCGCCGACGTCGGCGATCCGGTCCTGGCTGGCGCGCGATTGCTTGCGCACCCGGCGGCCGAGCAGCACGATCGGCAACACGGTGATGGGGATCACCAGCAGCAGCAGCGCCGCATGCTTGGGGCTGGTCGCAAACAGCAGGGCAAGGCCGCCGATTGCCGTGATGGTGTTGCGCATGGCAACCGAGGCTGAGGTGCCGACCACCTGCTCGATGAGGGTGGTGTCAGCGGTCAGACGTGTAGCGATCTCGGACGGGCGGTTCACCTCGAAGAATTCCGGCGACAGGGTCAGCAGGTGGCTGTGCACCGCCATGCGGATATCCGCGACCACACGCTCCCCACCCAACTGACGATGTAGAAGCGCACGGCGCTCGCCACCGCCATGACCGCGACGATGCCGAGCAGGCCGATGAAATAGGGGTGATGGCGTTGGGGTCGGACGCGCCGAAGCCCTTGTCGACCACTTGCCGGAACGCCTGCGGCATCGCCAGCGTCGCGCCGGAGGCGACGAGCAGCGCCAGCATGGCCAGACCGATGTGGCCGGGGTAACGCTTCACGAACCCCAGATGATCCAGAGATTGAGAAGTTTGGGCTTGGGGTGTCGGACAAGGCGGGAGACCGGGCTTGGGGATGTTCGCTCCCGCCCTAGCAGTCGCGTGCCGGGCGGGCAATGCGCGGCCCGGCTTCATCTGGCGGCATCATGCCGCGCGCAGCGGCAAAATCCTCCCCTTCCGGGGAGGAGCAGTCATGCGTGCGTCGCTACCGTTCGGAGAAGGCGGTTTGCAGTGCGTTCGTGACTGGCTTGAACAGATAGGCCATCAGTGTCTTGCTGCCGGTGCGGATGTCTGCCGCGACGGTCATGCCGGGGTCACGATGTACCCGCGTGCCGGATCGCCGATGTTCGACGCGTCGAGGGCAATGCGTCCGGAGAAATAGGGCTGGCCGCGGTCGTCCACGAAAGAGGCGGCCGACAGATATTCAACGCGGCCCTTGATGCCGCCGTAACGGGCGTAATCATAGGTCTGCACTTTGATCGTGACCGGCAGGCCGACCTTCACATGGCCGATGTCGCGCGGTGAGATGCGCACGTCTGCGACCATGCGTCCTTCCTGCGGCACCACTTCGGCGATGACCTCGCCCGGTGCGATCACGGCCCCGAGCGCGCGCACCTTCAGCCCTTTGACCACGCCGTCGACCGGCGCGCGCACGTCGAGCCGGCGCACCCGATCCTCGGCCTGGGCGATGCGCTCGCTCACCTCGGCGAAGTCGGCGCTGGCGCCGCCGAGTTCGCGCAGGGCGTCGCTGCGCAGGCGGTCGCCGATCTCGCGTCGGCTGCTGCGCACTTCCTCGACGGCCGCGCGCGACGCCTGCTGCTGGCTGATGGTCTGCGCGAGCTGGCCCTGGAGGTCGGCGAGTTGACGCTCCAGGTTCAGGTAGGCGAGCCGCGAGATCAGGCCCTTGTCCACCAGCGGCTTGCGCGCGCTCATGTCCTCTTTCAGCAGGCGGATCTGCTCGCGCAGCGACACCTCGCGGTCCTGCAGCGAGGCCAGTTGGCCATAGCGTTCCCTGATCTGCGCATCGGCGACCGAAAGCTGGGTTTCGCGGCTTTGCGCCTGGCCGGAGAGAATTTCCGCCTGATCGCGACGCAGGCCGGCGAACGGCGTCGGGCCGCTTGGCAGCGCCTTGCCGTCAGCGAAAGCCTTCAGGCGCTCCACCTGCAGGCGCAGGGCCTCGCGGCGGGCGCGCAGACCGTCAAGCTCTGCGGACGCCGCCGTCGGATCAAGGCGCAGCAGCACCTGCCCGGCCTTGACGCGCTCGCCGTCGCGCACATTGATCGCACGCACGATGCCGCCTTCGAGATGCTGGACCGGCTGGACGAAGTCGGCCGGCGCGATCTCGCCGGGTGCCACCGCCAGCTCGTCCAGCTCCACGAACGACGACCAGACGATGAAGCTCGTCACCAGCGCCACCAGCAGCCAGACGATCCGGCGCGATGCCCCGGGGTTGGCAGTTCCTGCAGCACGACAGAGCGCGCCAGCAACTGGCGGCTGTGCTCGAAGGATGCGCCGTCGCCGCGGAAGCCCTCGGCCAGCGAAGACCACATGCGGTGGACCGGTGTGGGCAGGCGCGGCGGGGTGCCTTCCGGATTTTCCTGGGGTGTGGGATTGGTAGCAGCGCTCATGCCGCCACTCCTTTGCTGGGTTTGTCTGGGCGAGGACCTGCTCGGGCGGGCCATAGGCGACGAGTTGACCCCGGTTCAGCACGGCGACCATGTCAGCCAGCGCAATGTGGCTCGGGCGATGCGAGACCATGATCGTGGTGGTTTGCCCGCGCAGCGCCCGCAGCACCTCGACGAAGGAGTCGTCGTTCGCGCGGTCGAGAAGCTGGGCCGGCTCATCCATCAGGATGATCGGTGGCCGCTTGACCAGTGCGCGGGCGATGGCGAGCGCCTGGCGGAATCCGGCGTTGAAGCGGGTCTCGGACTGGTCGCCGAGCCGCGTTTCGAAACCTCTGGGCAGCTTTTCCACCTGGTCGAGGATGCCAAGCCGCGCGCAGGCGTCGCGCAGGTCCGAATCAGCTGCCAGCGGATTGCCGAGCCGCAGATTCTGCGCGACCGTCCCATGGAACAGCGCGGTCTCCTGCGGCACATAGGCGAGGGTCTGCCGCAGTTCGACCGGGTCGATCTGGCGGATGTCGATGCCATCGATCAGCACGGCCCCGCCTGTGGCCGGTTCATGCCGAGCGCGACGGTCAGCAGTGTTGATTTGCCCGCGCCATTGCCGCCGGTGATCGCAACCAGTTGTCCCGGCGCGGCGGTCATGCTGACGCCGAGCAGTGCGGGATCGCTGGTCGGCCGGTAGCGGAAGCTCACGCGGTCGAACGTCAGGCCGCCCTGGAAATTGCGTTCGACCCGCCGTCCGGCACTGCGGCGACGCACCTCGGTCGGTGCGCGCATCAACTGGTTGAGCTGGCGGGTGGAAAGCTGCGCCTGCTCCAGCCGGGTCAGGGCAAGGAACAGGCTCTGCATCGGCGACAGCAGCCGCCAGACCAGCGACATCACGGCGATCATGCCGCCCATGGTCATCGCGCCGGTCACGACGCGCTCGACGCTCCAGGCCACTGCGCCGACGCCGGACGCGACCATGATCGCCTGCGCCAGCGTCTGCAGCAGCTGGGTCAGCCGTGTAACCTCGAAATGGCTGTGCGACATCGCGGCGCTGATCTCGCGGTAGCGCTCCAGCCACATCGACTCCGCAGAAAGCTGCTTGATGGCGCGGGTGTTGCGGAACATGTCGATCAGGAATTCGTGCCGCTCGGCGCGCGCGCGACGACCGCTTGACGTGGCGCTTCAGCGCCGGGTCGATGGCAAGCCCCAGCACGACGTAGAGGACGAGCATGACGACCGGCACCCAGACAACCGGGCCGGCCAGCCACGCGATGACCCCGAGGAACATGAGCGTGAACGGCAGCTCCAGCGCCACATTGACCACCGGACCGGTGAACAGGTCGCGCAGCGAGTCGAATTCGCGCAGCCGCGAGACCTGGGTGCCGACCGGCGCCGCTTCCACCATGGCCGGCGGCAGGTCGACGATCTGCTTGAACGTGCCGGTCGCGACGATGCTCTCGATGCGCGCGCCCACATGGGCGATGATGCGCGCCCGAACCTGCCGCAACCCGACATCGACTGCGAGCAGGCACAGCGCACCGAACACCAGCAGCAGCAGCGTCTCGGTGTTGCGGGTCGGGATCACCCGGTCATAGATCGCCATCATGTAGAGCGAGACCGAAAGCGCGAACAGATTGAGCACTGCGGTGATGGTGAACAGGCTGAGGAACGAGGCGCTAAACCGGCGCATCAGTGCGCCCATCCAGTTTTCCTGGCGGATCGTCTCTTCCTGTTCGTCGAGACTGCCGGCGCGGGCTGGTGCCTGCAACTCGCCGGTCAGCGCGCTGGCGGGTATCACTATCTCGGCGTCGGCGGCGCTGCAGTAGGCCAGGAATCCGGCCTCGACCTGTTGCAGGATGACGACCGGGGCACCGGTCTTGCGCACCATCAGGGCCGGCAGCAGGCGCGGATCGAACCGTCCGCGGCTGACCTTGGCGCTGCGGCACTTGTAGCCCAGCTCCGCCAGCACGTTCAGCAGGTCGGTCAGGTCCAGGTCGTCGGCGAAGTGGGGCAACGCCTCCACAAGGTCGCGGGTCGAGCCGCGCCATTGCAGCGCCTGCAACAGCGGGAACAGGCAGGCGGCGAAGGCGCCTTGCTGCGAAAACTCGCAACCGTATCCGTTCGCATGGCCGCGCTGAGCTGGTCCGGCGCTGCAGACAGCAGGGCGGGGCGGGGAAGCGCTCGGCCAGAGCTGCGTTCATGCCGCGCGCGTCGGCGACGGGCGTCTTGCTCATGCGGCGGCTCCTTGGTGCTCGACGCTTGTGGCGTAACATCGACCAGCCGGCCGTCGCGTAGGTGATACTGCCGGTCGGCGATCGCAAGCAGCGACGGGCGGAAGCTGACGATGACGATGGCGGCGCGGGTCTGGTAGCGGACCAGCAGCTCACGCATGAGCTTGTCGCCCGCCTGGTCGAGTGCGGCGTTGGCCTCGTCGAACAGGATCAGTTGCGGGTCGCCAACCAGCGCGCGCACCATGGCGATGCGCTGCACGACACCAGAGGGCAGGCCGCCGTTGGTCGCAGCGCCGATCTCCATTTCGTATCCGTCCGGCACACCGGCGAAATAGCGGTCGAGGCCGAGTGCCGTCGCCAGATCGAGCGCCTGCGCGAGGTTGGTGTCGACGTCGAAGTTGGTCAGGTTGTCGAGCACCGTGCCTTTGAACAGCACGGCGCGCTGGGGAATGAACGCCACCTGCTGGCGCAGGGTCTTCAGGTTGATCGTCTCGATCGGCGCGCCGTTGACGGTCACGCGGCCTTCCTGCGGATGCAGCCCGCCCATCAGCATCCACAGCAGGCTGGATTTGCCGCAGCCGTTCGCGCCGGAGATGCCGATTGTCTCGCCGCGGCGGATCGTCAGGTCGAGTCCGGCAAAAGCTGCGGCCCTTCCTCGACGTAGCGGAAGAAGACGTTCTCGAGCGTCAGGCTCTCCAGCGCGCCGAGCGTCGCTGCGTCCTCATTGCGCTCCCGGGGCATGGAGGCGATGGCGCGCATGCGCTCCATGCTGAGCCGCACCGCCTGATACCGGGTCCAGAGCGCCAGCGAGCGCAGCAGCGGCTGCACGGAGCGTCCGGCCAGCATGGTCGCTGCAGCCAGCGCGCCGGTGCTCATCTGGCCGTGGATGACCAGCCAGGCACCGAACCCGCCGACGGCAATCGTACTGAGCTGGGCAAAGCCGCTGCCGAAACTCTCCGAGACGCTGCCCAGGTAGTTTGCGCGCCAGCTCAGTGCGGCCGAACTGGCCATCAGGCGCTCGTAGCGGCGCGCCAGCACCCGTTCCATGGCCAGGCCCTTGGCGGTGTGGATGTTGGACAGCACCTCGACGATGAAATTGTAGCGCCGGTCATCCAGCACCTTGCGCTTGCCGTGCACGTCATGGAGCGCATGCCCCGTCACCCAGGCCAGCGTACCGAACAGGGCGACCAGCAGCACCGGCGCCAGCACCATGGCACCGCCGATATATGCCATGAGGCCGAGGTAGATGATGAGAAACGGCGCATCGACCAGCAGCAGGCTCGCCTGCTGACCGTAGAAGTCCCGGATGGCCTCGACGCTGTTCAGCCGATCGAGATGGGTGCCGATCGCCTTGCTTTCGACTTCCGCGACCGGTGCGTCGAGAAAGCGCTCGACCAGCTCCACGGTGGTGCGGTGTTCGAAGCGCGCACCCTCCCAGGCGATGATCGCGGATCGCGCCTGGCGCAGAACCGCCTCCATGATGATCGCCGTGCCCAGCCCCAGCACCAGAATGCCAAGCGTGCCGAACGCGGCGTTCGGAATGATGCGGTCGTAGATCTGGAGCATGGCGAGTGGCAGCGCGAGGCCGAGAATGTTCAGCGCACCCGCAGCCAGCAGCATGTCGAGACGCAGCACGGACATGGCGCGCAACAGCCCGATCGCCTCGGCAACCTGTGGAGGAATCCGGTATTTGCGCCGGATTTCAGCCTGAACCTGCTCCAATGACGATGCCTCTTACACATGGCGAGAGGAGGTATGTTCCCCTTCTGCCCCAAAAACTCGGCTTAAGATTAGAGGCTTGAGAGTTACGGGGTGGTTAAGGCTAACGCGTAAGCTGAATATTGCGCACCCGTTATGGAGAATACGGATTAACCAGCCCTGCAAACCTCTCCCTAACAGTCGCGATGGTACGGCAGACTCGCGAAGAAGCACAAAATGCGCGTCGTACAAGGGTGTGGAGTAGTTTATGGCCGACCAGATTTCCGGTGTGAGCACGTCGTCCGGCGCGTCTGACGCGCTCGTTGAGCTGATGATGACGGGGCCGCCGGGGACGATCCCGCCAAGACGCAGGAAAAGCCATGACCGGCAGCGTCTCGACGGATCAGTCGAGCGCCACCGATCCGTCTGCGGTGCATCTGGGGACGAACGCGCAGGTCGATCCGTTGCTCGACGCCGCGGACCAGGGCGGCGGCAGCGCGCAGCCGGCCGACGCCAGCGGCGACTTTACCCCGAACGCCGCGCCGGATCAGACGACATCGGCCGCGCTGCTCGCGGAGCCGCAATCGCAATCGGTGTCGCCGACGTTCGTCACCGGCGAAGATGTTCCACAAGATACAGCAGCGCCGTCACTTTCGCAAACGGCAGCAACGCCGGAAGGTCCGCTCGCGACCGCCACTGTCGAGACGGCGGACGCCTCCACACTGGCCGATCCGTCGGCCGAGTTGGGGCCGTCTGTACAGGACGAACTGCAGGTTTACCCGCTCGATGTTTCGCCGGTCGAGGCGGCGGAACCCGCGCCCCCAGCGACCCGGCTCCCGAAGCGCCGGTCGACGCTGCCCCAGCGACCCGGCTCCCGAAGCGCCGGTTGACGCTGCCCCAGCGACCCGGCTCCCGAAGCGCCGGTTGACGCTGCCCCAGCGACCCGGCTCCCGAAGCGCCGGTTGACGCTGCCCCAGCGACCCGGCTCCCGAAGCGCCGGTTGACGCTGCCCCAGCGACCCGGCTCCCGAAGCGCCGGTTGACGCTGCCCCAGCGACCCGGCTCCCGAAGCGCCGGTTGACGCTGCCCCAGCGACCCGGCTCCCGAAGCGCCGGTTGACGCTGCCCCAGCGACCCGGCTCCCGAAGCGCCGGTTGACGCTGCCCCAGCGACCCGGCTCCCGAAGCGCCGGTTGACGCTGCCCCAGCGGCCCGGCTCCCGAAGCGCCGGTTGACGCTGCCCCAGCGACCCGGCCCCGGAAGCGCCGGTTGACGCTGCACCCAGCGACCCGGCCCCGGAAGCGCCGGTTGACGCTGCCCCAGCGATCCGGCCCCGGAAGCGCCGGTTGACGCTGCCCCAGCGATCCGGCCCCGGAAGCGCCGGTTGACGCTGCCCCAGCGACCCGGCTCCCGAAGCGCCGGTTGACGCTGCCCCAGCGACCCGGCCCCGGAAGCGCCTGTCGACGCTGCCCCCAGCGACCCAGCTCCCGAAGCGCCTGTTGAACCGGTTCAGCCAACGAATTCTGCACCGGTGATCACGTTCGAGGGTGGTGGGGATGGCGCTTGGCCGATCATCGACGAGAACACGACCTATGTCGGCCGGATCACGGCAACGGACGCGGATGCGAATACGGCTCTGAGTTACGCGATTGTCGGCGGTGGCGATGCCGACCGTTTCACGATCGATACCCAGACCGGCGACCTGCGCTTTGTGAACGCGCCGGACTATGAATCCCCGGCGGATGCCAACGGCGATCGCATGTACCAGCTGCAGGTGGCGGTTTCGGATGGCGTCACCACTGACACGCAATTGATCGATGTACGGATCGCGGACGTCAACGAGGCGGCGGTGATCACCTCGGGCGCTGCGGCCTCGTTCGCCGAGAACGCGACCGGCACGGTCTACACCGCCAGCGCCACCGATCCGGAAGGGCAGGCGCTATCCTACAGCCTGTCGGGCGCGGACGCGGCGCTGTTCGAGATCGACGCTGCCACGGGTGCAGTCGCCTTCAAGGCCGCGCCGAACTTCGAGGCTCCGGCGGACGCCGGGGCCGACAATGTCTATGACGTGACCGTCTCGGCCAGCGACGGCACGAACACGACCAGCCAGGCGGTGGCGATCACGGTTGCCAACGTCAACGAGGCGGCGGTGATCACCTCGGGCGCTGCGGCCTCGTTCGCCGAGAACGCGACCGGCACGGTCTACACCGCCAGCGCCACCGATCCGGAAGGCGCAAACCTGAGCTACAGCCTGTCGGGCGCGGACGCGGCGCTGTTCGAGATCGACGCTGCCACCGGTGCAGTCGCCTTCAAGGCCGCGCCGAACTTCGAGGCTCCGGCGGACGCCGGGGCCGACAACGTCTACGACGTGACCGTCTCGGCCAGCGACGGCACGAACACGACCAGCCAGGCGGTGGCGATCACGGTTGCCAACGTCAACGAGGCGGCGGTGATCACCTCGGGCGCTGCGGCCTCGTTCGCCGAGAACGCGACCGGCACGGTCTACACCGCCAGCGCCACCGATCCGGAAGGCGCAAACCTGAGCTACAGCCTGTCGGGCGCGGACGCGGCGCTGTTCGAGATCGACGCTGCCACCGGTGCAGTCGCCTTCAAGGCCGCGCCGAACTTCGAGGCTCCGGCGGATCAGGGCGGCAACAACGTCTATGACGTGACCGTCTCGGCCAGCGACGGCAGCAACACGACCAGCCAGGCGGTGGCGATCACGGTTGGCGACACAGCGGAAAACAGCCTCCTCACCAGTGGCAACGACACGTTCACCGAGAATGGCGTGACAGAGCTTTCGGTTGACGGCGGTGCGGGGAACGACACCCTCAACGGCGGCAGCGGCAACGACGTGCTGTACGGCGGCACCGGGAACGATGCCCTGAACGGAAACGCTGGCAACGACGCACTTGTCGGCGGCGACGGCAACGACACCATCTTCGGCGGCACCGGGACGGACACCATCACCGGCGGTGCGGGTGACGACCGGCTCGATGGTGGCAGTACGGAAGCCACCAACATCATCAACTTCTCCGGCGACCGGATTTTCTACGACTTTTCTACAACGGCAACGGCACGTTCAGCCACAACGACCAGCGGGTTTCGGGGCCAACTGACGGTAACGACACCATTTCCAACTTCTCGGTGTTCAACTACGGGTCCACGACCTGGTCCCCGACATACGGTACGCTCGGCAACAACAATGCCGAGACGACCACCTTCACCACCACGAGCTACCCGCACTTCGCGCAGGGCGGCAACGATATCCTGACCGGCAGTTCGGCCAACGATTCGATTTATGGGGAAGCCGGAAACGATACGCTGAGCGGGAATGCGGGCGATGACTTCCTCGATGGTGGTATCGGCAATGATACGGTCACCGGCGGCACTGGTAATGATCGGCTGCGCGGCGGCGACGGCAATGATGCCATTACCGGCGGTACGGGCGACGATATCATCTTTGCCGGCACCGGCACCGACTCGGCGACGTTTTCGGGCAATTGGCGCGATTATACGATCACGCATGGGACAGACACAGGCGGCGACTTCTTCGTTCTCACGGACAAGGTCGCCGGCCGCGACGGCACGGACAAGGTGTATGGCGTCGAGACCTTCCAGTTCGCCGACCGTACGCTTGTCGTCGGTCAGGCGAGCGACTTGCTGAACGATGCTCCGACGGGCGTCACGCTGTCGAACAGCACGATCGCCGAAAACAGCGCCAATGGTGCGGTGGTCGGTACGGCGAGCGCGATCGACGCCGACGCCGCGAACGGCGACAGCTTCACCTATGCCTTGACGAACTCTGCAGGCGGGCTTTTCGCCATCAATGCCTCGACCGGGCAGATCACGGTGGCGAATGGCGAATCGCTGAATTATGAGGCCGCGGCGAGCCACGCGATCAGCGTGCAGGTGACCGACGCCAGCGGCGCGACCGCGACGCAGCAACTCACGGTCACCGTCGGGGATGCAGCGGAAAACATCGTCCTGACCGGCGGGAACGACACCTACGTCGAAAACGGCGTTGCCGAGCTTTCCGTCGACGGCGGGGCAGGCAACGACATCCTTAACGGCGGCAGCGTCAAAGACGAGATTTACGGCGGTCCCGGGAATGATGTCCTGAATGGGAATGAAGGCAACGATACGCTTCTCGGCGGCGACGGCGACGACACCATCTTCGGCGGTATCGGGGCAGACACAATCACCGGCGGTGAAGGCAACGACACCATTAACGGCGACAGCGGCAACGATGTGCTGTACGGTGCCACAGGAATGACGCCTTATACGGGAATGCTGGCGAAGACAGACTTGATAGCGGCGACGGCAACGACATTCTTGATGGCGGTGACGGCAATGACGCGCTTTGGGCGGTCTGGGGACCGATACCCTCAACGGTGCCGGCGGGAATGACACCTTCCAGTTCCAGCAGGATATGACCTGGCAGAACACTGTCGCGCTGGAGCGCGGCACGGGCTCCAGCGTATCGATCAACGGCTTCAACGGCAGCTACGATACCTTCATTGGCGGCAGCGGCGTCGATACGCTGAATGGCACCACCGGCAATGATTACATCGCCGCCAACAACGGTGCGACCAACCTGATCCAGGGGTTGAGATCATCAACGCCGGTGCGGGCAACGACGTCGTCGACCTCTCGCCGACCAGCTTCACATGGACCGACAGCGTGACGGTGAACGGCGGCAGCGGCAGCGACGTGATCTGGACGGATGCCGGCAACGACATGCTCTACGGGGACAGCGGCAACGACACGCTGCACGGCGGCGCGGGCAGCGATGTGTTGTATGGTGACAATTCCCAAAACCTGATCGTGAACGGCAGCTTCGAGGATCTCGGCAGCGCTTCCGACAATGTGGCGACGGGTTGGGGCATCAGCACCGGCGACCTGACCGGTTGGACCCGCAGCACGCCGGAAACATTCGAGGTGCATAACGCCACCTATGGCGGCGTCTCGGGCGGTGATGGCAACTACTGGCTCGACCTCGACGCCAGCCCCGGCAACGCGGTTGTGTCGCAGACGGTAGGCGGCTTGGCCGCCGGTGAAAAGCTTGAGTTGAGCGTCGACATGGCGGACCGCTCGGGCGGGGCGAGCGGCCACGCCGAGGTTTATTGGAACGGCCAGCTCGTCGGCACGCTGGACAACAACACGACCACATTCAAGACCTACAATTTCGACGTGACCGCCGGTACAGGCGACGGCAGCAATACGCTCACCTTCAAGGGCATCGGCGCGGCTGATAATCTCGGCGCGTCGATTGACAATGTGAAGCTGGTCCATGCCGGCGCCGACACGCTGGACGGCGGCGCGGGTAACGACACGCTATACGGTAACGCCGGCAACGATACGCTGACCGGGGGTGGGCGACGATCAGCTTTGGGGCAGTAACGGCGCGGACCTGTTCATCTTCGCCGCGTCCGACGGCAACGATACGGTGCATGGCGGCACCGGCCTCGGCTGGACCGACACCATCGATCTGCACGGTGCTGGCGCGCCCGCAGGCAACTGGACCGTGCATCTGAGCGACGGCACGGACTTCACCTCGGCTGCGGCAAACGGCACGTTCGATCTTGGGCACGACAAGTCGGGCAGCATCACCTTTGCCGATGGTCACACCATTAGCTTCGACACGCTTGAGCGCATCACCTGGGGTAGCGCCTGATCGATTGGTCGAGGTTGAAGCGATCATGCTTTCCGCCTCAACCGATCAGGCTCCAGTCCTGGGTCGCCTTTAAGGCGATAAGAAAGGCTCTAGAGTCTGATGACTTTAGGTTGAACCACGCGTCATCGCGAGGCAGGGTAGCGGGTCATTTTGAATAAACCGCTCGTGGTGAGCTTGGACAGAACCACGAGCCGTTCAACCCTTCGTCCAGCTCAGGGTGAGCGGCAAAATTTCAAAATGACCCACTACCCGAGGCAGCAAAGCTGAGCCTGTCCCGGCGAAAGCCGGGATGGCGATCCATAGGGCAAAACAAAGAACTCTGGATTGCCGCGTCGCCTTGCGGCTCCTCACAATGACGATTCAACCTAAAGTCATCACGTTCTAGGCGCGCACGACCTCGACAACGCCGACGCTGTTATGACGCAGCGCCGCCAAAGCGGTCTCGACGATATGCGGGGCGTTCAGCCCGGCGTCGTCGTACATCTTCTCCGGCTTGTCGTGGTCCTGGAACACGTCCGGCAGGCGCATGGTGCGGACCTTCAGCCCGGCATCCAGCAGGCCTTCATCCGACAGGTAGCTGAGCACGTGCGCGCCAAAGCCGCCGATCGCGCCTTCCTCGATGGTGATGACCACCTCGTGGCTGAGCGCCAGTTCCCGGATAAGCGCGGTGTCGAGCGGCTTGGCGAAACGCATGTCGGCGACCGTCGCCGGCAGGCCCTGGCGGCCAGTTCGTCGGCGGCCTTCAGCGCCTCGCCAAGGCGCGCGCCCAGCGACAGGATCGCAACCTTCGAGCCCTCGCGCACGATACGGCCCTTGCCGATCTCGAGCGCCTGCGGGTGGCCGGCATCGCGACGCCCAGGCCCTCGCCGCGCGGGTAGCGGCAAGCGATCGGCCCGCTGTCGTGCAGCGCCATGGTGTGGACCATGTGGGTGAGTTCCGCCTCGTCTGCCGCCGCCATCACCACGAAGTTGGGCAGCGACGCCAGATAGGTCACATCGAACGAGCCGGCATGGGTCGCGCCGTCGGCGCCGACCAGGCCCGCACGGTCGATGGCGAAGCGCACCGGCAGGTTCTGGATCGCGACGTCATGCACCACCTGGTCGTAGGCGCGCTGCAGGAAGGTCGAATAGATCGCCGCGAACGGCCGCATACCCTGCGCCGCGAGGCCGGCCGCGAAGGTCACGGCGTGCTGCTCGGCGATGCCCACATCGAACGTGCGGTCTGGAAAGGCCTTGCCGAACGTATCAAGCCCGGTGCCGGATGGCATGGCGGCCGTGACCGCCACGATGCTCGGGTCGCGCGTCGCCTCGGCGCACAGCGCATCCGCGAACACCTTGGTGTATTGCGGCGCGCCGCCCTGGCTCTTCTGCTGCTTGCCGGTCACGACGTCGAACTTGGTGACACCGTGGTACTTGTCGGCGCTGGCTTCCGCCGGGCCGTAGCCCTTGCCCTTCTGGGTGACGACGTGCAGCAGGATCGGACCCTCGGCGGCATCGCGGATATTCTCGAGCACCGGGATCAGGTGGTCGAGGTTGTGGCCGTCGATCGGTCCGACGTAGTAGAAGCCGAGTTCCTCGAACAGCGTGCCGCCGGTCGCCAGACCGCGGGCGTATTCCTCCGCCTTGCGCGCGACCGACTTCAACTGCCGCGGCAGGTGCTGAATGACCTGACGGCCGAGGTCGCGGATCGACAGATAGCTGTGCGACGACAGCAGGCGCGCGAGATAAGCCGAGAGCGCGCCGACCGGCGGGGCGATCGACATGTCGTTGTCGTTCAGCACCACGACCAGACGGTTGCCGGCAGCTTCCGCGTTGTTCATCGCTTCATAAGCCATGCCGGCGGACATCGCGCCGTCGCCGATCACCGCAATGGCTTTGCCGGGCTCACCCTTCAGCTTGTTGGCGATTGCGAAGCCAAGTGCGGCCGAGATCGAGGTCGACGAGTGGGCGGCACCGAACGGATCGTACTCGCTCTCGCTGCGCTTGGTGAAGCCGGAGAGGCCGCCGCCCTGGCGCAGGGTGCGCATGCGGTCGCGCCGACCGGTCAGGATCTTGTGCGGGTATGCCTGGTGGCCGACATCCCAAACCAGACGATCGCGCGGCGTATCGAAAACATAGTGCAGCGCGACGGTCAGTTCGACCACGCCAAGGCCGGCGCCCAGGTGGCCGCCGGTCTGGCTGACGGCGTCGATCAGCTCCCGGCGCACCTCGTCGGCGAGTTGCGGCAGTTGCTCAGACTTGAGTTTTCGCAGGTCGGCAGGGAATTTAACGACGTCGAGGAGGGTTTCCGGGCGTGAGGACACGCAGCCATCTCCTAAAATAGATCAAGGAAACCTTCCTATAATAACCAAAACCCCATTTGTCGAACCCGCTTTGTCGACGCGGGCGCACAGTGTGTCGTTCCTGTGACACTATGCCCGCCTCGTTACGCGCGCGCTCCGGCCCAAGCGAAGGCGCGCGCCTGGCGCTGAAACGGATACGATTGCGCCTCAGCAACGACTTGTCGCATACTTTACCGCGACGAAGCGAACGGAAGAGAAAAATCATGGGCATCAAAGGGTTGTCGCAACTCTTTGTGTAATGCTCTTCTGCCGGCGCGCGCGACGAACGGTTTGTCGCAGCCTTTGTGACAGGCGCGACGCACTATAGCATGACTGGGTGCGATGACGAGTTCTGACCCTCTGATCGAACGGTTCTTCGCCAACAAGGCGCGCGCATTCTGGATTCTCCAGATCGGCGGCTGGTTGGCCTATGCGCTTTGCGTTTCCTCTCCGGCCTTGCCAACCAGATGGGGCTGGACTTCGTCATGCCGACGCTGATTGGCACGCTGACCGGCTTCTCGCTCACGCTCATCATGGCCGGGCTGCTGCGCAAGATCATCGCCATGAGCCAGCCGTTCGTCTGGCTGCTGAGCGCCATCACCGTCGTCACCTTCGCGGCGATCTTCTCCGCCGTCGAGGTCTGGGCCGTCGCGGCCTTCTACGACCCGAGCTGGGAGCCACGCGGCCTGCGCCTGCTTGGCGCGATCCTCACCGACGGCTATGTGCTGACCTCCTGGACCGCGCTGTACTTCGGCATCAACTACTACCTGATGCTGCGCGTCCAGTATGCGCGCAACACGAAGCTGAGCGCCCAGGCGCAGATGGCGCAGTTGCGTATGCTGCGCTACCAGCTCAATCCGCACTTTCTGTTCAACACGCTCAACTCGATTTCGACGCTGGTGCTGCTGCGACAGGCCGAACAGGCAAACGCGATGCTGACCCGCCTCTCCAGCTTCCTGCGCTACACGCTGGCGGCGGAGGCGACGGAGATGGTCTCTGTCGCGCAGGAGGTCGAGGCCTTGTCGCTGTACCTCGACATCGAGCGCATGCGCTTCGCCGAGCGGCTGCGAGTCACGATCGACGTCAGTCCCGATGCGCGCGTGGCCACGCTCCCTCGCTCCTGTTACAGCCATTGGTGGAAAACGCCATCAAATACGCCGTCGCGCCGATGGAGAATGGAGCCGACATCGTCATCACGGTTCGCACATACGGGCGCAGATTGACCATCACCGTGGCCGACACGGGACCCGGCATGGGCAAGGCGCCTGCGGTGCAGGGATCGTCCGGGGTCGGGCACGCAAACATCCGCGAACGGCTCACCCAGGCGTACGGACGCGACCAACTGTTCGAAATCCGCGACAACCTGCCTCATGGAGTCGTCATTCGCATCGAACTGCCACATGAGGTGAATGCTGAAGTACAGGAGGCAGCGGAATGACGATTAAGACCATACTGGTGGACGACGAAGCCCTGGCGATCCAGGGCCTCGAATTGCGACTGCAGAATCATCCCGACATTGACATCATCGATCGCTGCCGCAACGGCCGTGAAGCGATCCGCTCCATACGCGTCAACAAGCCGGATCTGGTGTTTCTCGATATTCAGATGCCGGGTTTCGACGGCTTCGGCGTGATCGAAGGGCTGATGGACATCGAGCCGCCGCTGTTTGTGTTCGTCACCGCGCACAATGAATTCGCCATCAAGGCCTTCGAGGCACAGGCCCTGGATTATCTGCTCAAGCCGGTCGAGGAGCAGCGCCTGGCATCGGCGCTCGACCGCGTGCGGGCGCGTCTGTCGCAACGCTCGGCTGCCGGCGAGGCCTCGCAGCTGCGCAGCCTGCTGAAGACGGTGGCGCCGGACGCCGTCCTGCGCAATGGCGACGAAACCAGCGCCAGTCGCTTTGAGCGCATGATCAACATCAAGGATCGCGGACAGATTTTCCGCGTCGACGTCGAGTCCATCGAGCGTATCGACGCCGCCGGCGACTATATGTGCATCCACTCCGGCGGCCAGACATTGATTCTGCGCGAGACCATGAAGGACCTCGAGAAACGGCTTGATCCGCGCAAGTTCCGCCGTATTCACCGATCGACCATCGTGAACCTGGATCAGGTGCGTCAGGTCCGACCGCACACCAACGGCGAATGCTTTCTGGTGCTCGGCTCTGGCGCGCAAGTGAAAGTGTCACGCAGCTACCGGGACGTTGTCGCGCGCTTCCTCTAATCGTGCGCCTGTCCCCTTTCAGGAGACAGGCCATGCGCCATATGGGCCGCGCACCAGACCAGATGCGCCCCTCGAAATGACGGTGAATGTCTCCCGGCATGCTGAAGGCTCTTGCCTCGTCAAGTTCGGCGACACCCACGTCCTCTGCACGGCCAGCCTCGATACCGGCGTGCCGCCGTGGCTGCGCAACCAGGGCAAAGGCTGGGTGACCGCCGAGTACGGCATGCTGCCGCGCGCAACCCACACCCGCACGGCGCGCGAGGCCGCCAAGGGCAAGCAGACCGGCCGCACGCAGGAAATCCAGCGGCTGATCGGCCGGTCGCTGCGCGCCGTGACAGACCTGGTGGTGCTCGGCGAGCGGCAGATCGTCCTCGATTGCGACGTCCTGCAGGCAGATGGCGGCACCCGCACGGCCGCCATCTCCGGCGCTTGGGTGGCGCTGCACCAGTGCGTTGCCAGGCTGGTCGACGCCGGGACGATCCGCACGCTGCCGTTGCCCGCGCAAGTCGCGGCCGTGTCATGCGGCCTGCTGGACGGCGTCGCCCTGCTCGACCTTGACTATGCTGAGGACTCAACGGCCGGAACCGACGCCAACTTCGTGATGACCAGTTCCGGCGGCCTGGTGGAAGTGCAGGGCACGGCGGAAGCCGAGCCGTTCACGGAGGAGCAGCTGCTGCGGTTGCTGCGCCTTGCGCGCCTGGGCACGGATCAGATCTTCGCCGAACAGCGCCGGGTGCTTGGGCTATGAGCGCCCGCACGCTGATGCCCGGCCCGCTGGTGGTCGCCAGCCACAATGCCGGCAAGGTTCGCGAGATCACTGCACTGCTCGGCCCCTATGGCGTCGAGCCGGTGTCCGCCGGCGACCTCGGCCTGCCGGAACCGGAGGAAACGGAAAACACGTTCGCCGGGAATGCCCGGCTGAAAGCGCTGGCCGCCGCACAGGCGACCGGCCTGCCGGCGCTCGCTGACGATTCCGGCCTGGTCGTCCCGGCGCTGGGCGGTGCACCCGGCATTTATTCCGCGCGCTGGGCGGGGCCGGAGAAGGATTTCACGGTCGCCATGCAGCGCGTGCACGATGAGCTGCAAGCCAAACCGGACGCTGTCTGGCGCGGCTATTTCGTCTGCGCGCTGGCGCTCGGCTGGCCGGACGGCCTGTGCGACACCTTCGAGGGCCGGGTGGACGGCTTGCTGGTCTGGCCGCCGCGCGGAACGCGGGGCTTCGGCTACGATCCCATGGTCCAGCCGGACGGCCACGTCATCACCTTCGGAGAGATGGAGCCGCAGGCCAAACACGCGATCAGCCACCGCGCCCGTGCCTTTGCGCAACTGGTCGCGGCGTGCCTGCCGCGATGACTGCAGCGCTCGGCGTCTACGTTCACTGGCCGTTCTGCGTCACCAAATGCCCCTATTGCGACTTCAACAGCCATGTGCGCGAACGGGTGGACCAGACTGCATGGCGCGCGGCCTTGCTGGCGGATTTGGCCCATGAAGCCGCTTTGACGCCTGGCCACACCGTCGCCAGCCTGTTCTTCGGCGGCGGCACGCCCTCGCTGATGCCGCCCGCCACAATCGCCGCCATCATCGAGGCCGTCCGCAACCACTGGCCGACCACGGACGATCTGGAAATCACCGTCGAGGCGAATCCCTCCAGCGTCGAGGCCGCACGCTTTGCGGAACTGGCCGCCGCCGGCGTCAATCGGCTGTCGCTTGGCCTGCAGGCGCTCGACGACCCGGCACTGCGGTTTCTCGGGCGGCCGCACAGCTTGCGCGAGGGCCTGGCGGCGCTGGATGCAGCGCAGGTGCACTTCGGCCGCGTCAGCTTCGATCTGATCTATGCGCGGCCTGGACAATCACCGGACGACTGGCGCGTAGAACTCACCCGCGCACTGGGGTTCGGCACGACACATCTGTCGCTCTATCAGCTGACCATCGAACCGCAGACCCGCTTCGCCGAGCTGCATCGGCGCGGCGACCTTGCAATGCCGGACGAGGACACAGCGCTCGCGCTCTGGCAGATTACGCAGGAAGCGACCCACGCGGCCGGACTGCCGCGCTACGAGGTCTCCAACCATGCGCGGCCGGGCCATGAATCCCGCCACAATCTCGGCTATTGGCGCAGCGAGGATTACATCGGCGTCGGCCCCGGCGCGCATGGGCGTCGCGGCATGTGCGCGACGGTCCGCCAGCGCAAGCCGGAGGCCTGGCTGGACGCCGTCAACGCCGCGGGTCACGGGCTGGAACAGGAAATCATCCTGTCGCCCGCCGAGCGGATGGGCGAAGCGCTCATGATGGGCCTGCGGCTGTCGGAAGGCATCGACCTGCACCGCCTGGCGGCCCTGCTCGGCGAAAACTCCGTCCGGGGCGCCTCGATGACGCGGCGCTCACGCAACTCTTGGCGCTGGGATATGTTGCGCAGCATGAGGGCGCACTACGCGTCACGGAAGCCGGCATGCCGGTCCTCGACGCCATCCTGCCGCGTTTGGTGCGCTGACGGCCTATTCCCACGCTTCACCGGCAGGTGATTGCGAGAGCAGCGCGAAAGTCGTAATATTGCAGCATGAAGAGATCATTGTGCGCAGCATTATTGTTAATTTCGCCGCTTTCCGCGCATGCGCAGGAAGCGCCGGACATCGCGCCGGCCGAAGCCGCCGAGACCCTGGACTTCAAGACGGTCGAGGATCGCATGACGGTCCCTGTCGAGGTTGACGGGCGCGGGCCGTATCGCTTCGTCGTCGACACCGGTTCGGAACGGACCGTGCTCGCCCGGCAGGTTGCCGAGACGCTGGGGTTAACGCCCGGACGGCCCGTGCGCATGATCTCGATGACCGGCACCGACATCACGGACACCTACCTCATTCCGAAGCTGCGCGTCGCCGCATTGCCTGAGCGCTCTGGCATCGAAGCGCCAGCGCTTGAGGCCTATGATCTCGGCGCCAGCGGCCTGCTCGGGCTGGACAGCCTGCAGGATCATGCCATCGATATCGATTTCGAGAACGGCAGCATGTCCGTCCTGCCCAGCAGGAAGCGCCGCAGCCTGCCGAAATTGCCAAACGAAATCGTCGTCAAGGCCAAAAGCCTGCTCGGGCAGTTGATCGTCACCGATGCGCGGGTCGACAACATCCGCATTCGGGTGGTCATCGACACCGGATCGGCGATCACCATCGGCAACAAGGCGCTTCGCGACCGCCTGAGCCGCAGGCCGCAGCAAATTGCCCAGCTGATGCTGCACAGCGTCACCGGCGATACCCTGCCGGTCGACTATACCATCGTATCGGACCTGCGCGTCGGCGAAGTTCTGATGAGCAATATGCCAGTGGCTTTCGCGGACGCGGAACCGTTCCGCAAGTTCGGCCTGGACGACCGCCCGGCGCTGCTGCTGGGCATGGATGCGATGCGGTTCTTCCGGCAGGTGTCCATCGATTTCCCCAACCGGCAGGTGCGCTTCCTGCTGCCGCGTCAGCGCCAGTTCACCGACGTCACCTATGCCGGCTGGCGCACGCTGAAGAAACCTGCTGGAAAATCAGACTTCTAGAGCCTCATGGATGCGCAGCAGTCTCGAAAAGGCGGCGGCGCTTCACTCCAATCAGGGCAGTCTCTCGCTCCGCGCTTGCCGTGCCTGCCCGGCCGCGCTACCTGCGCCGCATGACCGACGGCTTGACCCATCTGGGGCAGATCAGCCCCTGCCACACTCGCCAGACGCCGCCGTTCTGGACGCGGTGCCGAACCCTCGGCCGGGCGTGCTCTATCTCATCCGCTTCACCTGCCCGGAGTTCACGTCGCTCTGCCCGGTGACTGGCCAGCCGGATTTCGCGCACATCGTGATCGACTACGCGCCGGACCGGACCATCGTCGAGTCAAAGTCCCTGAAGCTCTTCATGGGCAGTTTTCGCAACCATGCCGCCTTCCACGAGGATTGCACGGTCGGCATCGGCCAGCGGCTGGTGATGGAACTTACGCCGAAGTGGCTGCGCATCGCCGGCTACTGGTATCCGCGTGGCGGCATTCCCATCGACGTGTTCTGGCAGACGGCATCCCCGCCGGACGGCCTCTGGCTGCCGGACCAGGGCGTGCCGCCCTACCGCGGGCGCGGCTGATTGTTCGCGATCCAGCGATTATGAAATGACAAGAGGCCGGCTGTTTTCTCCACCCGCCTCGGTTAATGAGCAGGGCACGCAAACAGGTGCATTGCACACGCTCAGGAGGGATCGATGACGAAATTGCTGGTTCTCTATTATTCCACCTACGGCCATATCGAGGCCATGGCCGGCGCAGTCGCTGAAGGGGCGCGCAGCGTCGAGGGCGTCGAGGTGACGGTCAAGCGCGTGCCGGAAACGGTGCCGGAAGCCATCGCCCGGCAACATAATTTCAAGGTAGATCAGGCCTACCCTATCGCCAGCCCGGCCGAACTCGCCGATTACGACGCGATCATCTTCGGCACGCCGACCCGCTTCGGCAACATGACGTCCCAGATGCGCAGCTTTCTTGATCAGACCGGCCAGCTCTGGTTCACTGGCAAGCTGGTCGGCAAGGTCGGCTCCGTCTTCACGTCGACCGGCACGGGCGGAGGCAACGAGTCGACCATCCTGACCTTCTGGCCAACGCTGGCGCACCACGGCATGGTGATCGTCGGCACGCCGTACACCATCCCGGAGATGACCGAAGTGGCGGATCATCGCGGTGGCTCGCCCTACGGCGCCGGCACCATCGCCGGCTCCGACGGATCGCGCCAGCCCAGCGCCACCGAGCTGACCATCGCCCGCCATCAGGGCCGCCACGTCGCCGGAATCGCGAAGAAGCTTTCCGCCTAGAGCCTGATCGGTTGAGGTTGAAGCATATGTGCTTCAACCGAGGGCGTAAATCAGTTTCTTATCAACGATTTAGACCATGATTGTTTCAGGTCGATTCAAACTGAAACGATCATGGTCTAGCGCCCGACGCCGGCCGCCAGCATGGTCTGCGCGGCCTTGACCTTGCGGGCGACATTCTCCCGCCACGGAGCATCCGCCGGCGCGGACGCCAAGAGCGCCTGCCAGGTCTCCAGCGCCTGGTCCGGCTTGCCAGCCTGCAGCCAGGCCATGCCGAGATAGTAGCGCGGGGCCGGATGGTCGGGCGCGATCCGGCTCGCGCGGTCGAACGCCAGCCGCGCCGCCGGACTGACCAGCCCCTTGTTGTGCGCAACCAGCGCCTCGCCCAGCGCCACCCACAGGTCCGGCTGATCGGGCATGACAGCGAGCGCGCGGGTCAGACCCTCGACCGCCTGTTCGCTCTTGCCTTCGCCGCTCAGCGCCACCGACATCGCGATCCAGCTTGGAACGTCCGCCGGGTCCTTCAGCAGACGCGCGCGCGCGCTCCGCTGCGGCGCGGGCGCCGGGCTCTGCCGCTTCCAGATGCGGTGCCGCATAGCCGCTCGCGGTCGGCGCGCCGCGCAGGGCATAGCCGCCGACGCCGAGCGCCAGCATGCCAAGCGCCGCCAGGCGAGGGACGCCGCGCAACCCAAGCGCTGCACCGCAGCCGACGATCAGCAAGGCGGCGGCAACCCAGATCATGACCGGCGCACGAACAATTTACGCGCTGCGAGCGCCCCAGCGCGAGCAGCAGAACCGGCATGGCCCAGAGCAGCCCGGTCTGCGCGGTGACCGGCGGGCGCAGCAGGATGCCGTCTCCGTAGCGGCTGCGCAGATAGTTCTTGATCTGCGGCGGCGTCTCGCCGCGCGCGATGCGTTCCCGCACCAGCGCACGCAGGTCAGCCGCCATCTCCGCGCCCGAGTCGGTGATCGACTGGCCCTCGCACACCAGGCAGCGCACCTCACGCATTACCGCGCGGGCCTCGGCTTCCTGCGCTGCGTCCGGCAGCGGCGCATCCTCCTGCGCAAGCGTGGGTGCTGCCAGCAGCAGGGCCAGCAGGACGCCGAGCACCCTCACGACTTGCGCGCCTGCGCGATGCGGTTGAGGATCATATCGACCTGCTCCGGGCGAATTTCACCGACATGCCGGTAGCGGATGATCCCCTTGCCATCGACGATGAAGGTCTCCGGCGCGCCCGTCACCCCAAGGCTGAACACCGCCTCACCGCGCTGATCCATGCCGATACGCCGGAACGGATTGGGCCGGCTGCGGAAGGTGCGATCCAGCGCTTCCGGCGTATCGCGGTAGGCGATCGCATGGATGGTGACGCCGTGCTGTTCGGCGAGCGCCGCCAAAGTCGGCAGCTCCGCCATGCACGGCGGGCACCAGGTGCCGAACACGTTGACCAGCGTGACGCTGCCCTGCTTGAGATCGCTGGTCGCAAGGCCGGGGTGCAGGCCGTTGTAGCCTGTCAGGGTGAACTCCGGCACCGGCTTGCCGATCATCGGCGACTCCGCCTCGACCGGCGTGGCGCTGAGACCATGGAAAACACCAGCAGAATGCCGCCGAACAGCACCACGGGCGCAAGCCAGACCAGAATTTTCTTCATGCCATACTCCTATTCCGCGGGTGCCGGAGTGAGTGCGCCGCGCAGGGCCGGGCGCACAAGCCGGCGCGCGACGCGCCGGTCCCCACCGCGCCGACCAACCCGCCAGCCGCCATCAACAGGACGCCGGCCCAGATCAACCCCACCATGGGCTTCCAGTGCAGCCGCACCTGCCAGGCGCCCTTGCCGTCCGGCGCGCCGAGCACGGCATAGATGTCGCCAAGTGGCGTCGGTTCGATCGCCGCCTCGGTGGTCTCCTGGACCGGATCGCTGTAGGTGCGCTGCTGGGGCTGCAGCACCGCGACTGGCTGGCCGTCGCGCTCGAGCAGCAACGTCGCCTGAACCGCCGTGTAATTGCGACCGGCGACCGGCGCCACGCCGGCCAGCCGGACGACATAGCCGCCGATCCGTGCCTCGCCACCCGGCTTCAGGGGCGTCAAAACCTCGGTCTCGAAACCGCTGACAACGGCAATGCCAAGCGCCAGCACCGCCAGCCCCGTGTGGCCGAGCCCAAGGCTCCAGACCTGCGCGCGCCGGCGCACCCGCCGTGCGACATCCAGCATCGCCGCCACCGCCAGCAGCACCGCGACGCCGACCCCAGCACCACCGGCGTATCACCGGCGCCGCGCGGGCCAGTGCCCATGCCCCCGCCCCCAGCCCAAGCAGCGTCGGCGTTGCCAGCCAGCGCAGGTGCCGGCCGGGCGTCTTGCTGCGCCGCCAGGGCAGGAACGGACCCGCCGCCATGATGAGCATCAACGGCAGCATGAGCGGCACGAAGGTCGCATTGAAATAAGGGCGCCGACCGAGATCGTCTGGCCAGCCGCCGCCTCCAGCGCCAGCGGGTACAGCGTGCCGACGAACACCGTGCCGAGGGCCGCCGCCAGCAGGAGATTGTTCGCGACAAGCAAGCCTTCGCGGCTGACCGGCGCGAACAGCGCCCCTGCCTCCAGCGACGGCGCGCGCCAGGCGAACAGGACCAGCGCCACACCGATGTAGATCGCCAGCAACGCCAGGATGAACAGGCCGCGTTGCGGGTCGACCGCAAAGGCATGCACCGAGGTCAGCAGCCCCGAGCGCACGATGAAGGTGCCGAGCATCGACAGCGAAAAGCGAGCACCGCCAGCAGCACCGACCAGATGCGCAACGCATCGCGCTTTTCCAGGA
This sequence comes from Hankyongella ginsenosidimutans, assembly GCF_005144965.1. Classification (GTDB taxonomy): domain Bacteria; phylum Pseudomonadota; class Alphaproteobacteria; order Sphingomonadales; family Sphingomonadaceae; genus Hankyongella; species Hankyongella ginsenosidimutans. Next base: position 1,340,304 of record NZ_CP039704.1, read on the forward strand.
CGCTCAGCGAATGCAGCAGCGCCGTCGCCGCCAGCCAGGGCATCAGGGCGGCGTTTTCCACCGGATCCCAGAACCAGAAGCCGCCCCAGCCGAGCTCGTAATAGGCCCACCAGCCGCCCAGCCCCAGCCCGAGCGTGAGCGCGCTCCAGGCTGCCAGCGCCCAGGGTCGCAGCCAGCGTGCCCATTGCCTGCCGACGCCGCCGTCAATGAGGCCAGCGACTGCGAACGAAAACACGACCGACAGGCCGACATAGCCCGCATAAAGCATGGGCGGGTGGAAGGCGAGGCCGGGGTCCTGCAGCAGCGGGTTCAGCCCTGCGCCCTGCGCCGGCGCCGGGACCAGCCGGGCGAACGGGTTGGAGGCGACGAGCAGAAACGCATGGAAGCCAAGCGCCAGCGCCGCCTGCGCGCTGAGCACCCGCGCGCGCACCGGCAGCGGGATCGCGCCGCCGAACAGCGCCAGCGCTGCGCCCGAGAGCGCCAGCATCAACACCCACAGCAGCATCGAGCCTTCGTGGTTCGCCCAGACGCCGGTGATCTTGTAGAGGTCCGGCTTGTCCGTATGGGAATTGCCCGCGACCAACGCCACCGAAAAATCCGACGACCAGAACGCCCACATCAGCGCCAGAAACGCCGCCAGCACCAGCAGCGCATGGAGCAGCGCCGCGCGCTCGGCCAGCGCGATCAGGCGGCCATCATGGCGCGCAAGGCCCAGAGTCGGTCCGACGAGCTGGACCAGCGCCACAGCGACCGCCAGCCAGAGCGCGAGATGACCAAGCTCCGGGATCATGACGCCGGCTTGGCGGGATCACGCCATTCGCCGCTTTTCTTGAGCGCTGCTGCCACTTCCGGAGGCATGTACTTCTCATCGTGCTTGGCGAGCAGGCTGCGGGCGACGAACACGCCGTCCGGGCCATATTGGCCTTCCGCGATCACGCCCTGGCCTTCACGGAACAGGTCCGGCACGATACCTGTGTAACGCACCGGCACCTGGGCCTTGAGGTCGGTGACGGCAAATTCCATGGTCAGGCCATCGGCCTTGCGGGCGACGCTGCCGTCCGCCACCAGGCCGCCAAGCCGCACGTTGCCTGCGGGCTGTGCGTGCAGCAGATCGCTCGGTGCGTAAAAATAAGTCACCTTGTCCTGCAGCGCCCAGAGCGCGAACGCTGCCGCCCCGCCGAGCGACGCCAGCCCGGCGCAGACGAACAGCAGCCGCTGATGCTTGGCGCGCACTAGATCGCGTCCCGCCGATGGTCGCGGGCCGCCCGTGCCTGCTTCTCCAGCGTCCGCATGCGCCGGATGCTCAGGATCGCGAGCAGGCCCAGCCCACCGAACGCGACGGCGTAGGCAGGCCAGACATAGGCCGCATAGCGTCCGAAATCAGGTAGCAAGTTCATGAGGGCAGCGGCTCCAGGCTGGCGAGCGTGCGGGCGCGGCGCGTCGCGCCCTCCAGGCGCTGCGCGGCGATCTCCGCCCGCATGCGCACCAGCAGCAGGCAGAGATAGAGGCAGAGATAGGCCGCAGCCATGAGCAGCAACGGCCGCAGCATGCTCGGATCGATGGCAGCGCCGCCGGCGCGGAATACGCTGGCCGGCTGATGCAGGGTGTTCCACCAGTCGACCGAGAATTTGACGATGGGGATATTCACCGCGCCGACCAGCGCCAGAATGGCGGCCGCGCGCGCCGCGGGTGCGATCGTCGAAGGCGGCAGCCAGGATCATGTAGCCGAGATACAGGAACAGCAGGATCAGCACCGAGGTCAAGCGTGCGTCCCAGGCCCACCAGGCCCCCAGGTCGGGCGGCCCCACAACGACCCGGTGATGAGGCAGACTGCCGTGAACGTGGCGCCGATGGGCGCAGACGCCCGTGCTGCGACATCCGCCAGCGGGTGCCGCCAGACCAGGAAGACAGCACTCGCCACGGCGATGCCCGTATAGCAGCCGAGCGCGAGCCAGGCTGCCGGCACGTGCACATACATGATGCGCACGCTTTCGCCCTGCTGGTAATCGGCCGGCGACTGGAACAGCGCGATGTACAGGCCAACGGCAAACAGCAGCAGCGCCACCAGACCCAGCGGCAGGGTCAACGGGCGGGCAATCCGCAGGAAACGGGTCGGGTTGGCGTAAGCGTGCATGGCCTATCCAGTGAGGCGTCTGTGTCGCTCTGACAAGAGCAGGTCCAGCGCGCGTTGACACAGGTCATCGGTGGCAGATTTTGGACCGCTGCATGGATTAGTCAAGCGCCAGGCGCAAGCCCGCGGCTGCGGCAAAGGGCCGACTGCGGCAAAAACAGACTGGTCGCCGCCAGGAGCTTGAACGCCGCGCCGCCTGCCTGCGCATCGAGCGCGCCAACCCCGAAGATAACCAGTGGCGCCGCCAGTGGCAGCACCAGCAAGGAAATGAGCAGGCCGCCGCGCGCCACACCGACCGACAGCGCGGCCGCCGCGACGCCGAGCGCCGAGAGGCCGGCCCGCCGACGGCCAGGCTCAACAGCAGGGTCGGCAGTTGAGCCAGCGGCAGGTTGAGCAGGACCGCCAGCAGCGGCGCGCCCGCCAGCAATGGCAGCAGATGGCCGAACATGTGGACGCAGAGCTTGGCGTAGGCGACCTCGGTCAGGCTCAGCCCCGCTGCCGCCCATTGTTCGAGCGTGCCATCCTCCACGTCCGGCTGCAGCAGCCGCTCCAGCCCAAGCAGCGCCGCCAAGAGAAACGCAACCCAGACGCTGCCGCCGGCGATCCGCCCAAGCATCTGCGGATCCGACCGACGGCGAACGGCGTCATGACGCCAACCGCAAGGAAGAATGCCAGCGCCAGCGCAGTGCCGGACGACCAGGCGAGCGCCAGATCGCGCCGGATGAGCCGCCAGGCCCTCATGCCGCCAGTACCAGGCGGCGATGCGGCGCATCGAGCGGCTGGTGGCTGACCACGACCGCTGCGCCGCCAGCGGCCAAATGCGCCATGACCGCCGCCATAAGGGCGTCTCGACCGGCAGTATCCAGCCCGACCAGCGGCTCGTCCAGCAGCCAGAGCCGCGCATCGGCCAGCCAGCAACGCGCCAGCGCAACACGGCGGCGCTGGCCGTTGGAGAGCAGCCGGCATTCGAGAAACGCCAGATCGTCGAGCCCGAAGCGCTGCAACGCGTCTGTGACGGCACGACCGGAAGCGTACAGCCCGGCCCAATAGTCGAGTTCCGCGTGCACGCTGCGCCGCGGCTTCAGCGCTGGCTCGTGGCCGGAATAGGCGGTCCGGACATGCGCGCGCACCTGCCCTTGGGATGGCGGCGCGATGCCGGCGAGGATGCGCAGCAGGCTGGATTTCCCGACCCCGTTCGGACCGCTGATCTCCAGCAGGTCACCAGCCGCGACCGCAAACTGGACACCGGCGAACAGCCACACGCCGCCGCGACGGCAGCCAAGCGCCTCCACCTCTAGCAAGGACGCGTCTGTCGCCATCACGCCTCGGGCGCGCCGTCCCGCGGGGCATCGCTCAGGGTCAGATCATTTTGCGGCGGCTCGTCCTGGTGCTTCATGATCATTGGCAACTGGCTCGCCGTAAACAGGATCGAGACGACCGTCATGCCCCAGGTGTCGAGTGCCACCCAGGTGTCCGTGGAAAAGTTGCGCCAGACGACTTCATTGAGAATCCCAGACGCGGTGAAAAACAGCGCCCAGTTCCGGGTCAGCTTGGTCCAGCCGGCGTCGGTCATGTCCGGCAGGGCGGCCCATCACCAGCTTCAGCAGCGGTTTGCGCACCATCAGGCCATAGCCAAGCATGGTCGCGAAGATGCCATAAACGATCGTCGGCTTCATCTTGATGAAGGTCTCGTCCTTCAGCAGCAGGGTGAGCGCGCCGAACACCAGCACCAGCCCGCCGGTGACCAGCAGCATGGCCTCGATGCGCCGGGTCTTCAGCCAAGCATAGGCCATTGCGACGACCATGGCGACCATGAACGTGCCGGTCGCGACGTACAGTTTGGCGTCGCCGAAATATTTGCCGCCCAGCCAGTTGGCGGCGAAGAAAACGATCAGCGGGCCGAAATCGACCGCGGCTTTCGGCCAGCCCGTCAGCTCCCTGCGCGCGGGCGTCGTCTCATCCGTCATCGTCTACCCCTTGGGCCGCTCCAGTCGGCGGCGGGCTTCGGCTTACCGGGCTTGGGCACGGGCGGCAAGCGCTCAGCCCGCGCGTTTTGCATCCCAGTCCTTCAGGAGGCGTTTGGGGCCTGTGCCCGCCAGACTGCCAGCAGATTGTCACGCGCCCAAGTTGCGTCGATGTGGTCCGGGCGCATCAGAACCAGGGGATAATCGCGATAATGATCGGTAAAATAGAAGGTCTCGGGCGCAGTCTCGACCAGGACGCCCCGCATCTCCCGGCTGACCTTGAACACGGGCGCATCTTCGTGCGGGCTCCACCAGACCCAGAGCTTGCCATGCGCCTTCAGGCAAGGCTGGCCCCAGCTCGTTGCTTCCGTCACGCCGGGGAGGTCCAGCGACAGGGCGAGACGCTTCAGGTCTTCCCATCCTGTGTGCATCGACATTGTGCGGTTCCTGATCCGGCGGCGGGCACCGTGCGTATAAGCCGTATATTTGCACGAAATGAGCGGCCATGACGATAGCTGTGGTGACATCCGATCTGTACCCGCCTAGGCTGCGTCGCCTTGAACGCAAGGAGGCGTCCCTGCACTCGGCGATTGTGCCTCAAGTCGGATTGTGCCCGCACGGTGCCGATGTGCGCTCCGTGGCCATGGACCGGGATACGGCAGCGTTCGAGCGGCTGTTCGCGCACTTCGCACCGCGAATCAAAGGCTATTTCCTGCGATTGGGCGTACCGGCTGAACTCGCCGAGGAGCTGGCGCAGGAGACCATGGTGGCGCTCTGGCGCAAGGCCGAGAGCTTCGATCCGACCCGCGCCTCGGTTGCGACCTGGCTGTTCACGATCGCCCGCAACAAGCGTATCGACCGGGCGCGGCGCGACCGTCGCCCCGACGCCGGCGCGGACGACATGGCGGACCTGATGGGTGCCCTGCCGGGCGCGGACGCCGGGGCCGACGCCACTTTCGGGGCCGCCTGGCTCACACGCGCCCTGACCCAGTTGCCGCCTGACCAGCGGCAGGTCCTCGATAAGGCGTTTTACGAGGAGAAATCGCACAGCGTGATCGCCGAGGAACTCGGGCTGCCGCTCGGGACGGTCAAATCGCGGATCCGCCTGGCCCTGGTGCGGCTCAAGGCGCTGGTGACGGAGTAGCCCATGACCGTAGAAACCGCGGAACTGATGTTCGATACGGTGACCGGTGCGGCGTCGCCGGCCATTGGCCTGGTGATGCGCACCCAGCGCGACCTGAATGCGCAGGCCGACGCTGCCTTCCGGCGCATCGAGGCGGTCGGCGGCGCGATGCTGGAGGCTGCGCCGCTCGCTGCGATGTCCGATGGCGCGCTGTCGGCTGTACTGTCCCGTATCCGCACCCTGCCGGCTGCGCCCGCACCCAGGCCCGCGCCGGTGCCAAACAGCCTGCGTGCGGTGATCGGGGACAGCTATGACCGGCTGGCCTGGCGATCGGCGGGGCCGGGGTGGAGGAATATCCGATCGCTCTCGGCGACACCGGGCATGCGGTCAGCCTGCTGCGCATCGCGCCGGGCCGGTCGCCGCTGACGCACCGGCACGACGGCGAGGAACTGACTCTGGTGCTCGAAGGCGACTATTGCGACGAAGTCGGCCGGTTTCGCCGCGGCGACCTGCAGATCGCTAACGAAAGCCTGTCGCATAAACCTGTCGCCGGTGCTACCGGTTGTCTGTGTCTGACCGTGCTGGCGGCGCCGGTGCGGTTTTCCGGGCCGGTCGGCTGGCTGCTCAACATCTGGCGGCGCCTGCATGCCCGCAAGCCTGGGGAGTAGACTTGGCGCTCACAGCGTTTCTCCTTGCAGCAGCGGCCACGGCAGCGCCCGTGCTGCCGAGCCTGCCGCCGCTCTTGATGGAGCCGGACGGCCGCTCCTATCTGTTCGAAAGCTATGACGGCGACCGCAAGGTCGGCGAGCACAAGATCACGTTTCGCGCAGCCGCAGGCACGCTGGTGGTCGATGTCGAAGCGCGGATGGCCGGCAAGATCATGATGTTCGGCTTCGACTACGACCATCGGGCGCGCGAGATCTGGCGCGACGGCGGGCTGCAGCGCCTCCAGTCCAAGACCACCCTCAACAGCCGGACCGACTGGGTGGATGCCACACGCGTCGGCGAGGAAATCGACATCCGTTCGAAATTCGGCGCTTTCACGGCACCTGCGTCCATCGTGCCGACTGGCTGGTGGAACCCGGGCTGGTCCGACGACAACACCATGCTGAACAGCCAGAAGGGCACCCTGGAAGACGTTGTCATCAAGGCGGTCGAGCCGATGCGGGGCGGCGGCGAGGAGCTGCTGGTGCGCGGCAAGCTCAACATCGATGTGACCTACGACGACAAGAAATGCCTGGCCGGACTCGACTTTCGCCTGCCGGTCACCGGCAAGCGCATCACCTACAAGCTGGTGGCGCGCCCGCTGGCCTCAGCCGCCCCGGACCTCGCGAAGGAGCCGCTGATCGCGCGCTGCCTGGCGACCGGCGGCAGCGCATCGTGAGCGTACTGCCGCGCACGCTCTGGCTGATCGGCGCCTCGACCGGCATCGGCCGGGAAACCGCGCTCCAGCTTGCCCGCGCCGGCGCGACCGTCGTGGCCAGCGCCCGCAGCGCCGGCAAGCTGGCGAGTCTCGCCGAAGAAGCGCCCCGGGGCGCATCGTGCCGCTGGCCTGCGACGCCGCCGATCCCGAGAGCCTCAAGGCTGCCTACGCTGCCGCCAAGGCCGTTGCCGGCCCGATCGAGGCGCTGCTGTTCGCCGCTGCCACCTGGACCCCGGAGACCGAACAGGCAGTGGCGCTTGCGCCGGTGCGCCATGTCTTCGAAGTGAATTTCTTCGGCTGTCTGGCCGCCATCGAGGCCGTCACGCCGGACATGATGGTGGCCGGACGCGGGCGGATCGCGGTCATTTCCTCGGTCGCCGGCTTTCGCGGCCTGCCGCGTGCATTGGCCTACGGATCCTCCAAGGCCGCGATGACCCACATGGCGGAGACCCTGCGCCTGCAGTTGTGGCGGCATGGCATCATCGTGCAGGTGGTACACCCCGGCTTCGTGCGCACGCCGCTGACCGACAAGAACGACTTTCCCATGCCGTTCCTCATGGAACCGGACCAGGCAGCCGCGCGCATCGTCGCGGGGCTGCAGTCGGACCGTTTCGAGATCACCTTTCCCGCCGGTTCACGATGCTGCTGAAGCTGCTGCGCTGCCTGCCCTACGCCTGGTATTTCCCGGCCGTGCGTCGGGCGACCGGCATGCGCTAATCCGCCAGATGGGCAAAACGGCGCACGAGTTCGGCATAGACCTCGCGCTTGAACGGCACCGCCAGCGCCGGCAGGTCCGCCAGAGGCAACCAGCGCCAGGTACGAAATTCCGGATGGGCGGTCGCGAGATCGATCTCGTCGTCCGTCCCAAGGAAGCGCATGGCGAACCATTTCTGCGCCTGGCCGCGGTAGCGCCCGCCCCACATGCGCCCCACCAGATGCTCCGGGAGGTCATAATGCAGCCATTCCGGCAATTCCGCGATCAGGCCGGCGTTCCGAGTGCCGATTTCCTCCTCCAGTTCGCGAAACGCCGCCGCCAGCGGGTCCTCGCCGGGGTCGATGCCGCCCTGCGGCATCTGCCAGGCCTCCGCGACGGTGTCGATGCGCTGGCCGACGAACGCATGCCCCGCACCGTTCAGCAGCATGATGCCGGCGCAGGGGCGATAGGGCAGCGAGGATGTCGCCATCGAAGTCTCCGGGTCGTGTGGGCAGCCGTTCGATGACGCATGTGCACCCGATTGTCCATCACCCGCAGTATACGGCGCCCTGCCGCCGGGGCACCGCTTCCCGATGGACAAATATCAGGCGGTCATGCTGGCGCTGACGGATCAAGGCGCCGCCCACTGGAGTGCCACGCACAGCCCGCAACCGATCGGGCAGGCCGATGCAGCGCGCGTCCACGGTACAACCTATGCTGCCCAGGTCTTCGCCAGCGACTTGCCGCCGGAGGCGACACGCCGGATCGGCTTTGCAGTCACACCGGCGATCGTGCAGCGCGCGCGACTGGCGAGCGGCGGCACGCTGCTAGCGGCGCGGCTGGCGCTCGTGCATGGCTGCGCCTCCAACACCGCCGGCGGCAGTCACCACGCCGGGCCGTGGGGCGGCTCCGGCTACTGCGTGTTCAACGATGTCGGTATTGCTGCGACGCTGCTGCTGGCGAACGGCGAGATCGAAAGTGCGGCCGTGCTCGATCTCGATGTGCACCAGGGGACGGAACTGCGGCACTGTTCGCGGACGAACCGCGCGTGGTCACAGCGTCCATCCACTGCGCGGCGAACTTCCCGCACCGCAAGGTGCCGGGCGATCTTGATGTCGGGCTGCCTATCGGGACTGGAGACCATGCCTATCTGGAAGCTTTGGCGCAGATGTTGCCAAAGTTGCTCGCGCGCAAACCCGCGCTGCTGTTCTACAACGCTGGGGTCGACCCGCATGCGGATGACCGACTCGGGCGGCTGGCGCTGACGACCGCCGGCCTGGCGGAGCGCGACCGCATGGTGCGCACGGCCTGCGGATCGGCGCGCGTGCCGCTGGTGAGCGTCATGGGCGGCGGGTACGGCAGCGACGCGGCGGCGATCGGCCGTCTGCACGCGCAGACCATCGCCGTTATGGCCGGCGTCCTTTAGCCCAACTTGCCGGGGCCAAGAATATCTGCCCTGCGATCCTCTGGCGGGGCGCGTTCCGGCTTGCTACATACGCACCCGCAGGTCGGCGTCGTCTAGCGCCACCGCTCGACTCCTGTGCAGGTGCCGATTAGAGTTCCGGCCCGCATCTGATAAGGATACTTCATGGCCACAGCATATAAGGAGGCTGCCGCCGCGCGTTCGCTTGCTGGCGATGCGGCCGCGGTTGTCGTGCGCTTTGCCGGCGACTCAGGGATGGCATGCAACTGACCGGCGGTCAGTTCACGCTCTCGACGGCGCTCGCCGGCAATGACCTGGCGACCTTCCGGACTTCCCCGCCGAAATCCGCGCGCCGACCGGCACCCTGTTCGGCGTGTCCTCGTTCCAGATCAATTTCGGCGCGACCGAGATCGACACCGCCGGCGACGACATCGACGTGCTGTTCGCCATGAACCCCGCGGCGCTGAAAACCAACCTCAGCGCCCTGAAACAGGGCGGCGTAATCTTCGCCGATACCTACGAGTTCAACGCCCGCAACCTCGCCAAGGCCGGCTATGCCAGCAACCCGCTGGAAGATGGCAGCCTCAAGGGCTATCAGGTCGAAGCACTGAACGTGACCCAGTTGACGCTCGATGCGGTCAAGCCGTTCGGGCTCGGCAACAAGGAAGCGATCCGCACGAAGAACATGTGGACGCTGGGCCTGGCGCTCTGGCTGTTCGACCGCGACCGCCAGCCCCTGGTCGACTGGATCAACGGCAAGTTCGCCAAGAAGGCGGACATTGCCGCTGCGAACGTCGCTGCGCTGAACGCCGGCCATGCCTTCGGCGAGACGGCGGAGCTGGGGCTGAAGCGGGTTCACCTCAACCCGATCGAGTCGCAGCCCGGCTTGTACCGCACCATCACCGGTGGTGAGGCGCTCTCGCTTGGCCTGGTCGCCGGCGCACAGCTGTCCGGGCTGGAGCTGTTCCTGGGTTCCTACCCGATCACCCCGGCCTCGCCGCTGCTGCACGCGCTGGCGAAGCTGAAGGAATTCGGCGTCACCACCTTCCAGGCCGAGGACGAAATCGCTGCGATCTGCGCCGCCATCGGTGCCAGCTATGCCGGCAAGCTGGGCATCACCTCGTCGTCCGGCCCCGGCATCGCGCTGAAGGGCGAGGCCATGGGCCTTGCCATCATGACCGAACTGCCGCTGGTGATCGTCAACTCGCAGCGCGGCGGCCCCTCGACCGGCCTGCCGACCAAGACAGAACAGTCCGACCTCTATCAAGCAGTTTATGGCCGCAACGGCGACGCGCCGCTGGCCGTGATCGCGGCGCGCTCGGCCGCCGACTGCTTCGACGCCGCGATCGAGGCGTGCCGGCTGGCCGTGCAGTTCATGACCCCGGTTATGCTGCTGACGGACGGCTATATCGCCAATGCCGCCGAGCCGTGGCGCGTGCCGAGCCTTGGCGACTATGCGCCGTTCCCGGTGCAGTTTCACACGACGCCGCCGGCTGAAGGCGAACGACTGAACCCTACGCCCGCGACCCGGAAACCCTGGCGCGCATCTGGATCAAGCCCGGCGCGCCGGGCCTCACCCACCGGATCGGCGGCATCGAGAAAGGCTACGACACCGGCGACATCAGCTACGACGCCGCCAACCACCAGAAGATGACCGACACCCGTGCCAACAAGATCCTCGGGATCGCCCGGCACATCCCACCGCAGGAGGTGACGATCGGCGCGCCGGAGGGCGATCTGGTCGTCGTCGGCTGGGGCTCGACCTACGGGCCGATCGCCCAGGCGGTCACCCGTGCGCGCAAGGCCGGCAAGGCGGTCAGCCATGTCCATCTGCGCCACATCTGGCCGCTGCCCGAAAATCTCGGTCCGCTGCTCAAGGGCTTCAAGCGTATCCTGGTGCCGGAAATGAACACCGGACAGCTGAAGACCCTGTTGCGCGACCAGCTGCTGGTCGACGCCCGGCCCTACAACAAGGTCTCGGGCCAGCCGTTCAAGATTCGCGAGATCGAGGCCGCCATCGAGGCGGCGCTGGCGTAAGCCGAGGAACAGACCCATGAACGACATGACCGACCTGAAACCACTGACCCCGGACGACTTCACCTCCGACCAGGAGGTGCGCTGGTGCCCCGGCTGCGGCGATTACGCCATCCTGAAGTGCATGCAGCGCACGCTTCCTGCGCTGGGAGCACGGCCCGAGAACACCGTGTTCATCTCTGGCATCGGCTGCTCCAGCCGCTTCCCTATTACATGGCGACCTACGGCTTCCACACCATCCACGGCCGCGCGCCAGCGGTGGCAACCGGACTGAAGCTCGCCAATCCGGACCTCGATGTCTGGGTCATCACCGGCGACGGCGACGCGCTGTCGATCGGCGGCAACCACACGATGCATGCGATCCGCCGCAACGTCGACCTCAACATCCTGCTGTTCAACAACGAGATTTACGGCCTGACCAGGGTCAGTACTCGCCGACCAGCCGGGTAGGCACCCGCTCGCCGTCGACGCCGTTCGGCTCGGTCGACCGCCCGGTCTCGGCCTGCGGCTTCGCGCTTGGCTCGAACGGCCGCTTCGTCGCCCGCACCATCGACACCGCTCAAAAGCACATGCCGGAGGTGTTCGCCCGCGCCTACCAGCACAAGGGCGCAAGCTTCGTGGAAATCTTCCAGAACTGCATCGTCTATAACGACGGCGTCTGGGCCGTTCACCGAAAAGCCGGTCGCTGCCGACACCCAGTTGCTGCTGGAGCACGGCAAGCCGATGATCTTCGGGAAGAACAAGGACAAGGGCCTGCGCCTCAACCGCGACAGCCTGCACCTCGAGGTCGTGACTGTCGGTGTGGACGGCGTGAGCCTCGACGACGTTCTGGTACACGACGAGACCAACAAGGCGGTCGCGCAGATGCTGGTCGAGATGCCGTTCGGGCCATTTCCGGTCGCGCTCGGCGTGCTCTACTGCGATCCGGCGCCGACCTTCGAGTCCGCCGTGATCGCGCAGGCACGGGACGTGGCGGCCAAACGGGGTGCTGCCGATTTCGACAAACTGCTGCGCGACGGCCAGACCTGGACAGTGCGTTAGGGACGGCGCGGTAACGCTGGGCAGATCGCGGCATTTTTGGGCAATTACGCGAAGGATCGACCGCCGCCCAGCCGTAGAAGCCATGAGGAGCATGATGCGGCGGATGGATGAGACCCTCAGACCGATGCCGCGCTGGTGGCTGGCGTTGCCGCCGGCGATTCGGCTGCGTTCTCGGCGCTGGTCGACCGTCATCATGCACGCATCGTTGCGCTTGCCTCACGCATCTTGATGGACGGCAGCGCTGCGGAGGATATTGTGCAGGAAGCGTTTCTGAGGCTCTGGCGACGGCCCAACGCTTACGACCCGCGCGCGGCGCTTTCAGCGCCTGGATCAAGCGCGTCGTCGTCAATCTCTGCCTTGATCGCAAACGCATGATCCGTCCGGTCGAGGATCTGGACGCTGTCGCCGAGACCGCCGGCGACACCCCACCCAGAGCAGGCGGCGCTCGCCAACGACCGCGCCGCCAGACTGCACGCCGCCCTGCTGGATGTGCCAGCCCGGCAGCGGGCGGCGCTGGCACTGTTTTACGTCGACGGCCTGAGCATGGCGGAGGTCGCCCACGCGATGGAAACCCAGCCCAAGGCGGTCGAATCACTGTTGTCGCGCGGCCGCGCGCACCTGAAGGCCCTGCTCACCCCGCTCAAGGAGGCGCTATGACCGCGCACGTGTCGATCGAGACGGTTACGGCACTGCTTCAGACCTACGGTGCCGACCCGGATCGCTGGCCACCGGAACTGCGCGGCCCGGCCACCGCACGCCTTGCCGCGCAGCCGGCGCTGGCGGCGCTCGCCGCCGCCGAATGCGCGCTGGACGAAGATCTCGCACAGTGGCCGGCGCACGCAAGCCGCCTTGAGGCGCGCGCCGCGCTCGTCGCTCTGGCGCAGTCGACGCCGCAGGACATCGCACCGAACCACGACGTCCCCGCCGCCCTGCCGCGCAACTGGCGGCGCGGGCTAGTCGGCGCCGGCGGGCTGGTCGCTGCGGGGCTTGCCGTCGCGTTGGTGACAACGCCGGCCGACGTCCCGGTTCCGCAAACAGCCAGTGCGCCGGCAACGGTGGTGCGTGTCGCCGCACCCACGGTCTTGACCGACGACGACGCCTTGCAGATGGTTTTCTCCGAAGTCGACTCTGACGAATGGCTATGATGTTCCGAACCACCCTCCTTGCCGCCAGCCTGCTGTTCGCCGCCACCGCCGCCGCGCACGCCCAGCTGGCCCCGGACCTTGGCGGCCCACCACCCGGCGAGCCGCTGTTCCTGCAGAACATGTCCACTGAGGGCCGCGAGATCATGAGCGCTGCCTGGAAAGCCGGCAAGAATCCTGAAGCCGCGCAGGCTACCCGCCAGGTGCAGCAGCAGATCATCGATCTGATTGCCGCCCCGCACTTCGATGAGAATGCGTTGAAGCAGGCGCTGGAGCGGGAGCGCAAGCTTTCTCTGCAATTGCAGCAGCAGCGCCATTGGGCGCTGGTGAGCGCCGTCTCGCGTCTGACCGACGAAGACCGCCGCGCCTTCGCTTCTTCGTTGGAGGCGTTGCGCGACCGGGCGCAGCGCCGCTTCGCGCGGCCAGCCGCAGGGCCTGCAGAATTATCGTTCCGTGCGCAGCGGGGACGGGCAATAGCGCGCGTTTTTAAAGGCGTGAATCCAGACCCGCGCGCACCTCGCCCATTGATCCGCAGGCAGGATTGTCGCGTATTGTGTGCACTGTAACGGCACATCGATACACGGATTTTGCTTGCCTGCCTCCCCTGCCATTGTCTGGTTCCGCCAGGATCTGCGCCTGTATGACCAAGCTGCGGTGCACGCCGCAGCCGCAGCACGGACAGCCTTCGTCTATGTGCTCGACGAGCACGGCGCTGGCCACTGGGCGATGGGCGGGGCCAGTCGCTGGTGGTTGCACCATTCCCTGCGCGCCCTTGATTGCGCGCTGCAGGAACGTGGCAACCGGCTGATCCTGCTGCGCGGCGATCCGGTGCGGCTGCTGGCTGATCTCTCGGACCGGCTGGGCAGCGCGACCGTCCATGCCCTGCGCCATTACGAGCCCTGGGCGCGCCGGCAGGAGCAGGCGCTCGCCGCACACGCCCCGGTCGCCTTGCATGATGGTGTTGCGCTGCACCCGCCGGAGACGGTGCGCACGGCCGGCGGGACGCCGTTCAAGGTGTTCACGCCGTTCTGGCGCACCTTGAGCAATCTGGCCGTGCCGCCCTGCATCCCCGCGCCGGCGCATCTCGGTCCATGCCCTGAAGCCGTGCCGGACGGCGATGCGCTGGACGACTGGGGCCTGCTGCCGCGCCGGCCGAACTGGGCGCGTGAATTTCCCGCGCACTGGACGCCGGGTGAGGCCGGTGCCGCCCAGCGCCTCGAAACGTTCTCACCGCAACATTATGCAGAGCGACGGGATTTCTGCGCCGTCGATGCGACGTCGCGCCTGTCGCCGCACCTGCACTTCGGCGAACTCAGCCCACGCCGGGTCTGGCATGGCTTTCAGGGGCGCACGGGCGGCGAGGCTTTTCTGCGACAGGTCGGCTGGCGGGATTTCTCGATCAATCTGCTGCTGCATGCGCCGGACCTGGCGGACGTGAACTGGCGCCGCGAATTCGACGCCTTCCCTGGGCCACGCCCAGGACCAGGAACTGACCGCCTGGCGGCAGGGCGGGACCGGCTATCCGATCATCGATGCCGGCATGCGCCAGCTCTGGCGCACCGGTTGGATGCACAACCGGGTGCGGATGATCGCCGCCTCGTTTCTGATCAAGGACCTGATGATCGACTGGCGGATCGGCGAGCGCTGGTTCTGGGACACGCTTGTCGACGCCGACCTCGCCAACAACGCCGCCGGCTGGCAGTGGACCGCGGGCTCCGGCGCGGACGCCGCCCCTATTTCCGCGTCTTCAACCCGGTGACCCAAAGCCAGAAGTTCGATCCGGACGGCGCGTATATCCGCGCCTGGGTGCCGGAACTGGCAAAGCTGCCGGATGCGCACATCCACGCGCCCTGGCTGGCCCCGGATGCCATCTTGCGCGCCGCTGGCGTGCGCCTGGGCGTTGACTATCCGCACCCCATCGTCGACCACGGCGCAGCGCGCGCGCATGCGCTGGCGGCTTACGCCACCCTGAGGAGCGCCTGACATGCCGCACGCGTCCATCGCCATCGTCGGCAGCGGTATCGCCGGCAACAGCGCGGCCTGGGCACTGGCGCGCCATCTCGACGTCACGCAGTACGAGGCGGAGGGCCGTTTCGGCGGCCATGCCTGCACGCTGGACATCGACATTGCCGGCAAACCGACCCCAGTCGACGCCGGGTTCATCGTCTACAACACCTTGAACTATCCGAACCTGATCCGGCTGTTCGAGACGCTGGGCGTCGAAACCCAGCCGACCGACATGTCGTTCGGTGTCAGCCTGGCCGACGGCACACTGGAATACCGCAGCGAGGGCCGGGCCAGTGCGCTGCTGGCGCAGAAGCGTAACCTGCTGCGGCCCGGGTTCTGGCGCATGGGGCGTGACATCCTGCGCTTCTACCGCGCCGGGCCGGCGCTCGACCAGCGCTTCGACCTGGAGGCGACGACCTTGCGGGTGCTGCTGGGGCAGCTTGGAGTCTCGCAGAGCTTCATCGACTGGCACATCGTGCCGATGACGGCGGCAATCTGGTCCGCGCCGTTTGCGCAGGCCCTCGACTTTCCGGCGGCGACGTTCGTGCAGTTCTTCCGCAACCATGGCCTGTTTTCTCTCGGCGCCGCCCGCCGTGGCGCACGGTGACCGGCGGCAGCCGGCGCTATGTCGCAGCGCTGCATGCGGCAACACCCGCCGAACGCCTGCCCGGCAGCGCGGTCACCCGCATCATCCGCCATGCCGATAGCGTGGAAATTCATGCGCATGGCCAGCCGCCACGCCGCTTCGACCAGGTGGTACTGGCCTGCCATGCCGACCAGGCACTGGCGCTCATCGATGCGCCAAGCCTGGCCGAGCAGCAGGTGCTTGGTGCGTTCCGCACCGCGCCGAACCTGGCGGTGGTCCATGGCGACGCGCGGGCCATGCCGCGCAAGCGCAGCGCCTGGGCCAGCTGGAACTATGTGACCGGCGGCCCCCGCAGCTCGACGCGCCGGCACCCGTCACCTACTGGATGAACAACCTGCAGGGGCTCGACCCACGCCAGGATATTTTCGTCAGCCTCAACCCGCAGATCGCGATTGCACCGGATAAGATGTTCCAGACGCTGGAATTCCGGCATCCGGTCTTCGACCTAGCGGCAATCCGCGCCCAGCGCCGGCTGGAGACGATCCAGGAGCCGACCGGTTGTGGTTCTGCGGCGCCTGGACCCGTTATGGCTTTCATGAGGACGGTTGCGCCTCCGGCCTGGTGATTGCCGGGATGCTGGCAGCGCGGGTCCACGCGCAGGCGGCGGCGTGATGCGCTCGTGCCTCTACGTTGGGTGGGTTGGCCACCAGCGGCTGCAACCCCTGCGCCACGCTTTCCAGTACCGGGTGTTCTCGCTGCTGCTCGACCTCGATGAACTCGAGGCAATCGCCGCGCAGTGCCGCCTGCTGCGCATCGATGCGCCCGGGCTGATCGGCTTTCGCCAGGCCGACCATGGGCCGGGCACCCCAAGCGGCCTCAAGGCCTGGGCACAGTCTGTCTTTCAAGGACACGGCCTTGGAGCCGAACGCATCGCATTGCTGTGCTTTCCGCGCCTGCTCGGGCATGTTTTCAACCCGCTGGCACTTTATTACGGGCTGGATGCCGCAGGCAGGCCTACGGGTGCCATCTATCAGGTGACCAACACGTTCGGCGACCGTCATTGCTACGTGCTGGGACCGGATACGCATGCCTGCGCCAAACGCTTCCACGTCAGCCCGTTCTTTCCGATGGATGGCAGCTACCGTTTTCATGCCCCGCTGCCAGGGGACACGCTCGAGCTGGCCATCACCTACCTGGATACTGCGGGCCGGGCGCGGCTTGTCGCCAGGCAGACCGGGGTACGCCGTCCACTGACGGATGCTGCCCTGTTGCGCGCGCTTGCCATCAATCCGCTGATGGCAGTCAAAGTGCTTGGCGGCATCCACTGGGAAGCCCTGCACCTCTGGCGCAAGGGTGCCCGTTATCACCGTCGCCCGGCAGGCGCACCACGACAATTCACCATCGATCTTCCGGAGACCGCCTGTGTCTGACGACCATAGTCTGCGCGCGCGCCGCCTTCTGCTTGCCGACCGGGGCTTCGCTCTGGGCGATGGCGGCCTGGGGCGGCTGATGGCACTGAGCATCGAACCGCTCATGCGCGCACTCGACCAGCGCCTGCAAACAGGGCGGCTGACCGCGCGCTTGCCGGACGGCAGCGTGCGCCATATCGGCGGCCACAAACCCGGACCAAATGCTGAGGTCTGGCTGAACAGCTGGCGGCCGGCGCGGCGCTACATGCTTGGCGGCACGCTCGGCTGGTCGCGCAGCTACATCGACGGCGACTGGGATTCGCCGGACCTGGCGGCGATCGCCGAACTGTTCACCGCCAACCGCCACACCTTGGGCCAAAGCCAGAAAGGCACGCGCGGAAGCCGCCTGATCAACCGGCTGGCGCATGCCCTGCGCAGCAACACACGCCGGGGTGCGCGGCGTAACATCGCCTTCCACTATGATCTGGGCAACGATTTCTACGCCGCCTGGCTTGACCGTGGCATGACCTATTCCGCGGCGATCTTCGCGGATGGCGACACGCTGGAGCAGGCGCAGACACGCAAGATCCGGCGCCTGCTGGACAGCCTGAACGCCCGCCCCGGCGAGCGGCTGCTGGAAATCGGTTGCGGCTGGGGCGGCCTGGCGGAAATCGCCGCGCGCGACGACGGGCTGCTGGTCGATGGCCTCACGCTCAGCCAGGCCCAGCTCGACTACGGCCGCACGCGGCTGGCGCAGGCCGGGCTGAGCGACCGCGTGAAGCTGCGCCTGGCGGATTATCGCGATGTTGCCGGCGTCTACGATCACATTGTCTCGGTTGAGATGCTGGAGGCGGTCGGCGAGCGCTACTGGCAAGTCTACATGGACAAGGTCTACAGCCTGCTGCGGCCAGGCGGCCGGGCGGCGATCCAGGTGATCGTGATCGACGATGCGGTCTTCGAGACCTACCGGCGCGGCGCGGATTTCATCCAGACCTACATCTTCCCGGGGCATGCTGCCCGCTCGCGCGGCTGCAGGACGCCGCCCGCCGGGCCGGCCTGAACTGGCGCGCCGCCGACCGCTTCGGGCTGGATTATGCGAAAACGCTACGCTGCTGGCGCGCGCGCTTCGAGCATGCAGCGGCGCGCGGGTTGCTGCCCGCCGGCTTCGACGACCGTTTCCAGCGGCTCTGGCGGTACTATCTGACCTATTGCGAGGGCGGCTTCCGCGCCGGCGGCATCGATGCGGTGCAGCTGCTGCTGGAAAAACCGGCCGCGTAAACCGTGGTGATGCAGGAATAAGCCCAAAACCATGATCGTTTCAGCTTGAATCAACCTGAAATGATCATGGTCTAAACGTCCAGGTTGGCGACGCTGAGCGCATTCTGCTGGATGAACTCGCGACGCGGCTCGACCACATCGCCCATCAGCTTGGTGAAGGTCTCATCCGCCAGGTCGGCCTCACCCACCTTCACCTGCAGCATGGTGCGGTTGTCCGGGTCCAGCGTGGTCTCCCACAACTGGTCCGGGTTCATCTCGCCCAGCCCTTTGTAGCGCTGGACGCTCAGGCCCTTGCGGCCGGCGGCGAGCACATGGGCGACCAGTTCGGTCGGCCGGCGCAAAGTCGTCTGAGCCAACTTGAGCGGCTGGGCGTAGGCATCCGCCTCCTCGCGGGCGGTTGCATGCAGCTTGCGCGCTTCCGCCGAGACCAGCAGCGGCCGGTCCAGAATATACTGGTCCGCGACACCGCGCACGGTGTTGGTGAAATGGTAGCCGCCATCGACCGAAAGCGCGCCGCTCCAGTCGCCGGGCTCGATCGCCGTCAGCCGTGCCGCGACCTGGGTAGCGACGGCCGCCTGGCGTTCCGGCGACGCGATCACGCCGGGGTCAAAGCCGCCGGCGAGCGCCAGTTCCTCGACCAGCAGGCTGTGGTAGCGGGGCGAGACATAGTCCAGCAGCGCCTTGACGCGCCGGCCGTGGCTGACCAGCGCCAGCAGGTCCGCGCCGGCGCGCTGCCCTTGCGCTGATTCGAGCACCGAGTCGCCGATGCCGGCGTCGATCAGATAATCGTCCAGGGCGGCGGCGTCCTTGAGATAGACCTCGGTCCGGCCCTTGGCCACCTTGTAGAGCGGCGGCTGGGCGACATAGAGGTGCCCGGCCTCGATCAGGCTGCGCATCTGCCGGTAGAAGAAGGTGAGCAGCAAGGTCCGGATGTGCGCGCCGTCGACGTCGGCGTCGGTCATGATGATGACCTTGTGGTAGCGCAGCTTGGCAAGATCGAAGTCGTCGCGGCCGATGCCGGTGCCGAGCGCGGAAATCATGGTGCCGATTTCCTTGGACGACAGCATCTTGTCGAAGCGGGCGCGCTCCACGTTGAGGATCTTGCCGCGCAGGGGTAGGATTGCCTGGTATTGCCGGTTGCGGCCCTGCTTGGCCGAACCACCGGCCGAGTCGCCCTCGACCAGGAACAGCTCCGACTTCGCGGGGTCACGTTCCTGGCAGTCCGCCAGCTTGCCCGGCAGCGAGGCGATGTCGAGCGCGCCCTTGCGCCGGGTCAGGTCACGCGCCTTGCGGGCGGCATCGCGCGCGACGGCGGCCTCGATGATCTTCTGCACGATGGCACGCGCATGCGCCGGATTTTCCTCGAGCCACTCGGCAAGCTTCTCGCCCAGCATCTGCTCCATCGGCTGGCGCACTTCGGAGGAGACCAGCTTATCCTTGGTCTGGCTGGAGAATTTGGGGTCCGGCAGCTTGACCGAGACGATGGCGGTCAGCCCTCGCGCATGTCCTCGCCGGTCAGGCTCACCTTTTCCTTCTTCAGCAGGCCCGACTGCTCGGCATAGGCGTTGAGCGTGCGGGTGAGCGCGGCGCGGAAGGCGGCAAGGTGCGTGCCGCCGTCGCGCTGCGGGATGTTGTTGGTAAAGCAGAGGACCTGCTCGTAATAGCTGTCGTTCCACTGCATGGCGACGTCGATGGTCACGCCGTCGCGCACACCGCGGATCGCCAGCGGCTGCGGGATCAACGGCTGCTTGGCGCGGTCAAGATACTGGACGAAGGCGACAACGCCGCCCTCGTAGAACAGCTCCTGGCTGCGGGTCTCTGCGTGGCGCGCGTCGGTCAGGCGCAGCCGCACGCCCGAGTTCAGGAACGCCAGCTCGCGGAACCGATGCTCGAGCTTTTCATAGTCATACTCGGTGATCTTGAAGGTCTTGTCGGACGCCAGGAAGGTCACCTGTGTGCCGCGACGCTCGCGCCCGTGCTCGTCCTGACCGGCAGGCCCGACCGCGACCAGCGGCGCGACCGCATCGCCCAGCTCGAAGCGCATGAAATATTCCTGCCCGCCGCGCCAGATGCGCAGTTCCAGCCACTCCGACAGGGCGTTGACCACCGACACGCCGACCCCGTGCAGACCGCCGGAGACCTTGTAGCTGTTCTGATCGAACTTTCCGCCGGCATGAAGCTGGGTCATTATGACCTCGGCCGCCGATACGCCCTCTTCCTGGTGGATGTCGGTCGGGATGCCGCGGCCGTTATCGGTGACGGTCACCGAATTGTCGGGATTCAGCTGTACGAGCACCCGGTCGGCGTAGCCCGCCAGCGCTTCGTCGATGGCGTTGTCGGTCACCTCGAACACCATGTGGTGCAGGCCCGAGCCATCTTCCGTGTCGCCGATATACATGCCCGGGCGCTTGCGTACCGCGTCCAGGCCTTTGAGGACCTTGATCGAATCCGCGCCGTAGTCGTTGGCGTCGTCTGTGGTCATGCAGGAATCCCGTTCAGTTCAGGGCCAAGGCCATCGGCCGGCCGTCGTCGATGGTGAGCAGGGTGGCGTTCGCGCCCAGGCTGGCAAACAGGGCGCGGTCGGTACCGGTCATCCACGCCTGGACGCCCAGTTCGTTCAACAGATGGAATAGCGCGGCTCGACGGTCCGCGTCCAGATGTGCTGCAACCTCATCGAGCAGAAGGATCGGCAATCGGCCCTGCGCCCGCGCCACCAGCCGCGCCTGCGCGAGTACAAGCCCGATCAGCAGCGCCTTCTGTTCCCCGGTCGAGCACTGATGCGCCGGTGTCTGCTTGGCCCTGTGGGTGACCAGCAGGTCGCAGCGGTGCGGCCCGAACTGGGCGCGGCCTGCCTGCGCGTCCGCCGCGCGGTTCGCCTTGAGGCGCGCGCGCACGTCGTCTTCGATCGCCAGCGCCTTGGCCCCTGCGTCCAGCGCCTGCTCCAGTACGCCCTCGAGCGCCAGCGTGGCTGCCGGAAAAGCGCCATCGCCAGCAATTTCCGCGGCCAGCGCCTGGGCATGGGCGAGGCGTGCGGCGGCGACCGCCACTGCCTGCTCGGCGATCTTCTGCTCCAGGATGTCGAGCCAGGCAGCATCCGGCCGGGGCAGGCTGAGCAGCTTCTGGCGCTCGCGCAGCGCCGCCTCGTAGCGCGCGACATGGCCCGCATGCTCCGGTGCCAGCGCCAGCGCCATCCGGTCCAGAAACCGGCGGCGTTCGGCCGGCGCTTCCAGAAACAGCCGATCCTGCGCCGGCGTCAGCCAGATCAGGGTCAAGGCGCGGGCCAGCGCGCTGCTCGATGCGGCCTCGCCGTTCGCGCGGAACACCCGGCGCTGGGCGCTGTCCGGTGATTCGCCGGTGCCAAGGTCAAGCGTCTCGTCGCCCGACTGCACCCGTGCCGCCACCGCCCAGCCGCCTGCACCCTGGTGCGAAAATTCATTAAGAGCGGCAGCGCGCAGGCCTCTGCCGGGCGACAGCAGGGACAGCGCCTCAAGGATATTGGTCTTGCCGATGCCGTTTGCGCCGACAACCGCGACCAGCCCGGGGCCGGCCTCGATCGTTGCCTGGGGTAGGATCGGTAGCGGGTCAGCAGCAGGCGGTTGACCCGGCATGTCACGGGGAAGTCACCGGAAGGGATTAGCTGTACGCGCGTCTTCTGCCAATGCCGATCACGCAAATTCCAGCGCAAGCGCCGGAGCGCGCGCCGCCGGCTGAGGGTCTATCCGGGTGTTGTCACGCAAGAAGGAGATTGACGATGACCCGCCTGACCGCATTTGCCTTGGCGCTGCTGTTCAGCGCCGCCACTCTGACCGGCAGCCTCGCCGGACTGCCGTGCCTCGGCTAAAGGAGGACAGCATGGACATGACCGACGATGACCGCTGGACCGCCGTCCTCGCCCGCGACCTGCGTGCGGACGGCACTTTCCTCTATGGCGTGATGACGACCGGCGTCTACTGCCGGCCAAGCTGCGCCGCCCGTCCCGCCCGGCGCGAGAATGTGCGCTTCTTCGCCGATGCCTCAAGTGCTCAGGTGGCGGGCCTGCGCGCCTGCAAGCGCTGCAGGCCGGACAGTGTGCGCCCGGCGGCAGCGCTGGATGCCGAACTGCGCGCGCTTGGCCGCTGGATCGAGACCCACGCCGACGAACCCCTGTCGCTGACGGCGCTGGCGGCGCGCGTGGGCCTCAGCCCCAGCTATTTCCAGCGCCGGTTCACGGCCGCACTTGGCGCATCGCCGCGCGAGGTGCAGGCAGCGGCCCGGCTGGCGCGCCTGAAGGCGTCGCTGCGCGAGGGCGACAGCGTTGCCGGCGCGATTTTCGAGGCCGGCTTCGGATCGACCAGCCGGGTCTACGAGCAGGTGGACGGACGGCTCGGCATGACGCCGTCCGCCTATCGTGCTGGCGGCGCGGGCGAGACCATCCACCATGCGACGCGCGACACCGCGCTCGGCCCGCTGACCATGGCGGCAACCGCGCGCGGCGTCTGCTTCGTGCGCTTCGGCGACAGCGCGGACGCGCTGATGGCGGAACTCGCCGCCGAGTATCCGAACGCCGTGCTGCAGCCGGCACCGGCAAGTGCCGCACTCGACGCCTGGATCGACGCGCTCGACGCCCACCTGAGCCAGGGCCAGCCGGTCCCGGACCTGCCGCTCGATCTCAAGGGTACGGCGTTCCAGCTCAAGGTCTGGCGCTTCCTCATGCGCATCAAGCCGGGCCAGCCGATCAGCTATACCGAACTCGCCGATGGCATCGGCGCACCGAAGGCGGTGCGGGCGGCGGCCTGCCTGCGCGCAACGGTATCGCGGTGCTGGTGCCCTGCCACCGGGTCCTGCGCGGCGACGGCACGCTGGGCGGCTACCGCTGGGGCCTGGAGCGCAAGCGGGCGCTGCTGGATGGGGAGAAGCGTGCATGATCCTCGATCCAGACGCGGTGCGCGCCGGGATCGACGACATCGGCTATGCGCTCACCCCGCCGCTCCTGACACCGCAGACCTGCCGGCAGTTCATCGACGGCTTCGAGGCGGATGACGGCTACCGCTCGACCGTGACGATGGCGCGCCATGGCTATGGGCAGGGGTGTTACCGTTATTTCAGCTTGCCGCTGCCGGAGCCGGTGGCCAGGCTGCGCCAGGCGCTCTACCCGCCGCTGGCCGAGGTCGCCCGCGCCTGGGGCGAGGACTGGCCGGAGACGCACGCCGCGCTGCTCGACCGCTGCCAGGCGGCAGGCCAGACCCGGCCGACGCCGCTTATCCTGCGCTACGGCCCCGGCGACTACAACCGGCTGCACCAGGATCTTTATGGCCCGCTGGTGTTCCCGCTGCAGGTGATCGTGCTGCTGTCCGACCCGGCTGACTTCTCGGGCGGGCATCTGACCCTGGTCGAGACCTGGCCGCGCCAGCAGAGCCGGTGCGAAGCACCCCTATGGTGCAGGGTTGCGGCGTGGTGATTCCGGTGCGCACCCGCATGGTGGCCGGCCCGCGCGGCCCGCGCCGGATTGCGGTGCGCCACGGCGTCACCCGCGTGCTGAGCGGCCTGCGCTTCACGCTCGGCATCATCTTCCACGATGCCGTGTGACAGTCGGTTCTTGACCCTCAGAGAAAGCTGGCGATCTCGTGCAGCGGCTTTTTCCAGCGCATGCGCCGGAATGGTGGCACCAGGGGCCGGGTAGCCGGTGACGATGAGCAGGTAAGGCTTTTCATCCTCCGGGCGTCCGCACAGCGCATTGAGGAAACCCATGGGGCTGGGCGTGTGTGTGAGCGTGGCCAGCCCCGCCTGGTGCAGCGCGCACAGCAGGAAACCGGCAGCGATGCTGACCGACTCGGGAACATAGTAATTCTTGCGCAGCTTGCCGTCCGCGCTGCGGCTGCGGCGCGCGCCGAACACCGCGATCAGCCAGGGCGCGCGCTCCAGGAAGCTCTTGTCCGCATCGGTGCCGAGCGGCGCGAGCGCGTCCAGCCATTCCTTGCCGGCCTTGCCGTCGTAGAAGGCGCGCTCCTCGACTTCGGCCGCCGTGCGGATGTCCTGCTTCAGCGCCGGACTGCCGATCACCGTGAAGTGCCAGGGCTGGTGGTTCGCGCCGTTGGGCGCGGTGCCGGCCGCCATCAGGCAGGTCTCGATGATGTCGCGCGGCACCGGCCGGTCGTCGAAGTCGCGCACGGTGTGGCGCCGGCGAATCTGCGCATAGAAGGCTCGCGCCTGCGCCCGCATGTCCTCCACCGGATACTCGGTGTAGTCCGGCAGCGGGACCGGGGCGTACGCGCCTGTCATACCCGCATCGGCATGATGACGTAGAGTGCGGCGCTGCTGTCGCCCTCGCGGATCAGGGTCGGCGCGGCGGCGTCCGCCAGGTGCATCTGCACCGTCTGGGTGTCGACCTGATTGAGGATGTCGATCAGGTAGCGGGCGTTGAAGCCGACATCGAAGGCGGGTGCGCTGTACTCGGCCTCGATCTCTTCGGTCGCAGCACCACTCTCAGCCGAGGTCACGGACAGCAGAACCCGGTTCGGCCCGAGCGAGAGCTTGACCGCGCGGGTCTTCTCGGTGGCGATCGCCGACACCCGGTCCACACCTTCGGCGAGCGCCTTCGGATCGATGGTCAGCAGGCGGTCGTTGGCGGTCGGGATCACCCGCATGTAATCCGGGAAGGTGCCGTCGATCAGCTTGGAGGTCAGCACCGCGTTGGCGAATTCGAAGCGGATCTTGGACTGGCCGAGGCTGACGCGGATGTCGCCATCGGTCTCGTCGAGCAGCTTGCGCACCTCCGCGATCGCCTTGCGCGGCACGATGGCGTCCGGCATGCCGACCGCGCCATCCGGCTGCGGAATGGCGACGCGGGCCAGCCGGTGCCCGTCGGTTGCGACGGCCCGCAGATGCGGGGTGGCCTCATCGGTCACATGCAGGAAGATGCCGTTGAGGTAGTAGCGGGTTTCCTCGGTCGAGATCGCAAAGCGGGTCTTGTCGATCATCTGCTTCAGGGTGACGCTTGGCAGGGTGAACCCGAAGGGCAGCGCATCGTCCGCGATCACCGGGAAATCGTCACGCGGCAGGGTCGCGAGCGTGAAGCGGGCGCGACCCGCCGCCACCGCGAGCCGGCCGTCGGCAAGCTTCAGTTCGACCTGCGCGCCGTCTGCGAGTTTGCGCACGATGTCGAACAGGGTGTGCGCGGCGACCGTGATGGCGCCGGGGCATCCGTGCGCGCCTCGACCCGTTCGACGATCTGCAGATCGAGGTCGGTCGCCATCAGCTTCAGGCCGTCGGCATCCGCCTCCAGCAGCACATTCGAAAGAATGGGGATGGTGTTGCGGCGTTCGACGACGGATTGCACATGCGCGAGCGCTTTCAGAAACGCGGCGCGTTCAACGCGGACCTGCATTCGGTCATCCCTGTTCTTGGCGGTGCCGCCGGAACGGCGACGCCTTTTGCACTTATCCAACGACGGCGGCCTTGGCAGCCGCTTCTCGTGGAAATTGATAAAGCGCAAGTCGTTGCTCGACAAGGGCCGAGACGCAGGGAAATGCTCATTCAAGCGGCTGTGCGTCCGAAACCCGGTAGGTGAGCATCCGATCCTCGTCGTCGCGGATGGTCACATAGTCGCCGAGGCCGAAACTGTGCCGCTCCAGCTTGAACAGCGGCTCGTCGTCCGCCGTATCGCTTGCATCGTAATCGAAGAACCAGTTGTGGCCGCGGCGGTTGAGCCGGCCCTGGCGTTTATCCTCATCCGGCGCGAAGCTCTCGACCGTGCAGCGCTGGCGCGCCGCCAGCCAGGCCGCCTCGTCGATGTGCCCGGCCGCATCGAGCGGCAGCGCGAGCGTATAGCCGCGGGCATCGTCGCCCTCGGGAAAGCCATGGTCGGGATTGCGCGCAAGTCGCAGTGTGATGCGGGTCAGGGTCATGGTTGGTCCTCCTGGCGGTCAGTCTGCCGTGCGACGCCTGGCACGCCTTGATACGGATCAAACGTTGTGACTGAGGACCTGATTCACGCCTCAGATCGATTCAATCTGAAACGATCAACGTCTAGCAGGCCAGTGTGTAATGCGCCGTGGTCTTCGATTTCACCTCGTCCACGGTCACGCCCGGCGCCAGCTCGATCAGCGCGAACGGACTCGCATGATCCTTGCGCTCGAACACCGCGAGGTCGGTGATGATCATGTCCACGACATTGCGGCCGGTCAGCGGCAAGGTGCAGGTCGGGATGAACTTCGGGTCGCCGTTCTTGGAGACATGCTCCATGACCACGACGATGCGTTTCACGCCCGCCACCAGGTCCATGGCGCCGCCCATGCCCTTGATGAGTTTGCCGGGGATCATCCAGTTCGCGATGTCCCCACCCTCGGAGATTTCCATCGCGCCGAGCACCGTCAGATCGATATGGCCGCCCCGGATCATGGCGAAGCTGGCCGCACTGTCGAAATAGGCCGAGTGCGGCAGCTCGCTGATCGTCTGCTTGCCGGCGTTGATCAGGTCCGCGTCGACCTCGTCCTCGTAGGGGAACGGGCCAATGCCGAGCATGCCGTTCTCGCTCTGCAGCGTCACCTGCATGCCATCGGGGATGTGGTTGGCGACCAGCGTCGGGATGCCGATGCCGAGGTTGACGTAATAGCCGTCCTGCAGTTCGCGCGCCGCGCGGGCGGCCATGTCGTCACGGGTCCAGCCCTTGGCCAGTGTGTCCTGCGTGGTCATGCGTGGCTCCTCTTCCCTCAGGCCGCAACCCGTTGTCGAACCGTGCGGAACTCTATTCTCTTGTCGTACGGGCTGCCGACGATCAGGCGCTTTACATAGACGCCGGGCAGATGGATGTGATCCGGGTCCAGGCTGCCGGCCGGCACCAGTTCCTCGACCTCGGCGACGCAGACCCTGCCGCAGGTCGCCGCCGGGACGTTGAAGTTGCGCGCGGTCTTGCGGAACACGAGGTTGCCGGTTTCGTCCGCCTTCCAGGCTTTCACGATCGAGAGATCGGCGAAGATCCCGCGCTCCAGGATATATTCCTGGCCATCGAAGATCTTGTGCTCCTTGCCCTCGGCAACGGCCGTGCCAAGCCCGGTCTTGGTGTAGAAGCCGGGGATGCCGGCGCCACCCGCGCGCATGCGCTCCGCCAGCGTACCTTGCGGGCAGAATTCGACATCGAGCTCGCCGGCCAGATACTGCCGCTCGAACTCCTTGTTTTCGCCGACATAGGAGGAGATCATCTTCCGGATCTGACGGCTGCGCAGAAGCTTGCCGAGGCCGACGTTGTCAATCCCGGCGTTGTTGGATGCGATGGTCAGGCCCTTCACCCCGGAATCGACGATGGCGTCGATCAGGCGCTCCGGGATGCCGCACAGCCCGAAGCCGCCGGCGGCGATCAGCATGTCGTCATGCAACAGGCCATCCAGCGCCTCAGCAGCGGTTTGTCGAAGCTTCATGCTCACCCTCCCGAATGTCTTGATGGGATTTACGAGCCGGCCCGCCAACCGGTCAACCCCGTAGCCAACGAACAGTCTCAATTCCGCCACCGGCCAGGAAGCAGTTGCCGCACTAGATTAAAGCGTGCAGGAACATCCCATGCTCCCGCCACGCCTGCCTGTCCTGTACCTCGCTCGCCATGTGCAGACCATTCACAACGCGGTCGGCATTTTGCAGGACGCGAAAACCACACACCGCTGAGCACGCGCGGCTTCCGGCAGGCGGAAGCCATGGGGCAGGCCCTGCGCGCGCATTTCGGGCCGAGCCCCGTGCTGGCGCTCT
Organism: Hankyongella ginsenosidimutans; assembly: GCF_005144965.1. Taxonomy (GTDB): domain Bacteria; phylum Pseudomonadota; class Alphaproteobacteria; order Sphingomonadales; family Sphingomonadaceae; genus Hankyongella; species Hankyongella ginsenosidimutans. The sequence continues at coordinate 1,368,273 of NZ_CP039704.1, forward strand.
GGTGCTCGTCGGCCGGCCGCACCCAGCAGACGCTGTCGCTGATCGCCGAGCATCTCAATCTCAGCTTCTTTACCGCTGCCAGCGACGCCCGCCTCGATGAAATCGACGTCGGCAGCTGGCAACACCGGCATATCCGCGAGGTCGAGGCCGAGCTTGGTCGGCCGGTGCTGGACCGAAAGCGGCGCCTGTTCACCGAGCCGGCGCCGGACGGCGAGTGGTACGACGCCATTGCAGACCGCCTGACCTCCTGGCTTCATGACGTCGCCGACAGCCCGCAGCCTATCCTGGCCATAAGCCACGGGTTCACCACCCGGATTCTGCGCGGCCTGCTGACCGGCGGCGATGTGCCGGATGTGACGCCGCCCGTCGCCGTCGCCCTGGCTCGCCCGCTGCCGCAAGGCAGCATCGTACGCATCGAGGCTGGCGTCGAGACGGTCATACACCTTGGCGATGGCCCTGTCCCGGCGCCGGCGACTGGCGACGGTGGCTAAAACACCGTTCCTCCTCCTTCTGATGGTGCTGGCGCAGCCGGCGCAGGCCGCACGCACCCAGCTTGGCGTGTTCGGCGCCTGGGCGGCGCTGCGCGATACACGCCCGACATTGACCTGCTACGTGATCGCCGAAATCCCCAACAGCCTGTCCGGCAAGCGCCGCGGCCCGAACTACCTAAGCGTCGCCATCGCGCCGCGACGCGGCATTGAGGCGCAAATTCACTGGGCTGCGGGTTTCCCGATCGCCGATGAGCATCCGGTGAGCCTGACGGCCGGAGACCGCCGGTTCACCCTGCTGCCCCGCGGTGAAAGCGCCTGGCGCCGGACGCTGCAACCGACGCGCAGATCGTCAACAGCCTGCGCCGCCTGCGCAGCGTGACGCTGGCCGCGCGCTCGCTGCGCGGGACCCAGGTCGCCGAGCAATTGCCCCTGGAAGGTTTCAGCGCCGCTTTCGACACCGCACAGTCCGCCTGCGGTTCTCGGGAGGCGCGCCCTTGACCCTTCGCGGCTGCGAGATGAAAAATAGAGCGTAGACAAGCTCTTGCGCGCTTTCCTTCTTGGCGAACACGCGAATTAAGCATAAACTGCCCTCAGGTTAGACCCTGATCGATTCAATCTGAAACGACCAAGGTCTATAAATTTGAAAAGAGCCTGATTCACGCCATCGGTTGAAGCAATCATGCTTCAACCTCAACCGATCAGGCTCTAAGCGGGTATGCTTCGTAATGCTAGTCATCGAGCCTGCGACGGTACGCGCTGCAAACAATAAGGCTCTTTCGCCGGGTTGAGGCCTGGCGCATGCAGGGGAGTGCGCGCATGGACCGTGACCGCTATTCCGTACCCGACGGCAGCGAGGGTCGTACTGCCAGACAAATCTTGAAGTGGGCGGCGGTGGCCGCCCTTTTCTGTTTATCGGACTTATCATCTCTTCGCTGGTCGACCTGACGCCGCAGGTCAACGCCATCAAGCGCGCGCTTGCCGGCAAGAACGACGGGGCCGCCGACGAGGCTGCCTACAGCGGGCCGGCGACGCGCACCCAGATGCCGCACTACCTGCTGAAGTTCGCGGGATCGAACTCCGTTGGCGGCGAGTTGTTGCCGCATCTGGCGGCGGGCTATCTCGCAACGCTTGGCGCGACGGAAATCGAAATCCATCAGCGCGTGGACGACAAGGGCATGCCGATCCCCGAGCGGGTAGTCAGCGGGACGTTGGACGGCAAGCTCGTCGGCATCGAGGTCATGGCCTACGGCTCCGGCACCGCCTTCGACGCGCTCTCCGCCAGCAAGGCCGACATCGGCATGTCGTCCCGGCCGGTCAAGAAACTGGAGGAGATTTACATCCGCAACCAGGGCGCGCTGACCAGCGCCGGCGCCGAGCACATCATCGCGGTCGATGGCATCGCGGTGATCGTCCACCCGTCGAACCCGCTCACCCAACTGTCCCGCGCACAAATCCAGAAGGCGTTTGTCGGCGAGATCAGCACCTGGAGCGAACTCGGCGTGCCGATCTCCGGGCCGATCGACTTCTACGCCCGCGACGACCGCTCCGGCACTTACGACGGCTTCAAGGACATCGTCCTCAAGGAAGTCCCGCTACGCACGACGCAGATCAAGCGCTTCGCCGACAGCGAGCTGCTGGAAAAGGCAGTCTCCGGCGATCCGAACGGGCTTGGGTTCGTGGGGCTGCCCTACATCCGCAAAGCGAAGGTGCTGGCGGTCGCGGACGGCGCGCTACCGGCGATCACTCCCAGCCGCTATTCGATCAAGAAAGAAACCTACCTGCTCTCGCGCCGGCTGTATCTCTATACCCCGACGCCGACGACGTCGCCGCACGTCTTCCCGTTCGTCACCTTCGTCCTCGGCGACAAAGGCCAGAGCATCGTCAACAAGCTCGGCTTTACGACCTCTCGCTCTCCGGCCCGCCCGACAAGGCCGGCGCCGCGGCTGCGCCCTGCATGCTGAGCGACCAGTGGCGCGGCGACCGCAACGACTATTGCCGGCTGCGACAGTCGACGACCCCGGTGGAGGCGGCGTTCCGCTTCAAGCCAAACAGCGACGAACCGGACAACCGCGCCATCCGCGACATGACGCGCCTGACGGACCTGGTGGCGAAGAAACCGGGCCTCAAATTTGCGCTGGCTTCCTTTGCAGACGCCTCAGTGCCCTACGATCAGGCATGCGCCAAGACTCGCGAGCGTGCCAAGAGCCTCTCTGAGACGCTGAAGACTCTGGGGATTACGGTATCCGAGACGCACGCCTATTGCAGCGAATTGCCCCTGCGCGACGGTACGGACGCGGTCGCCAAACTGTCGAACAATCGAGTCGAACTATTTGCTCGATAGGAGGTAGCGTCGCGGCTTGAAATTGATGCCCTCCAGGGGATAGCCAGGGCTGGAAATTGAGGAGTGACCATGAGCCGCCCACCCCTGCCACCGTTCACCGCCGAGACCGCTGCCCAGAAGGCCCGCATGGCCGAGGATGCATGGAACAGCCGCGACCCCGCGAAGGTCGCGCTCGCCTACACGCCGGGCAGCCGATGGCGCAATCGCGCGGAATTCATCACCGGGCGCAGCGAGATCGAGGCATTCCTGACCCGAAAATGGGTCAAGGAACTGGACTATCGCCTGATCAAGGAGGTCTGGGCGTTCACAGATGCCCGCATCGCCGTGCGCTTCGTCTATGAATGGCGCGACGATAGCGGCAATTGGTTCCGCTCCTGCGGCAATGAGAACTGGCTGTTCGATGCCGACGGCTACATGGCCGAGCGCCACGCCAGCATCAACGACGTCCCGATCCGCGAACAGGAGCGCAAGTTCCACTGGCCGCTTGGTCGCCGCCCGGACGATCATCCCGGCCTCAGCGCGCTGGGGCTCTAACGCTCGCTGGCGAGGACGGCGGCGGCATACCAGACCTTGATGTCGATGGGCTTGCCGTTGGCCTGCTGGACGGTCAGCCAGCCAAGCAGCGCATCGAGCCGCACCCGGTGGACCGCGATGCCTTCCTCCGGCGTACCGCCGCCGGGGCCGATGCGCGTCAGATGCGTCGCCCGGAACACCGAAATCGATTCGCGCGCCAAGCCGGGGAGGACGCCGCCGAGCACAGCAGTCGCCAGTTGCGGGCGCGAAAGCCGGTTTCCTCCTCCAGTTCGCGCTGGGCGGCGTCCAGCAGCGGCTCCTCGGCGGTCGCCGAGTCGTCGCCGACCAGCCCTGCCGGCAGCTCGATGGTGGTGCGGTTGTAGGATGCGCGCCACTGCTCAACCAGAACCAGCTCCGGTGCGTCCGTGGTGGCGATGACGGCGATCGCGCCACGCGCGCCGCGTCCTTCGGTGCGCACCGCATATTCCCAGCGCCCGCGCGCCCAGAGTTCAAGGAAGCGCCCCTGCCCCAGACGGCGGGGTCAGCGTCACGGTCGTGCATCGGTCAAGCCTCTTGGTTCGCGCCGCATGTGGCGCGTTTTCGCGCCCGCGGCAACGGGGAAACGCGAGAGGCCGTGGGTTATACCAGAGTGCATGGGGTTTGACCCATACCCGTCATTCCAGCGGAGTAATGTCTCAGCTTGAAAAGTCCGCTCGTGGTGAGCTGAGACAGAACCACGGGCCGCTCAGCCCTTCTGTCAAAGCTCAGGATAGCGTCATCCCGGTTTGCGCCGGGATAACGCTATCCAGATAGGTTCAGTTCAGTGTGCCTTGGTCTTGGGGCCTGACCCTTGAGCCTGATCGGTTGAGGTTGAAGCATATGTGCTTCAACCGAAGGCGTGAATCATGGTCTAGCAAGATATTGTTTCTCGTGTCGTTTTCAGGATCGAAGTTCGCTTGATCGCCCGATATCATGGTGGAACGAACTTCGATCCCACGACACTAGTCGGTTGAGGTGGAAAGCAATGCCGCCTTACCCCTTCAAGCTCTCGCTGCGCGCTTCTGCCTGCAGGCCGTGCTTGCGCAGGCAGTGGCGAAACTGATCGTAGCTGAGACCGAGCGCAGACGCGGCGGCGCGCTGGTTATACCGCGCCGCGTTCAGCGCGCGCGTCAGCACATCGCATTCATAGGCAGCGACGCTGGCGCGGAAGTCGCTGGGCACTTCCGGATTGGGCAGCGACGGCGCTGCGCGTACCTGCTCTTGCGCCGGGGACGGATTGAGCGATGCCGGCTGCGGCCGCCAGGGCGACTCGAATGGATCGAACGCCAGGCGCGCCACCGGCGAGTCGGGGTCGCCCCAGCGGTAGACCGCCCGCTCGACCACATTCTTCAGTTCGCGCACGTTGCCCGGCCAGTCGTGCGCCAGCAGTTGTTCTTGCGCACCGGGGCTGAACCCTGGATAGCGCCGCCAGCCGAGTTCGGCAGCCATGCGCCGCCCGAAGAAGTCGGCGAGCAGCGGGATGTCGTCGGCGCGCGCGCGCGGCGGCAGGGTCACGACATCGAATGACAAGCGGTCGAGCAGGTCAGCGCGGAAGCGGCCGCGCGCCGCCAGTGCCGGCAGGTCCTCGTTGGTCGCCCCGACCACACGCACATCGACGGTCAGCGTCTTGTTGGAGCCGATGCGCTGCAACTGGCCGTATTCGATGACACGCAGCAGCTTCTCCTGCGCCTGGGACGACAGGGTCGCGATCTCGTCCAGGAACAGGGTGCCGCCATCCGCCTCCTCGAAGCGGCCGGCGCGCGCGCGGGCCGCACCGGTGAATGCACCCGCCTCGTAGCCGAACAGCTCGGCGTCAATGAGCGTATCCGAGAGCGCTGCGCAGTTCATCTGCAGAAACGGCTGGTCCCAGCGCGCAGACAGGCGATGGACGCGCTCTGCAACCAGCTCCTTGCCGGTGCCGCGCTCGCCGATCACCAGCACCGGGCGATTGAGGCCCGCAACGGCGGACGCATGCTCCATCGCGTCGAGAAACGCGGCCGACTGGCCGACCATCTGGGTAGTTCCGGCATCCATAACCAATATATGGCGTAAACCACCAATTCTTGGCAATAAATTTAACGACCAAATTGGAAACCAATATTTTTACCCAGACTTTACAATGGTTTAGACTTGGCGCACGACTTGGCACGCCTTCTGCAATCTTACTGGCATCAGCCCACACAGGGCGAACAAGATCACAGCAAGAGGGAACACTGCCATGACCGCCAATTTCTTTTCATCGTCCGTCGTTCGCGCCCTGGTAGGCGTCGTCTGCGGCGGACTCGTCGCAACGACCCTGATCCTGGCCGCTGTCGGCCCAGCGATCGCCCGGCACCGCAACCGACCTGCACCGTCGCTTACTAGGAGACGGCAACGCCTCCAAGGCCCGACGCAGGTCCGTCAACAGGAGTACAACGCATGGGTATCTTTTCTCGCCTCGGCGACATCATCTCGGCCAACGTCAGCGACCTGCTGGAGCGCGCCGAAGACCCCGCGAAGATGATCCGCATGATCATCCTCGAGATGGAGGAAACGCTCGTCGAGGTTCGCGCATCGGCCGCACGCACTATCGCCGACCAGAAGGAAGCGAACCGCACCATCCAGCGCCTGGAAGCCGCCATGGTCTCCTGGGCGGAGAAGGCGGAACTGGCGCTCCAAGGATCGCGAAGACCTGGCCAAGGCGGCGCTTGCCGAAAAGCAGAAGCTCGGCACCACCATCGAGCAACTGCGCCATGACATCGCGCTGCTGGACGACGGCCTCGTCAAGCATGAAGCCGACATCCAGAAGCTGGAAGCCAAGCTGCGCGAGGCCCGCGCCCGCCAGACGACCATCCTCTCGCGGCTGGAGACGCTGGAAAACCGCTCGCGCATGCGCCGCATGGTCTCCAGCCCGAAGATCGACGAAGCCTTTCAGCGGTTCGACCTGCTGGAGCGCCGGGTCGACCTCGCAGAAGGGCGCGTCGAGGCCTATGACCTCGGCAAGGCCAAGACCCTCGACGAGGAAATCGCTGAACTGAAGACCTCCGACGCCATTGACGCCGAACTGGAAGCGATGAAGCGTAAGCTGGCAGGGAACAAGTAACAGGAGGGCTGCGTGGACCCCATCGTCGTATCCTTGAGCGAGACGCTCGTGCCGGTCATTGCCATCATCAGTCTGTTCGTGGTGATGCCGGCGCTCATCTTCCACTATGTCCTGCAACTGCGCAAAGCGCGCAGCCTGTCGGACAAAGACGAACAGACCATCGACGACCTGTATGCGCTCGCGCATCGGCTCGAAGACCGCGTTCGCACCATCGAACGCATCATGGACGCGGACAGCCCGGCTGGCGCCAGGGCGACCGCGCAGGATCATGATCGTTACAGATTGGGTCAATCTGTAACGTGAATCATGATCTAACTATTTGAAGAGAGACTGATTCACGCCCTCGGTTGGAGCGCATACGCTTCAACCTCAGCCGATCAGGCTCTTTGGAGGACACACATGTCTAGCAGAACCCGCTTCTATCTCGACAAGCGCAACGCCAAGTTCATGGGCGTATGCGCCGGGGCAGCCGACTACTTCGGTGTCGACCCGCTCTGGGTGCGCGTGGGGACCGTGCTGGTCAGCATTATGGGCGGTGCCGGCATCACCATCCCGGCCTACCTCGTGATCGGCTGGCTGGCGGAGAACAAGCCGCGCGCGCTCTACGATCTGCCCGAAGCAGAGCAGAAATTCTGGCGCGAGATGCGCACCAGCCCCAGCCAGGGCCTGCGCGAGGTGCGCGGCAGCTTCCGCGATCTCGACCGCCGCCTGCGCGACATCGAGACCCACGTGACCTCGTCCAGCCGCAACCTGTCAGCCGAAATCGACCGCCTGCGCTAACCGGCGCGGGCGTACAGAGGGAAAGAACAATGCTAATCGGACCAATTCAAGGCGGCGACCTGATGGGCATGGTCATCATGCTGGCGATGTTCGGCACGATCGGCTGGGTCTGGGTCAACAAGATCCGCGTCAAGCACGGCTACCAACTGACCGACCTCTGGGGCCGGCCGATCGAGAAGGCCTCTTCCGCCAGCGCGGAGACGGTCAAGCAGCTCGAGCTGCAGGTCGCGGTCCAGGGCGAGCGCCTGCAGACGCTGGAACAGCGCACCCGGGTACTGGAGCGCATCGTTACCGACCGCGGCCAGACCGTCGCCGACGAGATCGACCGCCTGCGCGACAGCCGCGCCAACTGAACGCAGAGGGACAGGCACATGGACTTTCACGGACCGGGATTTGTGCTCAGCATCATCGGCATGAGCATGGCGGGCTGGGTCATCACCAGCTGGATCAGGGCCAGGCACGGCTACCCGCTCGAGAACGAATGGGGCGGCTGCGTCGACAAGGCGCGGACGCCCGGCGCACCATCGAACTGCTGACGGCCGAGAACGAGAAACTGCACGGCAAGGTCGCGCGCCTTGAAGAGCGGATCGCCGTGCTCGAGCGGATCGCCACCGACCAGCCGAGCCGGCTGGCGGCCGAAATCGAGAAATTGAGGAACTGAGCCGCCGCAAACACGGCACGCAATCGGGAGACACACGATGAGCGTATTTGAAATGGTGGTGGCGATTGTCGGCATCGTCATGGTCAGCAGGGTGCTGCGGGCCCGCTACTGCCACCGCACCGCCACCGATACCATGATGACGCGGGAGGACGCCGCGGCCCTGATCGGCCAGGTCCAGCGCCTGAACGAGCGGGTCGCGACCCTTGAACGCCTAGCGACCGATCCGGCCAAGCGCATCGCCGCCGAAATCGACGCTTTACGCTGAGGAGGACATCATGCCGATCCTGCCCCTCAATCTCGCCGTCGCCTGGGGCCTGTTCAGCCTGGCCGGCCTCGCGATGCTCTCCGGCGTCTGGATGTGGACCTTCCGCACCTGGCTGCTGCATCGCAACCCGGGCGGTGCCCAGCCAGAGAAGCCGGCGACGGCCGACGGCATGCCCTATGCCGGCATGCGCATCGATCTCGCCGATCTGCGCGAGCGCATTCGCCGGCTGGAAGCCATCGCCGCCGGCATCGACATGGCCTGACCACCCTGGCGCAACAAGCAATCGCGCTACCCTTCGCCGCGCGGGTGCGCGTGGCGATACACATCGAGCAGCCATGCAGCGTCAACCCCGGTATAGGCCTGGGTGGTCGACAGGCTGGCGTGGCCGAGCAACTCCTGGATCGCCCGCAGGTCCGCGCCGCGCGCCAGCAGGTGGGTCGCAAAGCTGTGGCGAAGCGCATGCGGGGTTGCACTCTCCGGCAATCCAAGCTGTCGGCGCGCCCGCGCCATCGCGCGCTGCACCACTGCCGGCTGCAAGGGGCCACCACGCGCGCCAACAAACAGCGGTCCCTCGACCAGCGGATAGGGGCACAGCGCGACATAGTCCGCGACCGCCTGTGCCACCACAGGCAGCACCGGCGCGACTCGCTGCTTGCGGCCCTTGCCCACAACAGTAATCGTTTGTCCCAACGGGTGGACCTGCGCGCCCAGCCCCAGCGCCTCGCCGATACGCAGGCCACAGCCATACAGCAGCAATAGCAGCGCAGTGTCGCGCGATGCGATCCAGGTTTCCTGCGCCTGCTCGCCGGTAACCTCAGCCAGCGCGCGCGCCTCTCCCGGCGCGACCGGGCGCGGCAGCCGTTTGGGCGTTTTCGGCGGGCGTAGCGCGAACACCGCCGGCGCGACCAGCCCCTGCGTCTGCTTCAGCCAGCGGTGAAAGCCGCGCAGCGCGGCGACATCGAGCGCGAGGGTCTGCGCCTGCAGGCCCTCCGACCGGCGGGCGGCAAGCCAGGCACGCAGTTCGGCGGGCGTGACGGCCACCAGCGCCGCCAGAGTCTGCGGGCCGGCGCGGTGCCGGCTGAGAAACGCAAGGTAGCGCCGCACCGCCCGGCCGTAGATGTCGACGGTGCGCAGCGACGCACGGCGCACGCCCGCCAGATCGGCGAGCCAGGCCTGCGCCGCATCGTCCGGACTCACGCGCTGAGGAACCGGGTGAGCAGGCGGCTGGCGACGCCACCGAGGAACAGCAGCAGTTCCGAGCCGCCGACGCCGTCGAAATTGTGCGGATGCCTGGACCCCAGCGCCAGCAGGCCTTCCGGCAGCGGCGCACCAAGCGAGAGGCGCACCAGCGCTTCCGAACGGATCAGCGGCGCGGCCGGGCCGAAGATCGCCGAGCCCGCATCCGCCGAGCGCAGCGCCACCAGTTCGCTACCCGGGAACCAGTCCGCGACCTGCGCGGGATCGACAAGCTGCAGGCCGGTCGCGCCCAGGCGCAGGCCCTGCTGCGCGCCGACCAGCGCCAGGCCGATCGCATCCAGCCCCAGGATGTCCACCCAGTCCTGCGTGATGACATGCGCCAGGTGCTCGAAACCCTCCGCCTCCAGCGCCGAGAGCACGGCGGCATGAATCTGCGCTGCAGCCCCTGCGTGCCCGCGCGCATAGGCCAGCAGCGCCTCGTTCTGCTCGCCCAGCCTCGCGACCGCCGTGCGCAGCCGCCCAATCGCCTCGGTCTGAAAATCGATGACCTTGTTGTCGCTCATGGCGCAAGCTTAACCGAGGTGCAGGCGCGGCGGAAGCGCTGCCAGCCTCCATCCGTCCCGCGTGCCCGGTTTTTCGCTTGGGCATGGCCGCGGAGTATTGCAGGCTCTGCGGCGCAACATCGCACAAAAACATACGCGACTGCAGGGGACACATGCTGACGTTGGAGATCGAGCAAGCGAGCACCACAGCGCCGGTACAGCGCGACATCCGCCGCACCGGGCTGCACCCGGACTACTGGTATCCGGTCGCGCGTTCCCGCGAGGTGGCGTGCGGCAAAGCCCACGCGGCACGCTTTGCCGGCGCGGAGATCGTGCTGGTGCGCCCGGAACAGGGGCCGGTGTTCGCGCTCGAGGATCGCTGCGCCCACCGTCAGGTGCCGCTGTCGCGCGGGGTCGTCGACGGCGAGCGGATCAAGTGCGGCTATCACTGCTGGACGTTCGACCGCACCGGCGCGTGCGTCGGCGTGCCCTATTACAAGAAGGGCATGGAGCGGCCGCGCGGCGTGCGACCCTATCCCGCCCGCGAGGCGCACGGTTTCATCTGGGTGTTCCCCGGCGATCCGGCGCTTGCCGAGGCGGCACCGTTTCCGCAACTCTCCAGTTGCAGCGACCCAGCCTACAAGACGCGCTTCCTCGACCGGGAGATCGGCTGCCACTACAGTTTCATGCATGAGAACCTGATGGACATGAACCATCAGTTCCTGCACCGGCGGCTGATGGGCGGCATCAAGACCATCTGCCTTGACGCCCGTTCAGGCCCTGGCTGGGCCGAGGTCGATTACACCTTCGGGCGCGACAGCGGCAAACAGCCGCTGGGTGAGGCGCTGATCATCGGCCGGCACGGGGTCAAGTCCGCCGACCAGGTCAAGGACTTCATGACTATCCGCACCGAGTATCCCTATCAATCGCTGAAGTTCTACACCGATGGCGGCAGCGTGCCCGCGCTCGACCTCTGGAACTGCTACATCCCGCTGGATGCCGAACAGCGCCGCAACCGCACGTTCGGCCTGCTCAGCGTGCGCCGGCCGCCGATCCCGTTCCTGCTCGATGCCTTCTGGCCGGTGATCGTCTGGTTCACCAACGCCATCTTCACCGAGGATCGCTGGATCGTCGAACTGGAGCAGGCGGCGTTCGACCGGCAAGGGGCGGACGCCAACCTGGAAATCTTCCCGGCGATCCGCAACCTGCGCCGTGTGCTCATTGAGGAAGGCGTGGCGCTACCCGCCTGAGCGATTTCCAATCAAATGGACACATTTGAAGATTAAGAAATCGCGTCAAAACAAAGAGCTTGAGCGGTGATCTGATTTTATCAGATCGAAAACCGCTCCAAGGCTGCGTCAGCCGATCGACTGCCCGGTCTTGGCCCAGTCGGCCAGGAACTGCTCGATGCCGCGGTCGGTCAGCGGGTGGTTGAACAGCTTCTTGATGATGTCCGGCGGGCAGGTGACGACGTCCGCGCCGATCTTGGCCGACTGCAGCACGTGCACCGGGTGGCGTACGCTGGCGACCAGGATTTCGGTGTCAAAATCGTAGTTGTCGTAGATGGTGCGGATGTCCTCGATCAGGTCCATGCCGTCCCACGACACGTCGTCGTGGCGGCCGACGAACGGCGAGATGAAGGCCGCACCCGCCTTGGCGGCCAGCAGCGCCTGGGTCGCGGTGAAGCACAGCGTAACGTTCACCATAACGCCGCGGCTGGAGAGCACCTTGCAGGTCTTCAGGCCGTCGACGGTCAACGGCACCTTGATGGTGACGTTCTTCGCGATGGGGATCAGTTGCTCGGCTTCCTTGAGCATGGTCTCATGGTCGAGTGCCACGACCTCGGCCGACACCGGGCCGGGCACGAGCGCGCAGATCTCGGCGATCACGTCCGTGAACTTGCGGCCGGATTTCAGGATCAGCGACGGATTGGTGGTCACCCCGTCAAGCAGGCCGGTGGCGGCCAAGTCCTGGATGGCGGCAATATCAGCGGTGTCGACGAAGAATTTCATGGGTGCGGCTCATGTCTGAATGAGGGAATGGCCGCTGTCTATCCGCTTGCCGCCGCCAAGTCGAGACTCGGCGGCGCGGCGAGACGGGTCAAACGGCCCTAGCAGGCTGCTGAAAAGTGGTTTCTCGGACTCCAACCCTATGGCCGTCACCCCGGCGAAGGCCGGGGTCCATGGCTAACGCCTTGTATTCGTTGTGTATATATGCTCACATGGATTCCGGCCTTCGCCGGAATGACGAAGCGGAGCTGTATCTCCGCGACTTTTCAACAGCCTGCTAGAGCTTGATGACTTTACATTGATCCATCCGTCATCGCGAGGAGCCGCAGGCGACGCGGCGATCCATGGAAATACTGGTGTTCCTGGATTGCTTCGGCAGCTTTGCCGCCTCGCAATGACGATTCCAGCAAATGTCATCACGCTGTAGACCATGATCGTTTCAGGTTGAATCGATCTGAAACGTGAATCATGGTCCAATTTATTGAAAAGAGCCTGATTCACGCCATCGGTTGAAGCAAGCATGTTTTCTGCCTCAACCGATCAGGCTCTGGTCGCCTCGACCAGGGTGGCGATGGCGTCGAGAACGCTCAGGCGCTCTTTCTTCAAAGCCTCCAGCCGATCATCGGACGCCGGCTCAAGGCCCGCCTCGATCTGATGGATATCCTTTTCCAGGGCGTGGTGCTGCTCGGCGAGCGCGCGAAAATGCGCATTGCCGATCTTCAGCAGATGCAGGGTCGCCGCGTCGTCCGGGAACAGGCTGTGCAGGTCGTGGCCGGTTTCGCTCATAGGGTCCTCCTTGTGTGGCCCCTTTCTAGCGGCCTGCCGCGCCCACTCACTTGCGCTGGATCAAACGGCGCGGCACCCGACACGTGACTGGAGCCCAAAAGCGCCGCCGGGGTGAGCCGGCGGCGCTTTGTAGTGATGCAGGATGCAGGCGTTACGCCGCGCTGTCCTCCGGCACCGGGAGCGCCGGCGCCTTGGCGGCCTGGGTCGCGCGCAGTGCCGCGTCGCGGCTGTTGGCGGTGACGCGCAGGCGGTTCATGGCGGCGCCGGTTCCGGCCGGGATCAAGCGGCCGACGATCACGTTCTCCTTGAGGCCGGTCAGGCGGTCTTCCTTGCCCTGGACGGACGCTTCGGTCAGCACGCGGGTCGTCTCCTGGAACGAGGCGGCCGAGATGAACGAGCGGGTCTGCAGCGACGCCTTGGTGATGCCAAGCAGGATCGGCCGGCCCTCGGCCGGTTCGCCGCCTTCGGCAAGCGCCTTGGCGTTGATCTCCTCCAGGCTCTCGCGGTCGATCTCCTCGCCGACGAGCAGGGTCGTGTCGCCGGACTTGGCGATCTCGATCTTCTGCAGCATCTGCCGGACGATCACCTCGATGTGCTTGTCGTTGATCTTCACGCCCTGCAGGCGGTAAACCTCCTGGATTTCGTTGACGAGGTAGGCCGCCAGCGCCTCGACGCCCAGCACGTTGAGGATATCGTGCGGGTCCGGGTTGCCGTCGATCAGATAGTCGCCGCGCTGTACGAAGTCGCCTTCCTGCACCGCGATGTGCTTGCCCTTCGGCACCAGATATTCGACCGGATCCGAGCCGTCGTCCGGGCGGATGAGCACGCGGCGCTTGGCCTTGTAGTCCTTGCCGAACTCGACCCGGCCGGTGAGCTGGGCGATCACCGCGTGGTCCTTGGGCTTGCGCGCCTCGAACAGCTCGGCGACGCGCGGCAGACCGCCGGTGATGTCGCGGGTCTTGGCGGCTTCGCGCGGAATACGGGCGATCACGTCGCCGGCTTCCACGCGGTCGCCGTCATTGACCGAGAGAATGGCGTCGACCGCCAGGAAGTAACGCGCCGCTTCCGCCGCGCCGCCGCCCTGCTCGAGCAGCGTGATGCGCGGCCGCAGATCCGCCGACTTCGACACAGTACGCCAGTCGACCACCACCTTCTGGGTGATGCCGGTCGCTTCGTCCGTGCTCTCGGCGAGGCTGACGCCCTCGATCAGGTCCTGGAACTTCACCACGCCGGACTTTTCCGTGATGACCGGCAGGGTGTAGGGTCCCATTCGGCGAGCTTGTCGCCCTTCTTCACCGGGTCGCCGGCCTTGAACAGGATGCGCGCGCCATAGGGCACGCGGTGCACCGCGCGGTCGCGCCCGTCGGCATCCACCAGCGCCAGTTCCAGCTGGCGCGACATGGCGACCAGACGGCCGCGGCTGTCCTCCACCACCTGGGCGTTGCGCAGCTCGATCCGTGCATCGACCGAGGCTTCGATCGACGACTGTTCCGAGACCTGCGCCGCGCCACCGATGTGGAACGTCCGCATGGTGAGCTGGGTACCCGGCTCGCCGATCGACTGGGCGGCGATGACGCCGACCGCTTCACCGATGTTGACCGGGGTGCCGCGCGCAAGGTCGCGCCCGTAGCACTTGGCGCAGACGCCGATGCGGGTTTCGCAGGTCAGTGCCGAGCGGATCTTCACCTGCTGCACGCCAGCCTTGCCGACGGCGGTGACTTCCGCCTCAGTCATCAGCATGCCGGCCGGCACGATGGTCTCGCCGGTTTTCGGGTCGAGGATGTCGAGCGCTGCCGTGCGGCCGAGGATGCGCTCCTCGAGCGAGACGATCACCTGGCCGCCTTCGATCATGGCGCGCATGTCGAGGCCGTTCTCGGTGCCGCAATCGTCCTCGATCACCACGCAGTCCTGGCTGACGTCGACCAGACGGCGGGTCAGGTACCCGGAGTTCGCGGTCTTGAGCGCGGTGTCGGCTAGACCCTTGCGGGCACCGTGGGTCGAGTTGAAGTACTCGAGCACGGTCAGGCCTTCCTTGAAGTTCGAGATGATCGGCGTTTCGATGATCTCGCCCGACGGCTTGGCCATCAGGCCGCGCATGCCGGCGAGCTGCTTCATCTGCGCCTGGCTGCCGCGCGCGCCGGAGTGCGCCATCATGTAGATGGAGTTGATCTGCGCCTCGCGGCCCTTCTCGTCGACCGGAGTCGAGGAGATGCGCTTCATCATGGCTTCCGCCACGCGGTCGCCGCACTGCGCCCAGGCGTCGACCACCTTGTTGTACTTCTCGCCCTGGGTGATGAGGCCGTCCTGATACTGCTGCTCATAGTCCTTGACGAGCTGGCGGGTGCCCTCGACCAGGGTTTCCTTCTCCGGCGGGATCACCATGTCGTCCTTGCCGAACGAGATGCCGGCCATGCAGGCGTGGCGGAAGCCCAACCCCATGACGGCGTCGGCGAACAGCACCGTGTCCTTCTGGCCGCAGTGGCGGTAGACGGTGTCGATGACGTCGCCGATGTCCTTCTTGGTCAGCAGGCGGTTGACCGTCTCGAACGGCACCTTGGACGACTTCGGCAGGCACTCGGCCACCAGCATGCGGCCCGGCGTGGTCTCGACACGCTTGAGGTAGCGGCTGCCGTCCACGGCCGTCTGCTCGACGCGGGTGACGATCTTGGTGTGCAGCGTGATCGCCTTGGCGGCCAGCGCCTGGTGCAGTTCCGCCATCGACGACACGACCGTGCCTTCGCCCGGCTCGCCCTTGCGCTCCATGGTCAGGTAGTAAATGCCGAGCACGATATCCTGGCTCGGGACGATGATCGGCTTGCCGTTGGCGGGCGAGAGGATGTTGTTGGTCGACATCATCAGCACGCGCGCTTCCAGCTGCGCCTCCAGCGACAGCGGCACGTGGACGGCCATCTGGTCACCGTCGAAGTCGGCGTTGAACGCGGAGCAGACCAGCGGGTGGAGCTGGATCGCCTTGCCCTCGATCAGCACCGGCTCGAACGCCTGGATGCCCAGGCGGTGCAGGGTCGGCGCGCGGTTCAGCAGCACGGGGTGCTCGCGGATCACCTCGTCGAGGATGTCCCAGACCTCCTTGCGCTCCTTTTCCACCCACTTCTTCGCCTGCTTCAGGGTCATGGACAGACCCTTGGCGTCGAGGCGCGAATAGATGAACGGCTTGAACAGCTCGAGCGCCATCTTCTTCGGCAGACCGCACTGGTGCAGCTTCAGCTCCGGCCCGGTCACGATCACCGAGCGGCCGGAATAGTCGACGCGCTTGCCGAGCAGGTTCTGGCGGAACCGGCCCTGCTTGCCCTTCAGCATGTCGGACAAAGACTTCAACGGCCTTTTGTTGGCGCCGGTGATGGTGCGGCCGCGGCGGCCGTTATCGAACAGCGCATCGACCGCTTCCTGCAGCATGCGCTTTCGTTGCGCACGATGATGTCCGGCGCGCGCAGTTCGATCAGGCGCTTCAGACGGTTGTTGCGGTTGATGACCCGGCGGTACAGGTCGTTGAGATCGGAGGTCGCGAAGCGGCCGCCGTCCAGCGGCACCAGCGGACGCAGATCCGGCGGAATGACCGGCACGACGGTCAGGATCATCCACTCCGGACGGTTGCCGGAGTTGAGGAAGCTCTCGACCACGCTGAGGCGCTTGATGATCTTCTTCGGCTTCAGTTCCGACTTGGTCTCGCGCAGTTCCTTGAGCAGGTCCTCGCGCTCGGCGGCAAGGTCAAGACCGGACAGCAGGTCGCGGATCGCCTCCGCGCCGATGCCGACGGTGAAGGCGTCCTCGCCATATTCTTCCTGCGCGGAATAGACCTGCTCTTCGGTCAGCAGGTCGAACTTCTTCAGCGGCGTCAGGCCCGGCTCGATGACGACGTAATTCTCGAAGTACAGGATGCGCTCGAGGTTCTTCAGCTGCATGTCGAGCAGCAGGCCGATGCGGCTCGGCAGCGACTTCAGGAACCAGATGTGCGCGACCGGTGCTGCCAGATCGATGTGGCCCATGCGCTCGCGGCGCACTTTGGACACCGTGACTTCAACGCCGCACTTTTCGCAGACGATGCCCTTGTACTTCATGCGCTTGTACTTGCCGCACAGGCACTCGTAGTCCTTGATCGGACCGAAGATGCGCGCGCAGAACAGCCCGTCGCGCTCCGGCTTGAAGGTCCGGTAGTTGATGGTCTCAGGCTTCTTGATCTCGCCGAACGACCAGGACTTGATGCGCTCCGGCGAGGCGATCGAAATCTTGATCTTGTCGAACGTCTCCGGCTTGGCGGCCGGATTGAAGAAATTCATCAGTTCCTGGTTCATCGCGTATCCTTGCTGCTGCAACAGCGCATTGCGTACCGTTCAAAACGCCCTTGCGGCATGCGGTGACGGACCAGCCGCCACCGCGATAACCCGTTACTCCGCCGCGTCCGCGGCCAGCTCGACGTTGAGGCCGAGCGAGCGCATTTCCTTCACCAGCACGTTGAACGACTCTGGAATGCCGGCCTCGAAGGTATCGTCGCCCTTGACGATCGCTTCATAGACCTTGGTCCGGCCGTTCACGTCGTCCGACTTGACGGTCAGCATCTCCTGCAGGGTGTAGGCGGCGCCATAGGCCTGAAGCGCCCACACTTCCATTTCCCCGAAGCGCTGGCCGCCGAACTGCGCCTTGCCGCCCAGCGGCTGCTGGGTGACCAGACTGTACGGGCCGATCGAGCGCGCGTGGATCTTGTCGTCGACCAGGTGGTGCAGCTTGAGCATGTAGATGTAGCCGACCGTCACCCGGCGATCGAAGCGCTCGCCGGTCCGGCCGTCGTACAGGTCGACCTGGCCGGAGGCATCGAGGCCCGCCAGCGTCAGCATGCCCGCCACATCCGGCTCGCGCGCACCGTCGAACACCGGGGTCGCGATCGGCACGCCCGAGGTCAGGTTGCCCGCCATCTCGACCATCTGGTCGTCGCTCAGCGCCTCGATTTCCGCGACGTGCTGACGGCCGTAGACCAGCTTCAGCCGCTCGCGCAGGTCGGAAGCCGAAATCTTGCCGGCCTGGATCTGCTCGAGCATCTGGCGAATCTGCACGCCGAGGCCGCGCGCGGCCCAGCCGAGGTGCGTCTCGAAAATCTGCCCGACGTTCATGCGGCTCGGCACCCCGAGCGGGTTGAGCACGATGTCGACCGGCGTGCCATCCTCAAGGAACGGCATGTCTTCCTGCGGCAGGATGCGGCTGATAACCCCTTTGTTGCCGTGGCGGCCGGCCATCTTGTCGCCCGGTTGCAGCTTGCGCTTCACCGCGACGAACACCTTGACCATTTTCAGCACGCCCGGCGGCAGTTCGTCGCCGCGTTGCAGCTTCTCGACCTTTTCCTCGAAGCGCTTCTCCAGCGCCTTGCGCGCGTCTTCCCACTGCGCCTTCAGCGCTTCCAGGTCGGCCTGACGGGCGTCGTCGGCGCTGGCGAACTTCCACCACTCGTGGCGCGGGGTCTCGCCCAGCAGCTCGAGGGTGATCTCGGCGCTTCTTGACGCCCTTGGGCCGAGGCGGCGATCTGCCCGACCAGCATGTCGCGCAGGCGATTGTAGGTCGAACGGTCGAGGATCGCGCGTTCGTCGTCCCGGTCCTTGGCCAGACGATCGATCTCGTCGCGCTCGATCGACAGCGCGCGCTCGTCCTTCTCGATGCCATGACGGTTGAACACGCGCACCTCGACGATGGTGCCGGCCACGCCCGGCGGCAGCCGCAGCGAGGTGTCGCGCACGTCGGACGCCTTCTCGCCGAAGATCGCCCGCAGCAGCTTTTCCTCCGCCGTCATCGGCGATTCGCCCTTCGGCGTGATCTTGCCGACCAGAATGTCGCCCGGCTGCACTTCCGCGCCGATGTAGACGATGCCCGCCTCGTCGAGGTTGCGCAGCGCTTCCTCGCCGACGTTCGGGATGTCGCGGGTGATGTCTTCCGGCCCCAGTTTGGTGTCGCGGGCCATGACCTCGAATTCCTCGATGTGGATCGAGGTGAAGACGTCTTCCTTCACGATCCGCTCGTTGATGAGGATCGAGTCTTCGAAGTTGTAGCCGTTCCACGGCATGAACGCGACCAGCACGTTCCGGCCAAGCGCAAGCTCACCGAGTTCCGTCGACGGGCCGTCGGCGATGATGTCGCCCTTCGACACGAAGTCGCCCACCCGAACCAGCGGGCGCTGGTTGATGCAGGTGTTCTGGTTCGAGCGCTGGAACTTGTGCAGCCGGTAGATGTCGACGCCGGACTTGCCGGCTTCCACATCCTCGGTCGCCCGGATCACGATCCGGGTGGCGTCCACCTGGTCGACGATACCGGAGCGGCGCACGGCGATGGCGGCGCCGGAGTCGCGGGCGACCGTCGCTTCCATGCCGGTGCCGACGAACGGCGCTTCGGCGCGCACCAGCGGCACGGCCTGGCGTTGCATGTTCGAGCCCATGAGCGCGCGGTTCGCGTCGTCGTTTTCCAGGAACGGAATCAGCGACGCGGCGACCGAGACGAGCTGCTTGGGCGAGACGTCCATCAGGGTGATCTGATCGCGCGGCGCGACCAGGAACTCGCCGGCCTGGCGCGCGGTCACCAGATCGTCGGCGAAGCGGCGCTCGCTATCCAGCGCCACGTTCGCCTGGGCGATCGTGTGCTTGGCTTCTTCCATCGCCGAGAGATAGACCACCTCGTCGGTCACCCGGCCGTCGACGACCCGGCGGTACGGCGTTTCGATGAAGCCGTACTTGTTCACCCGGCTGTAGGTGGCCAGCGAGTTGATGAGGCCGATGTTCGGGCCTTCCGGCGTCTCGATCGGGCAGATCCGGCCGTAGTGGGTCGGGTGCACGTCGCGCACTTCGAAGCCGGCGCGCTCGCGGGTCAGACCGCCCGGCCCGAGCGCCGAGACCCGACGCTTGTGCGTGACTTCCGACAGCGGGTTGGTCTGGTCCATGAACTGGCTCAGCTGCGACGACCCGAAGAACTCGCGCACTGCGGCCACTGCCGGCTTGGCGTTGATCAGGTCGTTCGGCATCACCGTGTCGATGTCGACCGAGGACATGCGCTCCTTGACTGCACGCTCCATGCGCAGCAGGCCGACGCGGTACTGGTTCTCCAGCAGCTCACCGACCGAGCGCACCCGGCGGTTGCCCAAGTTGTCGATGTCGTCGATTTCGCCCTTGCCGTCCTTGAGGTCGAGCAGGGTGCGCAGGATCGACAGGATGTCTTCCTTGCGCAGCACGGTCACGTCGTCCGGGCAGTCGAGGTCCAGGCGCATGTTCATCTTCACCCGGCCGACCGCCGAGAGGTCGTAGCGCTCGGGGTCGAAGAACAGGCCGGCGAACAGGCTTTCCGCCGTCTCGCGCGTCGGCGGCTCGCCAGGGCGCATCACGCGGTAGATTTCCGAAAGCGCATGATCGCGGCTCTCGACCTTGTCGACCTTCAGGGTGTTGCGCAGCCACGGGCCGACGTTCACGTGGTCGATGTCGAGCACGTTGATGCGGTCGACGCCCGCGGAGTCCAGCTTATCCAGCGCGGCCTTGGCGATCTCGTGCCCGGCCTCGATATAGATCGCGCCGGTCGCCTCGTTGATCATGTCCTCGGCGGCGTAGCGGCCGAAGATCTCCTCGGTCGGGATCAGCAGTTCGGTCACGCCGTCGGTCGCCGCCTTGCGCGCGGCGCGCGGGGTGACCTTGGTGCCGCCGGCGAAGATCACTTCGCCCGAGTTGGCGTCGATGACGTCGAAGCCCGGCTTCTGGCCGCGCCACTGATCGGCGACGAACGGCACGCGCCAGCCGTTGCCCTCGCGCACCCAGGTCACGCGACCATAGAAGTGGTTGAGGATTTCCTCCGGGTGCATGCCAAGCGCCTGCAGCAGCACGGTCGACGGCAGCTTGCGCTTGCGGTCGATGCGCACGTTCAGCACGTCCTTGGCGTCGAACTCGAAGTCCAGCCAGGAGCCGCGGTACGGAATGACCCTCGAGGCGAACAGGAACTTGCCGCTTGAGTGGGTCTTGCCGCGGTCATGGTCGAAGAACACGCCCGGCGAGCGGTGCATCTGGCTGACGATCACGCGCTCGGTACCGTTGACGATGAACGTGCCGTTCTCCGTCATCAGCGGCATGTCGCCCATGTAGACGTCCTGCTCCTTGATATCGAGCACGGAGCGGGCTTCGGTATCCGGGTCGACCTCGAATACGATCAGGCGCAGCGTCACGCGCATCGGTGCCGCATAGGTCATGCCGCGCTGGCGGCATTCGTCGACGTCGTACTTCGGGTCTTCCAGCTCGTAGCGGACGAAGTCCAGCTCGGCGGTGCCGGCGAAGTCGCGGATCGGGAACACCGACCGCAGGGTCTTTTCCAGGCCGGACACATAGCCCGTGGTCGAGCGCAGGAACTGCTCGTAGGACTCGCGCTGAACCTCGATGAGGTTCGGCATGTCCACCGCCTCGCGGATGTGGCCGAAGTTCTTGCGGATGCGCTTGCGCCCGGTGAAAGACGATGCGGGTGTTGCCATGTGCTCGTCGCCTCGCTGCTGTAAACTGATGTTCAAGCAATAATCTGGCGCCGCAGTTTCCCTTGCGGGACCGCCCGGAGGCGGGGAGGGCGGCGGCGCGCGCCCTCAGGCAAGCGGCGGCCCCGCGAAGGGCCGCCGACAGGCTTACTTGACTTCGACGGTCGCGCCGGCGTCTTCGAGCTGCTTCTTGAGCTTGGCAGCTTCGTCCTTGTTGACGCCTTCCTTGACCGGCTTCGGTGCGCCTTCGACCAGCGCCTTGGCTTCCGCCAGGCCCAGGTTGGTGATGGCGCGGACTTCCTTGATGACGTTGATCTTCTTGCCGCCATCCGACACCAGGATGACGTCGAATTCGGTCTTCTCTTCAACCGGAGCGGCAGCAGCGCCTGCACCGCCCGCGCCCGGCACGGCGGCCACGGCGACAGCAGCGGCGGCGGACACGCCCCACTTTTCTTCCAGCATCTTTGCGAGTTCAGCCGCTTCGAGAACGGTCAGGCTCGACAGGTCTTCCACGATCTTTGCGAGATCAGCCATGTTCAGTCTCCAATCATATGGGCGCTTGGGCCCTGGTTTTCACGTGTTGTCAGGCAGCTTCTTTTCGCTGTCGCCATAAGCGGCGAAAACGCGGGCCAGCTTGGCGGCCGGCGCTGTGACGACCTGGGCGATCTTGGTCGCCGGCGCGTTGATCAGGCCGATCAACTTTGCACGCATTTCGTCGAGCGACGGCAATTCCGCCAAGGCTTTCACGCCTTCAGCGTTGAGAACGGAGGCCCCAAGGCCACCGCCCACGATTTCCAACTTGTCGTTGGTCTTCGCGTAAGCGACGATCACCTTCGCTGCCGCGACTGGATCGGCCGAGGTGCTGATCGCCGTCGGCCCGGTCAGCAGATCGCTGATCCCGGTGTACGGCGTGCCCTCGAGCGCCAGCTTGGTCAGCCGGTTCTTCGACACTTTGAACTGAGCACCCGCTTCGCGCATCTTGCGACGGAGGTCCGTCACCTGTGCGACCGTCAACCCGAGGTTACGGGTGATGACGACCGCGCCGGTCTCCGTGAAAGTGCGGTTGAGCGTAGCGACCAGTTCCCGTTTCTGGACTCGGTCCATGCTCTTTTCTCCACTTTGAACGCTGCGGACCATCCGCAACGTCCGGTTGAGCCCGACTGAGCACCGGCAAAACCGGATTACAGCCGTAAAGCCCGTCCGTGGGGCCACACCCACTCAGAGTCCCCGCGCGGACGAACGGGAGAACCGTTGATCCAACACGATTTATCCAAGCGCCCTGTTGCGCCATCGCACGGCGGCCAGGGACTTGTGCTGCTCCCCGTCTATGCAGGCCGGTGGTTTAAACAGCTTCGGCCCAAAGGCGTCGGCTGCACCTGCAGTCTCGGACGGCGCCTCGATCCGGGTTGCCCCGCATCAGGCTGCGCCGCCGCCGGCTCGGTACATCTGCCCGTGCCGGCGGCGGAATTCTGTTCGCGGCCTAGATGGCCTGCGCGGCGAGCGTCGCCAGATCGACCTTGAGGCCCGGCCCCATAGTCGAGGAGACGGCGATCTTGGTCAGATACTTGCCCTTGGCCTGACGGCTTCGCCTTGATGATGGCGTCCACGAACGCATCGAAGTTGGCGCGCAGGTCCTCGACCGGGAAGCTCGCCTTGCCGATACCGGCGTGGATGATGCCGGCCTTCTCGACGCGGAACTCGACCTGGCCGCCCTTGGCGTCCTTGACCGCCTGGGCGACGTTCGGGGTCACGGTGCCGAGCTTCGGGTTCGGCATCAGGCCCTTGGGGCCGAGGATCTTGGCGACGCGGCCGACGAGACCCATCATGTCCGGGGTGGCGATGGCGCGATCGAAATCGATCTTGCCGTCCTGGATCTGGGCGATCAGTTCGTCCGAGCCGACGACATCGGCGCCGGCGGCGCGGGCTTCCTCGGCCTTGGCGTCCTTGGCGAACACGGCGACACGGACGGTCTTGCCGGTGCCCTTGGGCAGGCCGACGACGCCGCGCACCATCTGGTCGGCGTGGCGCGGGTCGACGTTCAGGTTGATCGCAACTTCCACCGTTTCGTCGAACTTGGCGGTGGCGTTGCTCTTGATGAGGGTCAGCGCCTCGTCGACGGCATAGTCCTTCATGCGGTCAATGGTCGAGGCGATTGCTTGTGCGCGCTTGGGTTGGTTGGCCATCGTCGCTTACTCCACCACCTGAAGGCCCATGGCGCGGGCCGAGCCGGCAATCGAGCGCATGGCGGCCTCGACGTCCGTCGTATTGAGATCCTTGAGCTTCACCTCGGCAACCTTGCGCAGGTCGTCCTGCGTGACCTTGCCGATGAAGCTGCCCTTGCCGGTGGTTGCGGAACCCTTGGCAACGCCTGCGGCCTTCTGCAGCAGATAGGTCGCCGGCGGCGTCTTGGTCTCGAAGGTGAATGATTTGTCGGCGTACACGGTGATCACGACCGGAATCGGCATGCCGGTTTCCAGCTCCTGCGTCTTGGCGTTGAACGCCTTGCAGAATTCCATGATGTTGACGCCGCGCTGACCGAGCGCAGGGCCGATCGGCGGACTGGGATTGGCCTTTCCAGCGGGCACCTGGAGCTTGATGTAGCCCGTAATTTTCTTCGCCATGTCTCCAACTCTTTCCTGTTGCGCCTTCGGGGTATTTCACCCTCGGGCCGGTTGGCCGTGGTGCGGGTGGCGCCCCCACGGGTTCTGCCGGGCTGATGCTCGTCGCGGCGCGCCCGGCGGCCCGCGACCCGCCGCCCCGGGGACGGCGGCGAAACCCTTACTTGTTCTTCTCGACCTGCTCGAAGTCGAGTTCAACCGGAGTCGCCCGGCCGAAGATCGAGACCGACACCTTGACCCGCGAGCGGTCGTAGTCGATCTCCTCGACCAGCCCGTTGAACGACGCGAACGGCCCGTCGAGCACGCGCACGCTGTCGCCGATTTCGAAGTTGGCGCGCGGCTTCGCCTTGGGTGCCAGAACATCGGCCTGCGTATGCAGGATCCGGCTCGCCTCGGCCTCCGTGATCGCCTGCGGCTTGCCCTGCGGACCCAGGAACCCGGTCACCTTCGGCGTGTTGCGCACCAGGTGGTAGACGTCGTCGTTCATGCTCAGCTTCGCCAGCACATAGCCGGGGAAGAACTTGCGGTCGGCCTGCACCTTCTTGCCGCGCCGCACCTCGGTCACCGTCTCGGTCGGCACCTCGATCTGCTCGATGAAGGGCGACAGGCCCAGCCGAGTCGCTTCCGACACGATCTGATCGCGAACCTTGTTCTCGAAGCCCGAATAGGCGTGGATGATGTACCAGCGTGGGGTCATGGTCTGCGTTACGTTCATCCGATCATCTCACCAGCGGGCCGCCAGCCGGCCGTCCTGCCCGATATTGCTCAACTGCCCAGCGACAGCAGGAACCGCACCCCGAGCCGAGGATCCAGTCCACACCGAGGAAGAACACGGCGAGCACGCCCGTTAGCAGGAACACCATCATCGTGGTGACCATGGTTTCCTTGCGCGTCGGCCATGCGACCTTGCGCAGTTCCTGCCGGACCTGCCGGACATATTCGCCAGGCGTCACCTTCGCCATAAGTCCTGCCGCCTGCCCTCTCAGCCTTCCGCCCGCCGGGTTCACGTCGCCGCGAATCGCCTTGGGGTACGAAAAACAAAACACTCCCGCTGCCATGAAGCATGGCGGCCGGAGCGAAATCCTCAAACCTTCCGTCCTCTGCCAAGCCTGCTACCAACCCCTTGAAATTCAAGAGAGGATGGCAGGAGTGGAGGGACTCGAACCCCGGCCCTCGGTTTTGGAGACCGATGCTCTACCAACTGAGCTACACTCCTCCGCAGGCCCAGGGCCTGCCCCTATACGAAGCGCGCCCCCGGTTGCCAAGCAGAATCTTGTTGCGTGCAGCGCCAACTTTCAGTGGCCTCGGCAGCGGAATGGCGCGCTCGAAGAGATCGAACTCCTGACCCTCAGATTCGTAGTCTGATGCTCTATCCAGCTGAGCTACGAGCGCATGCCTTCCGGTGCGAGGCCGGGAACCTAGGGAGTTTTGTTCGCCCATGCAAGCCCAAATGCGGCGCTGCACCCAGAGCCCGAATACACGCTTTTTCCCGCTTCCCTTTCCGCCGGACGCAGTAAGCATGGCGGCATGTTCCGCCGCAACGCCATGTCGTCCGTCGTTCTGTTGCTGTATGCCTGCGCCGGCGCGCCACAGCCGCCAGTCGATCCGCGCCTGCATGCGGTTGCCGGGTCCGGTGCGGATGCACCCTGGCCGTCGCTGTTGACCCCGGAGGAGCGCGCCGCCACTGACCGGCTGAACGCGCAGATGACGGCAACGGACGCCGCCGCCGATATGAAGGCCATGATCCCGGACCTGCGCCGGAGCAGCGGCGAGGCCGACCTGCTGGAGAAAGACCTGGAGTCGGCGATGATCCGCTGGACCCGTCAGGGCGCAGCGCTGGAAGAGGCGCTGGATGCCGCCGCCAGCAACCCCAGCTCGGCGACGCGAACAAAGGCGCAGATCGAGCTCTCCCGCCTCAACAACGCCGCCAGCCGCTTCGATACGCTGCACAGCAACGCCGAGCGGCTGGCCGGCGATCTCGCCATGCTGTCGGTCAACGGCCATCCGGTCGCCGGTCCGCTACGGGAAGCCGGGGCGGCACTGAAGATGATCGAGGACGCCCAGGCCGCGCACAGGATCGCTGTCGGCGCCGCGACCCGCAGACTGGCCGAACTCGGCGGGTCATAGCATAACGCCTGATGACTTTACGTTGAACCACGCGCCATCGCGCGGTTGCACACGCGCCGCTCAGCCCTTCGTCAAGCTCAGGGTGAGCGGCGCGTGGTTCGTCCAAGCTCACCGCGAGCGGACTTTACAGCCTGCTTCAGTGAAGATCGGAATGGCGATCCCATCCAAAGTCATCAGACTCTTGGCAGACCTGTTCGCGGCTGATAATTCCTCCCCATAGGGGAGGGGACCACCCGCAAGGGTGGTGGAGGGGTGGCGGATGCATGACATCTGTGGGCCTTTCACCCCTCCGTCCGTCTTTCAGACGGACACCTCCCCTCAAAAGGGGAGGGTTTTGCATCCGCACACAGGCCTTCTTGGCTTACAGAAACAGTTCCGCCGCGGCGTCGACGATGGCATCGGCATCCAGCCGATATTCCCGGTAAAGGTCGGGCAGGTCGCCGGTCTGGCCGAAACGGTCCAGCCCCAGTGGTGAGACTTTCTGGCCGCGCACCCCGCCCAGCCAGGACAGCGCCCCCGGCGACCCGTCGATGACGGTCACCAGCCCGGCGTGCGGCCCGAGCGCCCCAAGCAAGCGGTCGACATGGCTCTGCCCCGCCACGCCACGCCTGCCGCGGGCTGCGCGCGCCGCACTCCAGCCACGATGCAGCAGATCGGGCGAGGTGACGTTCAGCAGGCCGAGCCCTGGCAGATCGTCGGCCAGTTGGTCCCAGGCGGCCAGGGCCTCGGGCAGGATCGCGCCGGTCGCGACGATCGCAGCCTCCGCCCCGGCCCGGGCGGCTTCAGCCAGTAGCCGCCGGCGAGTGCGTCGGCCTCCCAGGCGGCGTCCGCGCGCTCAAGCTGCGGGATGGCGCGGGTGCTGAGGCGCAGATATACCGAGCCGCCGTCGGGGCCTGCATGTGCTGGAAAGCATGGCCCATGATCAGCGCCAGTTCGTCGGCGTAGGCGGGTTCGAAGTAGGTGAGCCCGGGCTGACCCATGCCGATCAGCGGCGTATTGATCGACTGGTGCGCCCCGCCTTCCGGCCCGAGCGTCAGGCCCGACGGCGTCGCCACCAGCAGGAAACGGGCGTCCTGATAGCAGGCGTAGTTCAGGCAATCGAGGCCGCGGGCAATGAACGGATCGTAGACGGTGCCGATCGGCAGCAGCCGCGTGCCGAACAGCGGCGCGGCCAGGCCCAGCGCCGCCAGCATCAGGAACAGGTTATGCTCGGCGATCCCCAGCTCGATGTGCTGGCCGGCGGGTGCGCCGGACCACTTCTGCGCGCTCGGGATGCGCGCCTGCTGGAACACGTCGGCAAAGTCGCGGCGGCGGAACAGCCCGCGCTGGTTGACCCAGGCGCCGAGGTTGGTCGAGACCGTGACGTCCGGCGAGGTGGTGACGATCCGCTCGGCCAGCGGCTGGCCGGACTTGGCGATCTCGAGCAGGATGCGCCCGAACGCCGCCTGCGTCGATTGTTCGGTCTGTTCGGGAACCGGCAGCCGGGCGGGCACCGGCACTGCGGCATAAGGCCGGTCGCCGATCTTTGCGCGAATCGGCGCGGCATCCAGAAACGCCTGCACCTGTGCTGCCGCGTTGTCGCCGAGCCCGGCGAGCGGCGCCACTCTGCCCCTTCGGCGATGCCGAGGCTCGTGCGCAGTTCGGCGATCTGCGCCGGCGTCATCAGCCCTGCATGATTGTCCTTGTGGCCCTGGAACGGCAGGCCGTAGCCCTTGATCGTGTAGGCGATGAACAGGGTCGGCGTGTCGTCCTGCGCGGCGGCGAACGCTTCCAGCAGGGTCTCGATGCAGTGCCCGCCGAGCCCGGTCATCAACCGGGCCAGCGCCGGATCATCGTAACCGGCCAGCAGCGCTGCGACGCCCGGCTCCTGCCCGATCTCGGCGGTGAGTCGCGTTCGCCAGGCCGCCCCGCCCTGGTAGGTGAGGGCGGCATAGTCGGCGTTCGGGCAATTCTCGATCCAGCGCTCCAGCGCCGCGCCGCCGGGCCGGGCGAAGGCGGCGCGCTGCGCCTGCCGTACTTCAGGGTCAGCACGCGCCAGCCGCAGGTCTCGAAGATGTCGTCGAACCGGCGGAACATGCGGTCGGCGGTGGTCGCGTCCAGGCTCTGGCGGTTGTAGTCGACGATCCACCAGCAGTTGCGGATGTCGTGCTTGTAGGCCTCGATCAGGCACTCGTAGATGTTGCCTTCGTCCAGTTCGGCATCGCCCATCAGCGCGACCATGCGCCCGGCGTCCGCCTCCGCCAGTTGGCCATGCGCGATCAGATAGTCCTGCACCAGCGACGCAAAGGCGGTGATCGCCACACCCAGCCCTACCGAGCCGGTCGAGAAATCGACCGGGATGCGGTCCTTGGTGCGGCTGGGGTAGCTCTGCGCGCCGCGCAGGCCGCGAAACGCCTGCAGTTGTTCCAGGCTCTGCTGGCCGAGCAGATAGTGGATCGCGTGCAGCACCGGCCCGGCGTGCGGCTTCACTGCCACCCGGTCGTTCGGGCCAAGCGCGTGGAAATAGAGTGCGGCCATGATCGCCGTGATCGACGCGCAGGATGCCTGGTGGCCACCGACCTTCAGGCCGTCACGGCTGTCGCGCAGGTGGTTGGCGTTGTGGATGGTCCAGGCGGCAAGCCAGCGCAGGCGCGCATCGAGCGCTTCCAGATTGGCGATCAGGTCCGGATCGATCGTCGGGGCAGCGCGGCGGCGGGGTGCGGGCATGGCGACCTCAGTTTGGTGTTTTCTTGCCCTTTACCGTAACATCCGGTCGCGCGCCATCCCGCCTCAGCCCGTGCGCCAACGCATGGTACAGCCGACTGCGCGCGCGTTCGGGTAGACGGCGGTCTTGCGGGTGGTGACGCTGACGGCGAACACATTGGCCATGGCGCGACAGCGTTCGATCAGGTCGCGGCAGAAGCTTTCCTGCAGGTTGAAGTGCCGGTCGGCCACCAGCGCCTCGATGTGCGCGACGATCGCCTCGTAATTGACGACCGCCTCGATGCTGTCCGCCTCGGAGAGTGCCGCGACCTCCAGTTCGACGCTGACGCTCAAGGGCTGGCGGGCGCGCTTTTCGGCCGCATGAACGCCGATACGCGCCTGCACCTGATACTCCTCGAGGAACAGCGTATAGCGATACGCCGCCGGGCAGGGCGGCGGCGCGTCGACGTCGCTATGATGTTGCGGCGGGCGAGAGACGTCATCCATGCCCGCCCCTCACCACGCCCACGGCACGGCGTCAAGCGCGACGCCTGGCGTCCCGTTCATCCCGCGCGCGCAATTCGTCGCCTGTGTTGTAACGCGATGCGCGGATAAGGCGAATGATGTACGATGTGACTGCTTCAGGAGGACCATATGAGCCGTGTCATTCTCAAGGCGGCCGCCATTGCGGCGGTCTTCGCCCTGTCCGGCGGCGTTGCCGCGGTGCTCACGCCTGCGCTGGCGTCCGATGAGGTTTTCGTCAACGATCAGGGTGTCGCGATCCGCGGCTACGATCCGGTCTCCTACTTCAAGGGCGCGGGCCTGCCGGGCAAGCCCGAATTCGCCTCGAAGCATCAAGGTGCAACCTATTACTTCGCCAGTGCCGAGAACAAGGTGACGTTCGAGGCCAACCCGGCGGCCTACACGCCGCAGTTTGGCGGCTACTGCGCGCTCGGTACTGCCTATGGCGGCAAATTCCGCACCGATCCCTCAACCGGCAAGGTGGTGGACGGCAAGCTCTACTTCAACAAGAACCCGGATGTCGCCAAGTCCTGGAATAAGGACATCCCCGGCTACATCGCCAAGGCCAACAGCAAGTGGCCCAAGGTCATCGGCAAGAGCATCGACGGCGGTTGAGGGCAAGCGGCATCAGAACGTGGTGACTTTAGATAGAGTCGTCATTGCGAGGCGGAAAGCCTAAGCAATCCAGGAACACCCGTGTTTTCATGGATTGCCGCGTCGGCCTATCGGCCTCCTCGCAATGACGCATGGTTCAACCTAAAGTCATCACTGTCTAAGTTTCACTCCTATTCGTCATCACGGCTTTCGCTGGGATGACGGTGTCTCAATGGGTCAATGTCTGTGCAATCTGTGTGAGCGCCCGCGCGCTCTACGCAGCCAGCTTGCGCAGCACGAAGGGCAGCACGCCGCCCGCGTAGAAATAGTCGATCTCGTTTTCGGTATCGATGCGGCAGAGCACGGTGAAGCGCACCGTCTCGCCGTTCGCGCGGGTCATCACCACCTCCAGGTCCTGGCGCGGCTTCAGGCTGGTGACGCCGGCGATGGCGAAGGACTCCGAGCCGTCGAGCTTCAGGTCGGCGCGGGTCATGCCGTCCTTGAACTGGAGCGGCAGCACCGCCATGCCAACGAGGTTCGAGCGGTGGATGCGCTCGAAGCTCTCGGCGATCACGGCGCGCACGCCCAGCAGCTTGGTGCCCTTGGCCGCCCAGTCGCGTGAGGAGCCGGTGCCGTATTCCTTGCCGGCGATGATGATCGTGGGCGTACCGGCGGCCTGATACTCCTGCGCGGCGTCGTAGATCGCCACCGTCTCGCCGGTGGTCGGCGACTTGGTCAGCCCGCCTTCGGTGCCCGGCACCAGCTCGTTGCGGATGCGGATGTTGGCGAAGGTGCCGCGCACCATGATCTGGTCGTTGCCGCGCCGCGAGCCGTAGGAGTTGAAATCAGCCTTCGACACCTGCCGGTCCAGCAGGTAGCGCCCGGCGGGCGAGGCTTCCTTGATGCTGCCGGCCGGCGAAATGTGGTCCGTCGTGATCGAATCCGGCAGGACCGCAAGCAGGTGCGCGCCGACGATGTCCGTGGTCGGCGGCGGCGTCATGCTGATGGTCTGGAAGTAGGGCGGGTTCTGCACATAGGTCGAGGACGACGACCAGCCGTAGGTCTGGCCGGAGCCGGTCTTGATGCCCTGCCAGGCAGCGTCCCCAGGAACACGTTGGCGTAGCGCTCGCGGAACATCTGCGAGGTCAGGCATTCGCCGATCAGCGCCTGGATTTCCTGCGTGCTCGGCCAGATGTCCTTGAGGTGGACCGGGTTGCCGTTCTGGTCTTCGCCGATCGGTGCCGTCATGATGTCCGTGCGCATGGTGCCAAGCAGCGCGTAGGCCACCACCAGCGGCGGCGAGGCCAGGTAGTTCGCCTTGATGTCCGGCGACACCCGGCCCTCGAAGTTGCGATTGCCGGACAAGACCGAGCAGGCGACCAGATCGTTGGCATTGATCGCCTTCGAGATCGGGTCGGGCAGCGGGCCGGAGTTGCCGATGCAGGTGGTGCAGCCGTAGCCGACCAGGTTGAAGCCCAGTGCGTCCAGGTCCTCCTGCAGGCCGGACTTCGCCAGATAGTCGGTCACGACCTGGGAGCCGGGGGCAAGGCTGGTCTTGACCCACGGCTTGCGGGTGAGCCCCAGCGCGCGTGCCTTGCGGGCGACCAGGCCGGCCGCGACCAGCACCGCCGGGTTCGAGGTGTTGGTGCAGGAGGTGATGGCGGCCAGCACCACGTCGCCGTGGCCAAGCGCATAGTCCGCGCCCTCGACGGCCACGCGCAGGTCGGGCGCATCGCCCTTCTTGTAGAAGGTGGTGAGTTCGTTGACGAAGGCGCTGGTGGCGTCCTTGAGGCTGACCCGGTCCTGCGGGCGGCGCGGGCCGGCGAGCGACGGCACGACATCGGCAAGGCTCAGTTCCAGCGTGTCCGTGAACACGGGGTCGGGGTGTTTTCATCCGCCCACAGTCCCTGCGCCTTGGCGTAAGCCTCGACGAGCGCGATCCGTGCGTCGTCGCGCGCGGTGAACTTCAGATAGTCGATGGTCGGCTTGCAGACGGGGAAGAAACCGCAGGTCGCGCCATATTCCGGTGCCATGTTGGCGATGGTCGCCATGTCGGCGATGGTCAGCGTCTGCACGCCGGGGCCGAAGAACTCGACGAACTTGCCGACCACGCCCTTCTTGCGCAGCATGTTGGTGACCGTCAGCACCAGATCGGTCGCGGTGGCACCTTCAGGGAGCCTGCCGGTCAGCTTGAAGCCGACGACTTCCGGGATCAGCATGGAGACCGGCTGGCCGAGCATCGCGGCCTCCGCCTCGATGCCGCCAACACCCCAGCCGAGCACGCCAAGACCATTGACCATGGTGGTGTGGCTGTCGGTGCCGACCAGGGTATCCGGGTAGGCGACGGTCTGGCCGTTCGCGTCCTCGCTCGACCAGACGACCTGCGCCAGATACTCGACGTTCACCTGGTGGCAGATGCCGGTGCCGGGCGGCACGACGCGGAAGTTCTTGAAGGCGTTCTGGCCCCAGCGCAGGAACTCGTAGCGCTCGATGTTGCGCTCGTATTCCAGCGCCACGTTCTGGGCGAAGGCGTCCGCTGAGGCGAAGTGGTCCACCATCACCGAATGGTCGATCACCAGGTCGACCGGCACCAGCGGGTTCACCTTGGCCGGCTCGCCGCCGAGCTTCAGGATGCCGTCGCGCATGGCCGCGAGGTCGACCACCGCCGGCACGCCAGTGAAGTCCTGCATCAGCACGCGCGCCGGGCGGTACTGGATTTCGCGGTCGGACTTGGGATTGTCGAGCCAGGCCTTCATGGCCTTGATGTCGTCGACCGAGACGGTGGCACCGCCATCCTCGAAGCGCAGGAGATTCTCCAGCAGCACTTTCATGGAGAAGGGCAGCCGCGAGACGTCACCGATGTGCTTGGCGGCCTCGGCCAGGCTGTAATAGGCGTAGGATGCGCCACCCACAGTCAGGGTCTGGCGGGTCTTCAGGGTATCTTGGCCGACGGCAGTCATCGCGGATGTCCTCTCGTTGATTTTGCGCAAGCCTTGTGGCGGATCGCTGGCGCTTTGTGAAGCGGTTGTCGCCTTTGGTCTCACCTGTCCCGCGGCGTATATCCTCGGTTAACCTGCACTGCGTATAGAGTGGGGACGAGCTTTGCTACCGAGAGCTAGACCTTTCCCGTTTTTGATTGAATCACTTTTGGCGAGGCAATCAAAACGGACAAGAAGGGTCTACACAAAGAGTGAGAGCCTTTCTTATCGCCTTCGCTTGAGGCCCTTGTGTTAAAGTGCCTCGGTCTCCGCCGGAAAGGCTCCAGGAACGGGTCGGATGGACGCCGCATCGTTTAAATTTTACTATTCCCCGCTTCTCGAGCAGGTCCGCCTGCGCGAGCTCAAGGCGCTGGACATCATGAACAGCGACGCCGAATCGAGTTTCGACACCATTGTCGATCTGGCGGCTGCGATCACGCAGGCGCCGATCGCGGTGATCTCGCTGCTCGACGAGTCGCGCCAGTGGTTCAAGGCTCGGGTCGGGCTGGACGTTCCGGAGACGCCGCGCTCGATCGCCTTCTGCGACCACACCATCCGCTCCGACGAGCCGATGATCATCGAGGACGCCCTGGAAGACCCGCGTTTTGCGCAAAATCCCTGGTACTCTCCCAGCCCTGTATCCGCTTCTACGGCGGCTTCCCGCTGAAGCTGCGCACCGGCAGCCGGCCCGGCGCCCTATGCGTGATTGGCAGCCAGCCGCGCACGCTCAGCCAGCCCCAGATCGTACAGCTCAAGCTGCTGGCGGCCATCACCGCCGAGCTGATGCAGATGCGTGCCGCCACCCGCCGGGCGAACGCTCTGGCGTAACGCGCAGTCCGGCGCTAGGACGATCCCCGGCCCGTAGCTCAGCTGGATAGAGCACGTGCCTTCTAAGCTCGGGGTCGTAGGTTCGAACCCTACCGGGCGCGCCACACCCTTTTCGGCGAGATATGGAACGCAACGCCCTGACCCTGCTCGTCCAGCGGCTGCTGCCGCGCTGCCCCGGCCTGTACCGCGAGGAGGTCGTGCGGCGGCTGGCCGGGCGGCCGCTTGCTCCCAGGCAGGAAAACGATGCCGTGCTCGAGATGGCGCGCGCCGTGATCCGCCATCAGTTGACCGACTACGACGATCTCTGGAGCCGCCACGGCCTTGCGCCCGAGGAAGCGAAGCTGGCGGTCGCCGGCGAGATCGAGGACCGGCTGGCTGACTGGCGCTGAACGGATCAGGCTCTTTTCAAAGAGTTGGACCTTTATTCACGTGTCAGAGCGATTCCTCTGACACGATCAAGGTTTAGTTGCTCTCGCGCAGGAACGGCTCGACCGAGCCTTTCAGCTTCATGGTCATCGGCCGGCCGCGCCGGTCGAGCGATTTGCCGGCGGCGACGCGAATCCAGCCCTCGGACACGCAATATTCCTCGACATTGAAGCGCTCGGTCCCGTTGAAGCGGATGCCGATCCCCTTCATCAACAGGTCAGCGTCGTGGAACGGGCTGGTCGGGTCCAGGGACAGACGGTCCGGCAGGGCGGCTTCAGGCATGTCTTCGGGCGTATCGGTCATGGCGGGTCCGTTGTGGTAGCGCTTGGCAAGCCTTGCCCCTGCGATAAGCCGCAATAGAGCAACGGACTTTAAATCCGCATCAGCCTGATGGCATACTCAGCGCGGATTTTAAGTCCAAAGTTGCTCTAGAAATCCATGAATCTAAAGCATCTTTTCCACTTAAATGCGACACTCCGCTTGATCCCGGCTGCGGGTCGCATTTAAGCGGAGATGCTTTGCCCGTCAACCCTACCGGAGTCGCCCCTCATGAATTCTCCTGCGAGTTCCCCGTACGCAAAGTCGTGCTCGCCTATTCGGGCGGCCTGGATACTTCGGTCATCCTCAAGTGGCTGCAGACGACCTATGCCTGCGAGGTCGTGACCTTCACCGCAGACCTCGGCCAGGGCGAGGAGCTGGAGCCGGCACGACAGAAGGCGCTTCTGCTCGGCATCCGCCCGGAGAACATCTTCATCGAGGACCTGCGCGAGGAATTCGTGCGCGACTACGTGTTCCCGATGATGCGCGCCAACGCGCTCTACGAGGGGCAGTATCTGCTCGGCACGTCGATTGCCCGCCCGCTGATCGCGAAAAACAGATCGAGATCGCCAACGCCGTCGGGGCGGACGCCGTGGCGCATGGTGCCACCGGCAAGGGCAACGACCAGGTACGCTTCGAGCTCGGCTACTACGGCCTGAAACCCGACGTCCGGGTGATCGCCCCTGGCGCGAGTGGGATCTGACCAGCCGCGAAAAGCTGATCGAATTCGCCGAGGCCAACCAGATTCCCATTGCAAAGGACAAGCGCGGCGAGGCCCCTTCTCGACCGACGCCAACCTGCTGCACACCTCGTCCGAGGGCAAGGTGCTGGAAGACCCATGGGAAACCGTCCCGGACTACGTCTACTCGCGCACCAATCACCCGGAAGACGCGCCGGACGAGCCGCAGATCATCACCATCGACTTCGCGCGCGGCGATGCGATTGCCGTCGACGGGCAGGCAATGTCCCCGGCGACGCTGCTGGCGCACCTCAACAATCTCGGCCGCACCCATGGCATTGGCCGGCTGGACCTGGTCGAGAACCGCTTCGTCGGCATGAAGTCGCGCGGCATGTACGAGACGCCTGGCGGGACCATCCTGCACGCCGCCCACCGGGGCATCGAGCAGATCACCCTGGATCGCGGTGCAGCGCACCTGAAGGACGAGCTGATGCCGCGCTATGCGGAACTGGTCTACAATGGCTTCTGGTTCGCACCCGAGCGCGAGATGCTGCAGGCGGCGATCGACCACAGCCAGGCCCATGTCGAGGGCACGGTGCGCCTGAAGCTCTACAAGGGCGGGGTCTATGTGATC
Source organism: Hankyongella ginsenosidimutans (assembly GCF_005144965.1). GTDB lineage: Bacteria > Pseudomonadota > Alphaproteobacteria > Sphingomonadales > Sphingomonadaceae > Hankyongella > Hankyongella ginsenosidimutans. The sequence goes on from NZ_CP039704.1 coordinate 1,403,876, forward strand.
GGCCGCAGATCGCCCAAGTCGCTCTACTCCATGCGCCACGTGACCTTCGAGGATGACGCCGGCGCTTACGACCAGAAAGATGCCGCCGGCTTCATCAAGCTCAACGCCCTGCGCCTGCGCCTGCTGGGCCGCCGCGACGCCTGAAGCCTGCTTTGCCGCAGCGCGCTGTGCCGTCCGGCGCGCTTTTTGAGGGCCTGCGCCGATGCAGTCGTATGCGTGGCGTATCGTCGCGAAATATGCTGGCATGCGATATGAAAACGGCTAGGTTTTCGCACAAGCGCCGCGCGAGCGGGCCTTCATAAGAGCGAAACAGCACCGATGTCGTCGCAGCCCACCAAACGCCGCCGTAGCGCACCGACGATCAGCGATGTGGCACGCACCGCCGGTGTTTCGCCGATGACGGTCTCGCGCGTCATCAACGGCGAGGCCAGCGTGCGCGCTGAAACCCGCGCCACGGTGGAGGCGGCCATCGCGGCGCTCAACTATGCCCCGAACCCGGCGGCGCGCAGCCTTGCCGGCATGAGCCAGATCCGCATCGGCCTGCTGTACAGCAACCCCAGCGCTGCGTACCTGAGCGAATTTCTGGTCGGGGGCTTGAGCAGGCCAGCCGCAGCCATGTCCAGCTCGTGGTCGAAAAATGCGACGTTGGCGGCCCGGAAGTGGAGGCAGCCCGCGAGCTGGCGGCAAGTGGGGTCGACGGTGCAATCCTGCCGCCACCGATCTGCGAAAACAGTGCCGTGCGCGCCATCCTGGAAGAAGCCGGAATGCCCATGGTTGCTGTCGCAGCCGGTTCGCTTTCGCAGGACTACAGCGCTGTCAGCATCGACAACTACGGCGCAGCCAAGGCCATGACGCAGCACATCCTGGCCCTCGGCCATGTCGATATCGGCTTCATCATCGGCAATCTGAACCATACGGACAGCACCCGCCGTCTGGACGGATTTCGCGACGCCCTGAAAGAGGCAGGGTTGCCGCTGAATGAGCGCTATGTGGCCCAGGGCGAATTCACTTACCGTTCCGGCCTCGATGCAGCGGAGCAGTTGCTGGACCTTGAGACGCCCCCGTCGGCAATCTTCGCGAGCAACGATGACATGGCCGCCGCGACCGTCGCCGTCGCCCATCGCCGCGGGCTGGATGTGCCCGGTGATCTGACCGTCTGCGGCTTCGACGATACGGCGCTGGCAACAACCATCTGGCCGGAGCTGACGACGATCCATCAGCCGATCGCCGAAATGTCTCGGGTCGCGCTCGACACCCTGGTGCAGGTCATCAAGGCGCGCCGCGCCGGCCGCCACAGCGCTGCCCAGCATGTGCTGCTGGATTTCGAGCTGATCAGACGCCAGTCCGACGCCGCGCCGCGTCGTCGCCCGCCCGTGCGCAGCAACAATCGTCGCTGATGTCATTTCTCCGGTTTTCTTTTTGAAGGTAGCGCTAACAATGCGCCGCAAGCTCTAACAACAATCACGGAGCGGGGAGGTATCGAGAATGTCTGAGCAGATGGACCAGCAGGTCAACATGGGCTTTGTCGTGGCGATCGTGGCGGTCGCCACCATCGGCGGACTCCTGTTCGGGTACGACAGCGGCGCCGTGAACGGCACGCAGGATGGCCTGAAGAGCGCCTTTGCCCTGTCGGACGAAGGGCTGGGCTTCACGGTTGGCTCCCTGCTGATCGGCTGCACCATCGGCGCGACCCTGTCTGGCCGCCTTGCCGATCTGTTCGGGCGGCGCAACGTCATGATGCTCGCCGCCGTGCTGTTCCTGGTCGGTGCGCTCATCCAGGGCCTGGCCGGATCGCAGCCGCTGTTCGTCTTCGCCCGCATCATGGGCGGCATGGCGGTCGGGGCCGCCAGCGTGCTCTCGCCGGCCTATGTGTCGGAAGTCGCGCCCGCCAACATTCGCGGCCGCATGACCACGCTGCAGCAGATCATGATCATCTCCGGCCTCACCGCAGCCTTCGTGGTGAACTACTACCTCGCGGCGGCGGCCGGCAAGTCGACCAGTGAGATCGCCGGTCTGCCGGCCTGGCGCTGGATGTACCTCATGCAGGCGATCCCGGCGGCGGTGTTCCTGGTCGCGCTGTTCTTCATTCCGGAGAGCCCGCGCTATCTGGTTGCCAAGGGGCGCGACGACGATGCGCGCACCGTGCTGACCAAGCTGTTCGGCGCACAGACCGCCGTTACGAAGCTCTCCGAAATCAAGGCGAGCTTCAGCGACCACAAGCCGCGCCTGTCCGACGTGCTGGCCAAGGGCACGGTGCTGCGTCCGATCGTCTGGGCCGGCATCCTGATCGCGGTGTTCCAGCAGCTCGTCGGCATCAACGTCATCTTCTACTACGGCGCAACGCTGTGGCAGCTCGCCGGCTTCACGGAGAATGACGCGCTGCTGATCAACATCGCCTCCGGCGTGGTCTCGATCGGCGCCTGCATCGTCACGGTGCTGCTGGTCGACAAGATCGGCCGCAAGCCGCTGCTGCTGATCGGATCGATCGGCATGTCGGCCACGCTGCTCGCGATGGTCTATGCCTTCTCGCAGGGGACCCTGGACGCGCAGGGCCAGCTGTCGCTGTCGCCCGAGCTGGGCCTGATCGCCGTGGTTGCCGCCAACCTTTACGTGATCTTCTTCAACGCCAGCTGGGGACCGGTGATGTGGGTGATGCTCGGCGAGATGTTCCCGAACCAGATCCGTGGTTCCGCGCTCGCCGTCGCCGGGTTTGCCCAGTGGGGTTCGAACTATCTGATCGTCCAGACCTTCCCGATCATGGCGGCGGGGCTGGGTCTGGCGCTCAGCTACAGCTTCTATGCCGGCTGCGCCATTGTCAGCTTCTTCCTGGTCCGCACCTTCATCAAGGAGACGGCCGGCAAGGAACTGGAGGCGATGGAAGGCTGACCTTGCGCTGAGGACACCCCGATGACCCGGACGCCCGCCCGCCCGTTCCGATCGCGCGACTGGTTCGCGGACCCCGCGCGCGCCGACATGACGGCGCTCTACCTCGAGCGCTTCATGAACTACGGGATGACGCCGGAAGAGCTTCGCCCGGGCGTCCGATCATCGGCATCGCCCAGAGCGGCAGCGACCTCAGCCCCTGCAACCGCATCCACCTGGACCTGGCGCGGCGGGTGCGAGACGGCATCCGCGACGCCGGAGGCATTCCGCTGGAATTTCCGGTGCACCCGATCTTCGAGAACTGCCGCCGCCCGACCGCCGCATTGGACCGTAACCTCGCCTACCTCGGTCTGGTCGAGCTGCTGTACGGCTACCCGTTCGACGCCGTGGTGCTGACCACCGGCTGCGACAAGACCACGCCGTCGGCGATCATGGCGGCGACCACGGTCGATATCCCGGCCATCGTGCTGTCCGGCGGGCCGATGCTGGATGGCTGGCACGAGGGCGAGCTGGTTGGTTCCGGCACTGTCATCTGGCGTAGCAGGCGCAAGCTGGCGGCCGGCGAGATCACGCAGGACGAATTCCTGGACCGCGCCTGCAGCAGTGCGCCGTCGGCCGGCCACTGCAACACCATGGGCACGGCCTCGACCATGAATGCCGTGGCGGAGGCGCTCGGTCTGTCGCTCACCGGCTGTGCGGCGATCCCTGCGCCCTACCGCGAACGCGGGCAGATGGCCTACGAGACCGGGCGGCGCATCGTCGACATGGCCTACGAGGACCTGCGGCCCACCCACATCCTCACGCGCGCCAGCTTTCTGAACGCGATCGCCGTCGTCAGCGCCATCGGGGATCAAGCAACGCGCAGCCGCATGTCGTCGCCATGGCGCGCCATGCCGGGATCGACCTGACGCCTGACGACTGGACGACCGCCGGTTACGACATTCCCCTGCTCGCCAATGTGCAGCCGGCCGGGCAATATCTGTGCGAACGCTATCACCGGGCCGGGGCGTGCCGGCGGTCATGGCGGAATTGCTGCGCGCCGGACGCATCGACGGCGCCTGCCGCACGGTAACCGGCAGGACCATGGCGGAAAACCTGGCCGGGTGCGAAAGCCGTGACCGCGACGTCATCCGGCCCTACGATGCACCTGCGGGAGCGTGCAGGCTTCCTGGTGCTGCGCGGCAATCTGTTCGACTGCGCCATCCTCAAGACCTCCGTGATTTCGCAGGATTTCCGGGCGCGGTATCTCAGCGCGCCGGGCGCGGAAGGCGTTTTCGAGGCGCGGGCGATCGTGTTCGACGGCTCGGACGACTACCATCATCGCATCAACGACCCGAGCCTCGACATCGATGAGGGCTGCATTCTGGTCATCCGCGGCAGCGGCCCGCTCGGATGGCCCGGTTCGGCCGAAGTGGTCAACATGCAGCCGCCCGATGCCCTGATACAGCGCGGCGTCATGGCGCTTCCGACCCTGGGCGACGGCCGCCAGTCCGGTACGTCGGACAGCCCGTCGATCCTGAACGCTTCCCGGAAAGTGCCGCAGGCGGTGGCCTGGCCTGGCTGCGCACGGGCGACCGCATCCGCATCGATCTGAACGCGGGCACCTGCAATGCCCTGGTTGCACCGGACGAGATCGCGCGCCGCCTGCAGGAAGCCCCGCCGCCGGTGCCCGCCAGCAATACACCATGGGAAGAGCTGTACCGGGAGAAGACCGGTCAGCTTGCGGACGGCGCAACCCTGGAATTCGCGCTGAAATACCGGGGCCTTTCAGCCCGGACTCCGCGCCACAACCACTGAAACCCGACCCCGATCCTCAGAGCCTGATCGGTTGAGATTGACCCACACGCCATCGCGCGGTTGTACACGCGCCGCTCACCCTGAGCTGGACGAAGGGCTGAGCGGCTCGTGGTTCGTCCAGGCTCACCACGAGCGGACTTTACAGCCTGCTCCGTGAAGATCGGAATGGCGATCCCATCCAATGTCATCAGACTCTAGACCTTGATCGTTTCAGATTGATTCAATCTGAAACGATCAAGGTCTAGGTGTGACCGGCCGCTCGAATGGGCCTGCCGGCAAGTGCGCGCCATCGAACAGCGTGCAGACCGGGCTGTCCGCCCAGCAGAAGCGCACCCGATCCGCAGCACCTGCGCCGATCGACAGGAGAACCGTGTTCGCCGTTGCGATCCGGGCATCGACATAGCGGCATGCGCCAGCAGCGCGGCCGCACAGCTCGAACCCGATGGGACGGGCATTGCTGTAGGCAGTCAGCGCGCCAGTCACGTCGCTGAACCGGACCTCGACCGTCGTCGCGTCGATCCGGCGGGCGGCAACGGCAACCGGGCCTGACGGCGGCTCCGGTGCCCCGAACACGACATGGCGGATCGCGCGGGCAAAGCGGCGCCCAGTTCCTGCTTGTTCGTAGGGTGGATGTCGTAGCGGTCGCCGATATCGATTGTGACAGCAAGGCCCATGTGCGGATCGCGCGCGACCGCCTGCGCCTGTGCCGCGCGCAGATCGGCCCAGCCGCTTTCAGCCGGCCGGGTTGGCGGCGCGCCGTAATTGGCGAGCTGGGCCACAAAACCGGCAGCGTGGCGTTGCCGAACTGGCGGCGCCATTGTCCGGCCAGAGCGCCCAGTCGGTCAGCGTAAAGCTGTGGTTCGCCCGTGTCGGACTCGCCCTGATACCAGAGAGCGCCTTTCAGGGTGTAAGGCCCGATGGGCGCGACCATGGCGTTATGGATGATGCTGAGGCCCGCAGTCGGCTCCCAGGGTACGCGCGGCGGCTGCTTCTCGCCCGAAGTGTCCAGCCGGTAGCGCCAGCCGGTCAGCGGGATTGGAGCCGCCCCTGAAGCTCCAGACGAACCGCCTCTGCCGGCCCTGCCATGCCGCCTGCGCCATAGGTGTCGAGCGCGTTGACCACGATGTCGTTGTCGCCAGCGCGCAACACGCCGGCCGGCACCGTGTAGTGACGCAGGTCGCCCGCGCCTGAACCGGTGCCGACCATGCGACCGTTGATCCAAACCTGATCCACCTCGTCGATGCGTCCGAGATGCAGGGTCGCGGGGCGGCGCGCCTGCTCGGCGCTGAGCATGAGGCGCGTGCGGTACCAGACCATGCCGTTGTAGGCCGAGAGCTCCGGCACGCCCCAGTTTTCCCAGGCCGTGAGAGCAGGAACGCTGCGCCAGGTATCGCCGCCGGACTGCCGCCAGGGCTCGGCGACGCCGGAATTCCTGCTGCGCCACCAGTTCTCCCAGACACGCGCCCAGACTTTGAGCGCCGCGCCCACGTCGGTGCGCGCGAGGCGCAGAACCTCGAGCGTCTCGACGTTATCCTTGCGTGCCGTCAGCACGTCCTCCGCTGTCCACGCCTGAATCTTGCTGCCACTCCAGGCGGCCACGACAAGCCCCATGGGGATGTTGAGCGTCTTTTCAGTTCGCGCGCGGTGAAGTAGCAGGCGGCGGAAAAGTCCCCAACCGTCTCGGGCGACGTCGGCTGCCAGCGTACCGGGCGCAGGAACTGGCTTTGCGGGCTGAGTGCGGTATCGTTCTGGACCGTCAGCATGCGGATATCGCGGTCGGTGGCATTGCGTTGTTCCGACTCGCTGTCGAGGGCACGGTTCACCTGCTGCACCATGTTCGACTGGCCGGAGCAGAACCACACATCGCCGACCAGGATGTCCTGCACGGTCTGACCGGCGCCGCCAGCATCGGCGACGCTGAGCGTATATGGCCCACCCGGCGCATGCGCGGGCAGGGTGACGCGCCAGCGGCCCGCGCCGTCCGCCCGGGCAGGGACTTCGCCGGAGTCGAAGCGCACGACCAGCGCTGCACCGGGCGCGGCCGTACCCCAGACCTCGACCGGCTGCCCGCGCTGCAGCACCGCATGATCCTGGAACATGGCATGAAATTGCGGCTGCGCGCTGGCCGGCACCGACAACAGCGGCAGGAAAAGAGTGAGGGCGAGACCGAGGCGCGGACTAAGCACGGACACGACCGGCCAGCCGGCCGGCGACATCAAGGGTGGCAGCGAAGAGGTTGCCCGCGAGCGGCTGCGCCGCCAGATCCTCAAGGCTCAGACCCTTGCGTGCGCTGGTCGCATATAGCGTCTTCAGGTCCGGGCCGCCAAAAGCGACTTTGGTGATGTTGGCAGCCGGGAACTTGATGCTGGCGAGCAGTTCCCCGCCCGGCGAATAGCGCCGGGCCTGCCATCCGGCCCACAATCCGATCCAGACGCAGCCCTCGGCGTCGACGGTCGGGCCGTCCGGATAGCCGTCTGTCTCGGCGATGGCGACAAAGGGCTCCGGCGCACCGAGTGCCCCGTCCTCTGCAACCGGACAGGCGAGGATGCGCCGGCCCAATGTATCGACGGCATAGAAAGTCCGGCCATCGGGCGAGAGCGCCGGACCGTTGGTGATCGTCACCGGGTCGAACGCGCAGGCCCGGATATGCGTGCCGTCGTAGCGGTAATAGCGCCCGGTGGGTGCCATCTCCGCATCGTCCATGGAGCCGAACCAGAGGATGCCGTCCGGCCCGACGGTCGCATCGTTCAGGCGATTGCCGGGCAGGTCCGGCTCCACATCGGCGATCCGCGTGAACGCGCCCGTCGCCGGATCGAAGCAGGACAAACCGGTTTTCATGCCGGCAAGGAGCACCTCGCTTTCGGTGAGCGCCAGCCAGCCGACCGGTGCCGGCGCAGGCCAGGAGGCAAGGCCCGACGTCGCCGGGTCAAAGCAGTGGACGGCAGGCCTTGATGTCGACAAACCACAGGACGTTGCGTCGCTCGCACCAGACCGGACCTTCGCCCAGTGACGCCGCGACCGGGCACACCATCCGGACGTTCGCCATCAGCGCCACCCTGCGTCCACAAAGTAGGAATGCGCCGTGCACATCCGCGCATCGTCGGACGCGAGGAACAGTGCCATCGCGGCAATGTCGGACGGCATCACCCGCTCCTTGAGGCACTGGCTGTCGAGGATGCGCTGGGTTTCGCCCTCGCTGTGCCACAGGGCGTCCTGCCGCGGCGTCTTGACCGCACCGGGGACGATCGTGTTCACGCGGATGTTGTGCATGCCGAGGTCCCGCGCCAGCGCGCGCGTCATGCCCTCGATCGCCGCCTTGGCGGTCTGGTAGACAACGAGATGCGGCAGCGCGAGGTGCCAGCTGATCGAACCGAGGTTGACGATCGCCCCGCGCCCGGCGCGCTGCATCGCCGGGATGACGGCGCGCACAGCGAAGAATTGATGGCGCAGGTTGACGTTGATCCGGTTGTCCCAATAGGCGGGAGTGACTTCTTCACAGGTGTGGCGATCGTCGTTGGCGGCGTTGTTGACCAGGATGTCAATTCCGCCCAGCGCCCGTTCGAACCCCGCGAAGGTCGCCGCAAGGGACTCCAGATCCGTCAGATCGCACGGCGCATAGATCGGTGCCTGTTCGCAGACCGGCGTCAGCCGATCGACCAGCGCCCTGGATGGTCCATCCGCGATATCCACGAAGGCGACGCGGGCACCCTGCGCCGCAAAGGCCTCCACGATGGACTCGCCGATGCCCGAGCCGCCCCGGTCACGATGACCTTCTTGCCCTTCAGGCTCGGGTAGCTGGCACGCCCCTCGACCATGTTTGCAGCATGCAGCACGCCATCAATCTCCGATGTAGACCGTCTTGGTCTGAGTGTAGAATTCGAGTGCCGCGAAGCCCGCTCGCGCGGGCCGTAGCTGGATTTCCGGGTGCCGCCGAAGGGCACATGATAGTCGACGCCAGCCGTTGGCAGATTGATCATCACCATGCCTGCGCGCACATTGCGGCGGAAGTGCCGCGCATGCTTCAGGGATGTCGTGACGATGCCGGCAGACAGGCCGAAGCTGCCGCGGTTGGCGATGTCCAGCGCCTCTTCGTAATTCCGGGCACGTATCGTCGAGACGACGGGCCCGAACACTTCCTCGCTGTTGATGCGCATGTCCGGTGCCGTATCCGCGATCACGGCCGGGCTCATGAAATAGCCCGGGGTCTCGCGCTTCAGCGGCATGCCCCGGTCACCAGGCGTCCGCCCTCGGCTGTGGCGATCTCCACGTAACGCAGGTTCTGTTCGAACTGGGACGCGCTGGACGCCGGCCCCACCTGGGTCGCAGCATCGAGCGCCGCACCGACCTTCAGGGCCCCGGCCCGCTCGGCGAGCGCTGCCACGAACCGGTCGTGGATGCTGTCTTCCACGATCACGCGCGAGGAGGCGGTGCAGCGCTGGCCGGTCTGGAAGAAGCCGCCATCGAGTGCGATGGCGACGGCTCGGTCGAGATCGGCGTCGCCCAGGACCACCAGCGGGTTCTTGCCACCCATTTCCAGCTGAACGCGCGCCTGCCGTGCGATGGCCCCGGCTGCCACCTTTGCGCCAACGCCCTGCGAGCCGGTGAACGAGATCGCATCGACATCCGGATGGTCGACGATCGCGGCGCCAACCCCGCCCTGCCCGAGCACCAGATTGAACACGCCGGCCGGCGCGCCGCATTCGTGCACGATCTGCGCCAGCGCCCAGGCGGTCGCCGGCGTGATATTGGCCGGCTTCAGCACCACCGTATTCCCGAACGCCAGCGCCGGTGCAGCTTTCCAGGCGGGGATCGCGATCGGGAAGTTCCAGGGCGTAATCAGCCCGTAAACCCCGACGGCCTCCCTGTGCGTACTGACATCCAGCCCGGGACGGGTCGACTCCAGGGCCTGGCCATGGCGGCGCAGCGCCTCGCCAGCGAAATATTTGAAAATGCGCGCGGCGCGCAGGACTTCGCCGGTCGCCTCGGCGCGGGTCTTGCCTTCCTCGCGCGCCAGCAGTTCGCCGAGGTCGGCCGCACGCGCCATCAGGGTCGCGCCGACTTTGTCCAGCAGATCGAACCGGACTTCAGGCGAGGTCATCGACCAGGCCGGGAAAGCGGCGCGGGCGGCGGCCACTGCAGCATCCACCTCCGCCTTGCCGCCATCCGGGAAGACGGCGACCACATCGTCGGTATTCGAGGGGTTGCGGCTTTCCAGCGGCGTTGCAGCGCCTGTCGCGACGCCGTTGATGAAATGGGTCAATTGCATGGCAGGGTCCATAATCAGACTGTCAGAAGATCCGGGCGGCGAGATTGCGCATCAGCGCACGCACGCCGAACGTCCAGGGGCTGCGTCTTTGGATGTGGCGACGCGGTTGGCGAGCACCCCAGCCGCGCGGCGGCAATGGTCACCCGGTCGCCGACCTTGTGCGTAAAGCCCCGGCCTGGCTCGTCCCGGTCCTGCGTCGGTGCGAACAGGGTGCCAAGAAACAGCACAAAGCCGTCAGGGTACTGATGTTCGCTCATGGCATGACGGAGCAGGGTCTCCGGGTCCCGGCTGATCGCGCGCATGCTGTTCACGCCGGTCAGGCGATAGCCGTCCTCGCCTTCCACCGTGAGATCGATCTCCATCGCCCGGACATCGTCCATGGTGAAGGTCGCGTCGAACAGCCGGATGAACGGCCCGACGGCGCAGGAGGCGTTGTTGTCCTTCGCCTTGCCGAGCAGCAGGGCGGAGCGCCCTTCGAAATCGCGCAGGTTGACGTCGTTGCCCAGCATCGCCCCGACGGCAGCGCCGGCACTGTCCGCGACCAGCACGACCTCGGGTTCCGGGTTGTTCCACGTCGAGTCCGAGCGCACCCCGATTTCCTCGCCCCAGCCGACGCTCGCGAGGATCGGTGCCTTGGTGAAAATCTCCGCATCCGGGCCGATCGCAACCTCAAGATACTGCGACCACATACCTTCGCGGATCAGCGCATCCTTCAGCGCGGCCGCCTCGTCGGAACCAGGCACGACGCTGCGCAGACCGGACCCGATCAAACCTTCCAGGCGGGCACGAATTCCCGCCGCTGCCGCCGAGTCGCCGCGCGCGCTCCTCGATCACGCGTTCCAGGGTCGAGACCGCGAAGGTCACGCCCGCTGCCTTGACGCATTGCAGATCGATCGGGGAAAGCAGCCGCAGGCCCGCTGTCGGCCCGGTGCCGAGCGGCAGCGCCTCGAGTGGCCCCAGATCCTCGCCGCCGTCGAATGCACGCGCCTCGATCAGGTCGACCGTCGTAGGGCCGACCCGCGCCATGTCATAGAGGCGGCCGCCCCGGATCAACGCAGGCGATGGGCCATCGCCGCGATCAATGCGACCGAGAAAACTGCCCGCGTGCCAGTCTGCAGGCAGCGCAGCATCTGCGCTGAACGTGAATTCCCCAAGGCAATCCCCTATTTGAGGCATTAATTGATAGCGCTAACATCCAATTTTACCTCACCTAAGTCAAGCCTGTTGCGAGGTTCGAGCACACAAGCACGGCCCAAACTGCGGGAGATTGTTATTGATAGCGCTATCATATAGAGGGTACCTATAAGTTGGGTACCTATAAATTCGATGCCCAATAGACCGGGGCACATGGGGAGGAGGCAGAATGCGGAGTGTTCTAATCCTGTTTTGCGCGCTGTTTTCATGCCGAACATCGCCTGCGCCCTTGATGGGCCAATCGCACGGTTCGGCTGGGTGACAAGCAGGGGCGAGGATCCGGTTGAACGGGCATTCCCGTGCAAGCGGGGCAGTTTCGCAACCCGATCCTGCCGGGGTTTCGCCCGGACCCGTCCATTACACGCGTCGGGAATGACTATTATCTGGTGACGTCTACCTTCGCCTGGTTTCCGGGCATTCCCGTCTATCACAGCAAGGATCTGGTCAACTGGCGGCAGATCGGCAACGCTATCGATCGACCCAGCCAGCTCGACTTCAGCGGACTGGGCGTGATCCAGGGCGTCTTTGCGCCGACGATCACGCACCATGCCGGGGTCTATTACATACTGAATACCTGCGTTGGCTGCGGCGAAAACTTCCTGCTCACCGCGAACGATCCGGCGGGACCATGGTCTGACCCGATCTGGCTGCCATTCGAGGGCATCGACCCTCGCTGTTTGTGGATGAGGACGGCCGCGCTTGATCCTCAACAATGGCGTGCCCATTGGGGCTCCCGCTACCAGGGGCACCGGGCGATCTGGATCCAGGAATTCGATCTCAAGGCGCGCCAGCTCATCGGGCCGCGATCGGTACTGGTCGATGGCGGCGTCGACCCGAAAACCAAGCCGATCTGGATCGAGGGCCCGCATCTCTACAAGGTCGACGGCTGGTATTATCTCGTCCCAGCCGAAGGCGGTACGGCGGAAGATCATGCACAGACGGTCTACCGGGCGCGCCACATCACCGGCCCGTTCACGCCTGGTCCGGTCAACCCGATCCTGACCCAGCGCGATCTGCCGGCTGGTCGCCCGTGGCCGGTCGAAGCGACAGGGCACGCCGACCTGGTGCAACGCCCGGAAGGCGACTGGTGGGCGGTCTTTCTCGGCACAAGGCCCTATGATGGCCAGTTGACCAATCTCGGCCGGGAGACCTTCCTGCTGCCCGTTTCGTGGCAGAACGGCTGGCCGCTTGTCCTGCCGCAGGACGTCCCCGTCCTCACGTGCTGCCGGCACCCTCTGGGGCACAGCAGACGCCGCTGCCGGAGGCGTGGCGGGAGACGTTTGATTCGGCTGCACTCGGGCCTGAGTGGATCATGCTGCGGACACCCCGGGCAGAGCGCTGGTGGAGCCTGACCGACGAGGCTGGCACACTGCGCATGGCGGCTCGCGCAGACGCACCAGGCGGGACTGGCCAACCCAGTTTCGTCGGGCGGCGGCTCACCCGCCACCACGAGACAATCGAGACCGAAGTGCAGTTTAGCCCGGAACGTGCCGGCGATCGTGCCGGGCTGCTGGCGCTGGTTGATGAGAACCACTTCCTTGCCCTGGTCCTGGAACGTCAGGCCGATGGCCGCGATGCGGTGGTTCTGCGGCAGCGGCGCGCTGCCGATCAGGGCAGCGTCGGGGTCGTCATTGCGCAGTCTCCGGCTCCCGCCGGCCAAACGCTGCGCTTGCAGCTCAGCTTTCGCGGTGCCCGGCTGGATGCTGCCTATGCAACAGGCGAAACGGGCGCTTGGCGCAGCCTGGCCAGGGATGTGGACGCCAGCATTCTGGCGACCGTGAATGCCGGGCTGTTCACGGGCACAGTCGTCGGCCCCTATGCGGGCCGTGATGCGGAAAAGCCGTGACCAGGGCGACAAGATTTCGTTAACCATATAAAAACTTGGTAAAATCCCGCTCACTTAACAGGATGTGAAGGACTGGTCGGTCAAATCGGGTTCCAAAACGATTTGGAGCCAGGACAGATGACCACGAAGAAGTCGGCACCGGGGCAGTCGACGTCGCCATCATCGGCGCGGGTCCGGCGGGACTGACGGCAAGCTATCTGCTCACCAAGGCTGGATACTCGGTCATGGTGATCGAGAAGGACCCGACCTACGTCGGCGGAATCAGCCGCACGGTCGAGTACAACGGCTACCGCTTCGATATCGGCGGCCACCGCTTCTTTTCCAAATCGAAGGAAGTGGTCGACCTCTGGAACGAACTGCTGCCGGACGATTTCATCGAGCGGCCGCGCCTGTCGCGCATCTTCTACGACGGCAAGTTCTACAGCTATCCGCTGAAAGCCTTCGAGGCACTGTTCAACCTTGAGTCTTCCGCTCGGCCCTGTGCATGCTGTCCTACGCCAAGTGGAAGCTGCGGCCGCACCAGCAGGTGAAAACCTTCGAGCAGTGGGTGACCAACCAGTTCGGCGCGCGCCTGTTCGGCATCTTCTTCAAGACCTACACCGAGAAGGTGTGGGGCATGCGCTGCGACGAAATCTCCGCCGACTGGGCTGCCCAGCGCATCAAGGGCCTGAGCCTTGGCGGCGCGATCCTCGATGCGGCGCGCCGGTCGCTGTCGTTCGGACGTCGCCGCAAGAACGACGGCATGGCCGTGAAGACCCTGCTGGAATCGTTCCGCTATCCGCGCCAGGGCCCCGGCATGATGTGGGAGGCCGCGCGCGACAAGACCGTCGCCCAGGGCGGCACGGTGGTGATGGGCCACGCGGTCGAGCAGTTGCGTCTCAACGATGCCACCGGCCGCTGGACGGTGACGGCGCGCGATGCGGACGGCAACCTGATGCTGGTCAACGCTGCGCATGTCATCAGTTCGGCGCCGATGCGCGAACTGGTTGGGCGCATTCACCCGATGCCGGCATCCGTCGGCAATGCGCTGGCGCTGCGCTACCGGGATTTTCTCACCGTGGCCCTGATGATCCGGGCCGAGGACCTGTTCCCGGACAACTGGATTTACATCCACGACCCCAAGGTGAAGGTCGGCCGGATCCAGAATTTCCGTTCCTGGTCGCCGGAAATGGTGCCGGACCAGAGCATGGCCTGCGTCGGGCTGGAATATTTCTGTTTCGCCGGCGACGGCCTGTGGACCATGGACGACAAGGACCTCATCCGCCTCGCCACCGAGGAACTCGCCTATCTTGGTCTCGCCAGGCCGGACATGGTGGCTGACGGCTGCGTGGTACGCCAGGAAAAGCCTATCCGGTCTACGACGACCACTATCGCGAGCAGGTGGACGCCATCCGCAACGACCTCATGGAAAACTACCCGACCCTGCATCTGGTCGGCCGCAACGGCATGCACAAGTACAACAACCAGGATCACGCGATGATGACCGCCATGCTGGCGGTGCGCAACATCCAGGCCGGGGAAGCGCTGTACGACCTCTGGGGCGTCAATGAAGACGCCGAATATCACGAGGCCGGGCGCGAGGGCGCGCAAGCCGCACTGAACAGCGTGCGCCTGACGCCGCAGCGGGTGAAGGCGGCCTGATGCGCCTGAGTGCGGGAGTGCGCGCGCGCCTGCTGCAGGAGGCAAGACTCGGCGCGCGCTATTTCGGCGCCAGCCTTGCCGCAACGCTGCTTGACATCGCGCTGTTCCAGCTCTGGATCGGGCATGGCGCGGCGGCAGGCATCGCCGCCGCGATCGGCTATACGTCCGGCTTGTTGTTGCATTACCTGCTGTCCCGGCTGGCCTTCGCCTCCACGCGGCGCGGCACAGCCCAGATCGGCGAACTGGCCGGCTTCGTAACAACTGGCGTGTTCGGTCTGGCGCTGACGACGCTTGGTGTGCAGGCGTTGGCGCTGACGGGCGCGCCGCCGCTCCTCGCCAAGTTCGCCATGATCCCGGTCAATTTCTGCGCGCTGTATCTGCTGCGCCGCCGGCTGGTCTTCCAGCGGGCATGACCATGACGGCGGTATCGCCCCTGCCGCGCCCACGCGTTCGGCAGTCCTCAGGCCCATCCACGCCGTTCTGGCCGGCTGGATCGCCTTCTGCCTGCTGAATGCTGCGAACGCCGCCTTCTTCAGCCCGCGATGGTATCTGGACTTCGACAGCGACTCGCTGATGCGGCTCCAGCAGGTACGCGACCTGCTGGCCGGGCAGGGTGGTTCGACCTCCATCAGGCAAGGCTGGGCGACCCCGGCGGCGCGTCCATGCACTGGACGCGGGTGGCCGATCTCGGCATTGCCGGGCTGGTCCTGGTGTTTCGACCCGTCCTCGGTCAGGCGCATGCAGAGATCTGGGCGGCGGCACTCTACCCACTGCTGCTGTTCCTGCCGTTCCTGGCCCTGATCGCCCGCACCGCCCGCAACCTTGACGGCGCAACGGCGGGCGTGCCCGCAATCACCGTCGCGACGGCGCTTCTATCGCCGGCGGCGCTGATCCACTTCCAGCCGGGCAACATCGACCACCACAATCTGCAACTGATTGCCCTGGCGATGGTCGTCTGCGGTGCAACCGGCGGGCGCACGGGCCGGGATGGACTGCTGGCCGGCGCTGGCGTCGCCCTTGGGATTGCGGTTGGCGTCGATGCCGCACCCGTGGTGATGGCAGTTGCCGCTGCCCTGCTGCTGCTCTGGGCGCGCCAGCCGGGCCGCTACGCCCGGTTTCTGCGCGCATTCGGGCTGTCGATCGTCGGGCTGGTCGCAGCCGCAGTACTGGTGTTCAGCCCGCACCCCTGGTCCACGCAGTCTTGCGATTCCTGACCCCGCCGATGGCGGCGTTCTTCCTCGCGTTCGGCGGCGTCTGGCTGGCGGCAACGGCGTTTTCGGGCGGCTGGCGTCCCCGGCTGCCCGCTTCGCCGCCGCAGCCGGGTTCGGGCTCGGCGCTGGCGCACTGCTGCTGCTGGTGTTTCCGGCCTGCCGCAACCCCATCCCGCTCAACCACCCGCTGCTCTGGACCTACTGGATGAACGCGATCAACGAGAACCGCTCGGTGGTCGATTTCGCGCTCGAGAACCCGTTCCGGCTGATCAGCCTCTACGTACCCACCTTCATTGCGTTGATCTGGACAGTCCGGCTCGTGCGCGCCGGTGCGCTCCCGGGTGGGGCGTGCGCGACCCTGGCGGCCGCCATCGTCATGGCGACGGCGCTCACCATGAACCAGGTCCGCGCCCTGCCGCAGATGGCGACCCTGATCGTCCCCTGATCGCCGTCGCCATCGCGCGCCTGCAGACATCTCCCAGCATGCTGCGGCGGCTGGGTGCCTGGGTGCTGTTCGTGCCGACGGGCTACACGCTGATCGGCTACAAGCTTGATGCTGCCTTGCCCGAGGCGGCAGCACGCCCAGCCGCCCAGCAAGAGGTGACACCCGGCGCAAGCGTGTTCTCGCAATACTGCCTCGATGATCGTTTGCTGCAGCGCTTGCGCGCCCTCCCGGCGAGCAGCATCGCGACAGGCATGAACCTCTCGCCGCTGCTGATCGCCTACACGCCGCATCGTCTGCTGGCGGCAACCTATCATCGCAACGCTGCCGTCAACCTCTGGACGATCCAATGGCTGACGGCGCCCCGGCAACGGCCGCCGCCCTGCTGGCGCAGCGCAGGCCCGACTACATGCTCTACTGCCCGCAGGACCCGATGTTCATGACCATGGCGCAAGGAGCGCCCGCAGGCCTGCTGGCGCAGATCGCACAGGGCAGACCCCGAACTGGCTGAGGCCGGCGCTGCCGCTGAACGACGGCGGCATGCTTTATGCAGTCAGGCCGAACACATTGCGCACGCCGTCGATCACGAACTGAGTGGCAAGCGCGCAGAGCACGACGCCGAGCAGCCGCGTCACCACGGTGGTCATGGTCTTGCCCATGCGGCGCATCAGCGGCCCGGCCGCCAGCAGCGCCAGCAGGGTGATCAGCAGAACCGCGCCAAGCGCCGCCATCACGGCGGAGAGACCCATCCAGGTCCCGGCGTGCTTCGACGTGAGCAGCATGACGGAGGCGATCGAGCCGGGTCCGGCGATCATCGGCATGCCCATCGGGAACACGGAAACGTCTTCTTCCTCCAGGCGATGATGATGCGCCTGCGCCTCGCGCGCGACCTGCTCGGCGCGCTCCTCTCGGCGCTCGCTGCGCCGCTCGAACACCATGTCGATGGCGATGGCGAACAGCAGCAGGCCGCCGGCGATGCGAAAAGCATCGAGACTGATGCCAAGTGCTGCCAGAAACGGCTCGCCGGCAATCGCGAACAGCAGCAGGATGCCGGCCGCGACCAGCACGG
The DNA here is from genome assembly GCF_005144965.1 of Hankyongella ginsenosidimutans. Lineage (GTDB taxonomy): Bacteria > Pseudomonadota > Alphaproteobacteria > Sphingomonadales > Sphingomonadaceae > Hankyongella > Hankyongella ginsenosidimutans. The sequence continues at coordinate 1,421,225 of NZ_CP039704.1, forward strand.
ACCGCACCGCCATCACTTTCCGATGCCGCGGCGAAGCATTGTGGGTCAGGCCGGCGAAAATCGGCGCGCAGCCCGGCGGATCAATGATGACCAGCAGGGTCGCAAACGCAGGGACAAAGACATCAAGCCACACCGGATGCAGCCTCCAGCGGGGAGGGCAGCCCGGCGCGGCGGGCGGCGGCCTCGACCGTGTTGCGCAGCAGGCAGGCGATGGTCATGGGGCCAACCCCGCCCGGCACGGGGTGATGGCACCAGCAACCGCGACCGCCTCCTCGAAAGCCACGTCGCCGACCAGCCGCGTTTTGCCGGGTTCACCCGCCGGCACACGGTTGATGCCGACATCGATGACTGTCGCACCGGACTGCAACCAGTCACCGCGCACCATCTCCGGCCTGCCGACGGCGGCCACGACAATATCAGCCGCACGCACCAGCCCGGGCAGGTCGCGGCTGCGGCTGTGGGCGATAGTCACCGTGCAGCTTTCGCGCAGCAGCAGTTGCGCCATCGGCTTGCCGACGATGTTGGAGCGCCCGATCACGATGGCGTTGCGCCCGGCAAGATCCGGCAACACGGCGCGCAGGAGCAGCAGCGCGCCCAGCGGCGTGCAGGGCACGATGCCATCCTGGCCGGTTGCCAGCAGCCCGGCATTGACGACATGGAAGCCGTCGACATCCTTTGCCGGGTCGATGGCGTTGATGACGGCGCTTTCCGGAATGTGCTTGGGCAGCGGCAGCTGCACCAGGATGCCATCGACGCGCGGGTCGTCGTTCAGGGTCCGCACAAGGCTGAGCAGGGCCTCGGCGCTGGTATCCGCCGGCAGCCGGTGCTCGAACGACGCCATGCCCGCCTCAAGCGTCTGCTTCGCCTTGCTGCGTACATAGACCTGGCTGGCCGGGTCCTCTCCCACCAGCACCACCGCCAACCCTGGCGGGCGTCCGAGCTGCTGCGAGAGCGCTGCGGCACCGGCCGCGACCTGCGCGCGCAGCCGGCCGGCAATGGCTTTCCCGTCGATCAACGCTGCGGTCATTCGGCCCCGTGATGCCTGCAAGACGCCCGGCCAACGCAGCCGGATCGCCGGAGATATGAACCAGCTTATCCCGGCTCGCGGCCCCGCGTACCAGCGCCACCGCGGAAGGCGCAACCCCATGGCACTGGCGACGAGCCGGATGAGCGCGGCGTTGGCTTCGCCGTCCGCCGGTGCGGCGCGCACCTTGACCTTCAGGATGGTTCTGCCCTGCGCATCGCGGCTTATCCCGTCGATGCAGTCCCGTCCGGCGCGTGGCGTCACTTTGAGGGCGAGGCGCAGGCCGTCCGCCACCGCTCAGAGCAGGCTCGCCAGTCCGTTGAACGCCCCGCGCAGGAGATAGTTGCGCACGCCGATGATCAGGATCACCAAAATCATGGGCGCAAGGTCAATCCCGCCAAGATCGGGCAGCAGGCGGCGGATCGGCCGGCATAGCGGCTCGATGATCCGGTTCAGCGTGTTGAGAATCTGGCCGACGAAGGGGTTGTAGGGGTTGATGACGTTGAAGGCGATCAGCCAACTGGCGATGACCGTAATGAAGATCGCCCATGTCAGCAGCTCAAGGCCGGTGTCGGCGAGGAAATAGAGAAAATCCAGGATGGCGATCATCGAAAATTCCAAAAGGGTTTCCCGTTTATCTAGCCGGAGCAGTGGACCCGGGCAAGGTCGGGGATTTAACGGAATGTCAACTTCGATCCCGCTAGAGTTTCGTGTCGACGTGTCGGGGTTTTGCCGTGCCCAGCCTGATCAACTCACTTGCCGGCAGCAGCATTCTGGCCAGCAGCGGGAACAGCAGCAGCAGCGTGTTCACGCCGGTGCAGCTGGATCTTTCCGTGCTGGCTACCGGCAGCTTCAACACCTTCGATATCATCGATATCGCGCCGAAAGCCTTCACGGCCAAGCTGGTCGAAACACCGTTCCAGACGGCGGCGACGGAAGAATCTCTCCAGTCTCGCGCCGACTCTGCGCTGGGCGTCTCCAGGTTCATCAACACCAGCGATCCGGCGGTCGCCCGCGCCGGCAGCAACCCCGACCTGAAGGCCACCTTCGCGCTCTATCAGGGCTTGCGCAACCTGCAGGCGCTGGCGGCGTACGCCGGGGACGATAAAAGCCCGCAATCGAAACTCACCGCGCTCGCCGCCAAGTTCGACGCCGGGCTGGCGGAAATCCGCAACTACATCGGGACGGCGAAGACCGATCAGCTCGGCCTCTTGACTGGCGAGAAAGTGACGTCGCTGCAATCTGTCGTCGTGCCAACCAGCAGTCCGTCCCTTGCGAACACGGCGGTGCAAAAGGCGAGCGTCTGGAAGCCGTGCCTGGGCTGAACGGCGACGAGGTGTTCACGCTCGATCTGAAAAACCGACCCGAAATCGACGACGGCGCCGGCCGCGCTCACCATCGACCTCTCGGAACTCGATGGACCGCCCAACCTCAACAACATCGTCCGGCTCATCAACAAGAAGATCGAATCCGTGGTCGGAACCGACGGCAAGCCGCTCTATTTCAGCCGCGCGGAAGTCTTCACCGACAAGAACGGCGACTTCGGCCTGCGCTTCTCCGGCACATCGTCGGAGCGCATCGCGATCAGCGCGCCCGATGTCGAACCCTCGGTCTATGTGCTTGGCCAAACCAGCAAGAGTGGCGCAGTGTCGACCGGGCAGATCGTCCGCTTCGATACGCCCGCCGACAGCCCAACCGTGGGCGCAACCGCCAAGGTCGCAACCATCGACGCCGAGGCGACAGCGCTCGCCCAGAAGGTTTTCGAGACCCAGACCCAGACGGAACCCCGCGCCAAGGGGCCCCGGAACCGGTCGCGCCCGGCAATATCGATGCCGAAACCCAGGCGCGCGCCATCGCCACCGACAGCCAGGGCTTCGTCTACACCGTGGGGCGGGCGAGCGGAGACCAGGGCGCGTTCCAGAATCCGAACGAAAACGATATCGTCCTCAACAAATACACCTCGGACGGTACGCTGGTGTATTCACGTTACGTCGGCGTCTCGGACAAGGCGGACGGCTACGCGATCGCGGTCGACAAGGACGACAACGTCATCATCGCCGGCACGACGACGGCCAAGCTCGACAGCCGCGACGTGTTCTCCGGCCAGGACAGCTTCGTCTCGAAATATTCCTCGGACGGTGCGGAAATCTTCACCGTGCAGCTCGATGGCATCGGCGTCGATACGCCGAGCGCGCTGGCGACCGACGCCAACGGCGACATCTACGTCGCGGGGTCGGTGAGCCTGGGCTCGGTCCGGTCCGGCCTTTCGACGGTGGGCGGGCAGGATATTTACGTCGCGCGGATCGATGGCGGCGCGCGCACGGTCGAGGGCCTGACCAGCCGTATCGAACAGGTGGTGCAGCTCGGCACGACCGGCAGCGACTCCGTCGGAGCCCTGGCGTTCGATACCGGCGGCCGGCTGCTCGTCGGCGGAACCGAAGACGGGCGCGCCATCGTCCGCAGCCTCGACGCCGCGGACCTCGCTGCAACCGGCGACCGGATTGACCTCGGTGCGCTCGGCGGCGGCGCGCTCACCGGCCTTGCGGTCGACAGCGATACCGGGGCCATCGTCGTCGCCGGCTCGACCCGGGCCGGCGGTCTGGGCGGCGCTGCGGCGCAGACAGGCAGTTTCTCGGGCGACACCGATGGCTTCGTGGCGCGGCTCGACCCCGGCCTGAACGTTGACGGCGTCACCTATCTCGGTGGCACCGGCGCTGAAAAACTGGCAGGCATCGCCGTGCGCGACGGCAAGATTTATGTTGCAGGCCAGTCGAACAACGGCTTTCTCGCCGGCCAGAAAGGCAAGGTCGACAGTTTCCTCGCCCGCATCGACGAAGCCTCGGGCGCGGTCGAATCCGTCACGTCCAACGGCAGCGAGGGCGACAGCTTCGAAGTCCGCGGCCTGGCCGTGGGCGAGGCGACCTCCGGCACACTGAAGAAGCTCGGGCTGCGCGCCGGCGTCTACAACCCGACCCAGAACACGGATCTGCTCGCCGCCACCAGCCTGCGCGAAGGCGATCACTTCTATATTTCCGTGAATGGCGGCGCGCGGCGCAAGATCACCATCGAGGCCGGCGAAACGCTGGACCGGCTGGCGCGAAAGCTCACGCAGGTCTCCGGCCGGGCGCTCACGGCCACAGCCAGTTTCGCCATCGGCGGCCGCCAGTTGTCCTTGCGCCAGAGCGGCGACAACGAGGTCGCCATCATCGCCGGCGACGCGGGGAGCGATGCGCTCGGCAAGCTCGGCATCGAAGCGGCGAGCCTGATCCCGACCAAGAGGCTGTTCGACATTTCGGAGTCGACCGACAACAAGTCCGGCGTGACCGCGCAAACCCCGGCGGCTTCTTCGCGCTCAACCTGGCGCAACCGTTGGCGCTCACGGACAAGAAAGCGGCAAAATACGTCGCCACCCAGATCGACAGCGCGATCGAACAGGTCCAGCGCGCCTACCGCTCGCTCTACTACGATGCGACAAAGGCGCGCCTGGAGCGCGCCCAGGCCAGCCAGGGCGCAGTGCCGGAATTCCTCACCAAGCAGATCGCAAGCTACCAGGACGCCCTGTTCCGCTTGACCGGCAGCACAGGCACCACAAGCGGCGGCCTGTTCTGATGCTGCGCCGCCTGCTCCTGACGCTGGCGCTCCTGCTGGCTGCGCATCCGGCGCTGGCCTCCGGCGGCGGCGGCGGCACCGACGCCGTCCTCTACGTCCGGTTCGAGCCGATCATCATCCCGGTGTTCGATTCGGCGCGGGTGTCCGGCCTGGTTTCGGTGACCATAAATCTCAAGGTCGACAGGCCTGAGGACAAGCAGGCGATCGAAGCGGACCGCCCCGCTTCATCAACGCCTATCGCCTGGCGCTGGCCGAGGTCGCCGACCTGCACATCAGCCCGCGCCAACCCTTGAGGGTCAATCTGATCCATCAGGCGATCCAGCGTGCGACGGACAAGCTGCAGACCAAGCATCCCGCCAAGGCCCTGATCGTGGACGCCTCCGTCCGCGCGATGTAAGCTCTTTTCCACCCTCACCGAGGGTGGTTAAGAGGGTATGGCCGAGACCCCGACATCGCCGCCGCAACGCCCATGATGGCCCAGTATCTGGGCATCAAGGCGCGCTACCCGGATTGCCTGCTGTTCTACCGGATGGGCGATTTCTACGAACTGTTCCTCGACGATGCGGTGCAGGCGGCGCAGGCGCTCGACATCGTTCTGACCCAGCGGGGCGAGCATCTTGGCGCGCCGATCCCCATGTGCGGTGTGCCGGTGCATGCCGCAGAGAGCTATCTGCCCAGGCTGATCCGCGCCGGCTTCAAGGTCGCGATCGCCGAGCAGACCGAAGACCCGGCGGAAGCCCGCAGGCGCGGCGCGAAGTCGGTCGTCGCACGCGATGTGGTGCGCGTGGTCACGGCAGGCACCTTGATCGAGGACGGACTGCTGGAGGCGCGGGCGAACAATTACCTTGCGGCGCTCGCCCGGCATGGCGACGCCGTCGCGCTGGCCTTTGCGGACATGTCGACCGGGCAATGGGCGGCATTCGATGTGACACCCGCCGACATCGCTGCCGAACTGGCGCGGCTGAACCCTGCCGAACTGCTGCTGGCGGACGCGCAGCCCGAGCCGGAGGCCGGCGGTGCCGTGCTGACTCGCCTGCCGCTGACGGCATTCGATGCGGAGGCAGGCGCTGCGCGGCTCTCGGCGCTGTTTCCCGAGGCCGCCGCCGACCACAGCGCTACCGCCGTCTCGGCGCTGGGTGCGATCCTCCATTACCTCGACCATACCCAGCGCGGCGCGCTGCCCCGGCTGGCAGCACCACAGGCGCTTGCCAGCACGGACGGCATGGCGATCGACGCCGCCACCCGGGCCAGCCTGGAGCTGGCCCGTACCCTGGTGGAGAGCGGCGCGGCGCGCTGCTTGCCGCAGTCGACCTCACCCTGACGGCGGCGGGCGCGCGCCAGCTCGCGCAGGACCTCGGCAGCCCGCTGACCGACCCGGCGCGCATCCATGCCCGGCTGGATGTCGTGACGGCGTTTCACGAGGACACGGTCGAACGCGCGCGCATCCGCAGCCTGCTCAAGGAGCTGCCGGACCTTGAACGCGCGCTCAGCCGCCTCAGCCTGGACCGGGAACGCCGCGCGACCTGGCCGCCGTGCGCGCGGGAATCGACGTCGGGCAGGCCGTGCGGCTGGCGCTGGAGGCCCAGCAGCGTCGCGGCATTGCGCGCTGCGCGCCGCTTGACGCCTTGCTGCAGGCCATCGCACCGGAGACGGCGCTGCACGATCTGCTGGCTGCGGCGCTGGTGCCCGAGCCGCCGCTGAGTACCGCAGACGGCGGGATGATCCGCGCCGGCTACGACGCCGCGCTGGACAGTTTGCGCAGCCTTGCCACCGACGGCCGCAAGGCGATCGCCGCACTCGAAGATGAATACCGCAAGGCCACCGGCATCCAGCAGCTGAAAATCCGCCACAACAACCTGATCGGCTATCATGTGGAGACGCCGGCGAACAAGGCGGACGCGCTGCTGCGTCCCGACTCCGGCTTCATCCACCGTCAGACCATGGTGAACGCGGTCCGGTTCACGACTGCGGCCCTGGTCGAACTGGCGCAGACTCTCGCGCAGGCGAGCGACCGGGCGCTGGCGCTGGAGCAGGACCATTTCCGGCATCTGCAGAGCGCCGTGCTGGCGCGCGCGCAAGCCCTGAGCACGGCCGCGCAGGCGCTGGCGCGGATCGATGTCCACGCCGCGCTTGCCGAACTGGCGGCACAGCTCGGATGGGTGCGCCCCAAGGTCGACACGAGTCGGGTGTTTCACATCGAGGGCGGGCGGCATCCTGTCGTCGAGGCCGCGCGCGCCCGGCTCGGGCAGGCGTTCATCGCCAATGACTGTGTGCTCAGCGACGCCGAGGGGCGGGTCTGGCTGTTGACCGGGCCGAACATGGCCGGGAAATCCACCTTCCTGCGGCAGAATGCGTTGATCGCCGTGCTGGCGCAGATGGGCAGCTATGTGCCGGCCCGCCGCGCGCAGATCGGCATCGTCGACCGCCTGTTCAGCCGGGTCGGCGCATCCGACAATCTGGCGCAGGGGCAATCGACCTTCATGGTCGAGATGGTGGAGACGGCGGCGATCCTCAATCGCGCCACACCGCGCTCGCTGGTCATCCTTGACGAGGTCGGGCGCGGCACGGCGACCTACGATGGCCTTGCGATCGCCTGGGCGGTGCTGGAGCGCATCCACGACGACATCGGCTGCCGCTGCCTGTTCGCCACTCACTATCACGAACTGACGGCACTTGCGGAACGCCTGAAAGCGCTGCGGCTCTACACCGTCGCTGTCAAGGAATGGCGCGGGCAGCTGCTGTTTCTGCACGAGATCAAGCCCGGGCGCGCCGACCGCTCCTACGGGCTGGCAGTGGCAAGGCTCGCCGGGGTGCCGGAGCCGGTGATTCGCCGGGCGGAGGCCATATTGAAGCGCCTCGAGGACAGCGGCATCCGCCAGTCGGCCCCGCAACTGCTCGCCGAGCTGCCCCTGTTTGCAGCGCCGGCGGCGCCGCACCGGCCGAAGACCCTTGCGCGCGCTGCTGGCGACAGCGCAGCCGGACAGCCTCAGCCCGCGCGACGCACTCGACCTCGTCTACCGTCTGGTTGAACTGGCGCGTGAGTAGCGCGTCATTAATCGACACCGCTTTGCGTCATTGATAATGGTTTTAACTTTATTTCCCGGCGTGGACCAGGACAGGGCCGGTCGCGCGCCTGCCCATCATGGAAGGAAGATCTCGCAGCGGACTTCATTGCCGTTGCCGATGTACTCAAGGGTGTCGAAGCTGGTGAACCGCGCCATGGCGATCCCGCGCCCATGGGTATCGAGTGTGCGTTCCGGCGAAAATTCCATATACGGCTTCGGGTTGAAGCCGGGGCCCGGATCAATGACGTGGAACACCAGCCTGTCTTCCATGCGATTGAAGCGCACGACGACGATATCGTCCGGCCGCGGGTGCGCCTTTATCATCTTCTCAACGTGCGCCAGATAATCGCCCGAGGCGAGCAGCTCGGTTTTCCGATCATAGCCGATTCGCAATATGCCGTGCTCGATGCTGTTGATCAGGATTTCGAACAGACCGAGCGCGGCGGAGCGCGGGTCCGGGCAGGCAAGCGACAGCATGGTCGAGAGGTTGCGTGCTTCGAAAAGGTTTGAATTTCGAATTCCCGGAGCGGATGTAGCCGATCGCCGATGTCCGCATGGCGACTTCTTGCTGAAGTTTCCGGACCAGCGCGCTGGAGGCGTAAGAGGTCCGCAGCATCGCATAGAGCGCATCGACGGGCATCTCGAGATTCAGGACATAATTGATGCCGTGGGAAATAATCTCGCCGACCAGGTGCGTTTTTCGGCGCCGGGCATATAGATGGCGACAGGAATCTACTGGCCACCCCATGCTGTTCCAGTTTTCGGACGAAGTCCATGAGCGCCTCGCCGAGCGCTTCGCCATTTACAGCGACGGTGTCGACGGGCTGGTTGAGCAATTCGTCGAAGTCGATGCCCTCCGGCGCACCGAGATCGAGGCATGAATCTGCGTGCTGCGATGCAAGCTGTTGAAATTCATGAATGTTATTGCTCCAGCCGATAAGGCCGACTCTCAGGCTCCCACCCGCGATTGCGGGGTTGATGCCTGCATGGCCCATAATTATCTCCGCCGCAGACTGAGAAGGGTCAAGTCATCCCGGAGGAATTTCAGGCGCTCGGTCTGAAACTGTCCGATTATTTCCTCGAAATAATCGTCCTCCGCGGTAACGCAGGCACGCGACTTTACAAGATCACAGACGCCGTCCTCGCCTAGACGCACGCCGTTTTCATCGGGCGTTTCGCTGAAGGCGTCGCTAAATGTTATAAAACAATCGTGGCGGTTGAAAGGTACGGTGTGGGTTTCATATTCCGCACCGCATTGCAAGCCAAGCAGCAAGCCTTCCGAGGCGCAGGACTTTACAGTGCGATCCTGCTCCTGCGAGATCAGGATCGGGCTTGGATGCGCGGCCGAGGCATAGGTGAGCCGATTTTTCAGGGTATCGATTTGGCCGCACAGGACCGTCATAAATGTCCCAGTCTCTAAAGTCGGCGCAAGTTTGTTGTTAAGTAGATAGAGCATCTCTCAGGAGATACTCCGGGAGACCAAATATCGTTAATTAGGACTTGAGCACGGAATGTATTAATTGCCGCGCCGACGCCATGACCGGAAACATCCAGAGAGAAAACCCTAATCTACTTTCATCAAGTTCTTTAAAACCAATTAAATCACCCCCAGTTCAGAGGATGTTTTAACATATTTTTTGATAGAAAGGCCATATTTCATGCCAATTATAGTACTCTCTAATTCAGATGGGAATAATTTTTGCTGCATTTGGCGCGCGTACATTAATTCTTTCTCGACACGACGCTGATATTCCGAAAGGTTTCTGACTATATTTGCATTCTCAATTGTCTTGCTTATTCGTGCAACCACCTCGGATATATGTGCTGAACCTCGAATATAGTCGCAATCCTTGTGTAAAAATATTTTAGATATATCTGTTGGGATTTTACCATTAATTAAGACCAAGATAGGCGTATTCCCCACCGGCAGGTTACTGCGGATGTGGCCTATTGTTTCCGATATGTCGCCGGCGCAAATTCTGTTATCAAGAATAATAAGATCGATAACATTTTTATAGAATAAGTGGGCTATATTTGTATAATTATCAACTTTGAGTAAATTTGAAAAGCCAACACTACAGAGCGTGCTGCAGAAAGATTTTTTATATGATGTTTTTGGTTCTATTATTGTAATATTTGCTAGAGATGCATTATAATCGACGCACAATTCGTCATTACCTCGCAGCACTTTGACGCAACTCCCGCAGATATCATTCGAATCTGAAATATTGATCGAACCTGGCGAGCTTAAACAGGCGTAGGTTTTTTCATTTCCGCCCTCAATGACAGGTTGAATACTCTTCCCTTTCGCCGCCTCGTGCAGTAAAAGAAGCATGCCCAGGCCGGCAGAATCAACATAAGTAAGATCGTCTATATTTATAGATAGATCTTTTACATCAGATTCTGATATCAATCTAATAATATTTTTAAAGGTTATATGCTCCTCGAAGTTTAATTCTCCCATTATTTTTAAAATAAATTTCCTGTTATCTATATTTATAGAGTGTCGCACGTTAGTCCCCTAGAACAATTCTACATTATCATCATCTATATTCTTTTTGGTGCAGCCGTATTTGTTACGGAATTCTGCGATACTATAAGACCGTCATCCTTAATATGCCGAATAATTTTATTTCGTAGATCTGATAAATTTACAGAATCTATAATTGTTTCTGCAAAACCATTGTGGCGACCGTCAAAATGCAGCAAGCTGCGAGATTGCGATACATTTTTTCTATCATTACATTGCATGTATTTATAATATTAGCTATTTCGCTAATATATTGCTTTGCCCTATCATGAAATTGGAAATTCGTAATAAGAGAGCAAATTTTTTCAGCTATTTCTTCATTTGATTCTGCAGAGTGTATTAGTTTTTCGCGTAAATTATTATTGTAATCCATGATATTATTCATCATGGTATCTATTCTTTCCTTCGCCACTATATTTTCTGACATGTCGACGTTGGCGATTTTTTGACAGTGTCGAAGCTCAGCCGAATTCTCTCTCCGACCTCGCTAATATTTACTTTTATGTTTTGTGCCAGCATGTCGATGGAACTTGCCAGATCTTTCATCTCGCTTGCGACCACGCTAAAACCCCGGCCCGCTTCTCCTGCGCGCGCGGCCTCGATTTTGGCGTTCAAGGCAAGCAAGCGTGTTTGCCGATTGATGTCATTGATCTCGACGATGACACCCTCGGTCTGGGTCAGGTGCTTGATGACCTCATCAAGCTCCATCAGCATGCGCATGCATTCCCGGAGAGCAGGACGATCTTGGTAATGCCGCTTGCCAGCGTGTCGTCCAGGTACCGAATGACGTTGGGGAGCGAGAGTTCGCTGGTCTCTCCGTAATCGTCGTCGCCGCCTCGACGATGTCGCGAATGTAGACGGACTGCTTCTTGCTGTTCTCAACGATGACCGAGAAGCTCCGCGACAGGTCGCTTACATTCTCATCGATCAAGCTCGATGTCGACTGCAGCTCCCGGATCACGCCAATGAACGCCGAGCGTTGAGCGACGCCCAGTTGCGCCCAGGCTTCAAGCAGGGCGCGAAGCTGTGGGTCGTCCCGGTGCGGTGCGAGCGCATCAGAACAGGCCTCATCCGTCTGGAAGGCATGGCTATAGTTGTGCAGTTGCATACCTATGATCACCCTTCGTCAGACATGCCTGTATTGCGTGGCGGACGCCGTAACTGGACAACGCGACGTTGTAATCTGGCATATAGCTCTTGCGATTTCGGTAATGGGGAGTTGCATTTCGACCGCGCCGATCTGAAAAGCGGCGCCGCACATGCCGTAAACCGTCGCCGTTGCTTCGTCCTGGCCGATCGTCCGGCCGCCGGCCTGGAGGATTTTCAGCAGCCCGCCCGCACCGTCCCGGCCCATGCCTGTCAGGATGACGCCGACGGCGTGCGCGCCCAACTGCTCGGCAACCGAGCTGAAAAGCGCGTCGACGGAGGGCCGGTGGCCTGGATCTTGTCTTCCGTCGACAGGACGCACCGATACTGAGCGCCGACCTGCTTGATCCGAAGGTGCGTGTCGCCGGGGCGACCACGGCCAGGCCCGGCTCGAGCGGCAGATTGTCCCGGGCTTCCATGACGGTAAGCTTCGACCGGCTATCCAGGCGCCGGGCGAATCCCGCTGTATATTCGCGGGGCATATGCTGCACGATGGCGACCGGTGGCGTGTTCGCGGGCAGCTCGCTCAGAATATGGGCGATCGCGGAGACGCCGCCCGTCGATGCGCCGATAGCGATCAGCCGGTCGCGTGCAAGGCCCTCCGTTTCCGCGATCGTGACGTGGGGCATGGCGACCGGATGAACGCGCGCGCGGGACGCCGTGCGCACCCGGGCGATGATCTCGTCTTCCATGTCGCCGTAGCCGTCCCGGGCGACCCGGGTCGGTTTTGCACGTAGTCGACGGCGCCGGCTTCCAGCGCGCGCACCGTAACCTCGGCATTGGCCTTGGTGAGGGAAGAGATCATCACGACGGGCGTCGGACGCAGCGTCATGATCTTTCCAGAAACTCCAGTCCGTCCATGCGCGGCATCTCCACGTCGAGCGTGATGACGTCGGGATTAAGCTGCTTGATCATCTCGCGCGCGACGTAAGGGTCTGGCGCAGCGCCAACGACGTCCAGATCCGGGGCGGAACCGAGAATATCGGTCAACATCTGCCGCATCAGGGCAGAGTCATCGACAATGAGGACTTTTTCTTGCGCATTTTCGAGCCTCAATCCGCGAACAATTCGATATTGTCGTCGGTATCCTCTTCCAGAATCTGCAGTCGTTGTTGGTAATTCTTCTCAATATCTTGGACAGTATGGCCGTCCTGCCGCCTGCGCAGCAGCAGGCGCTTCACGGAGCCCGTCGCTGGCGCATAGTAAATTCTGCGGGCGTTCATGCCGCCAAGATCGGCGGCCGCCACCTTCAGGGCTTCGTTTTCGATGTATTCAAGCACGAAGCGCGCATTGTTGTGCCCGATGTCGGTGCGGCCCTGCATGACGTTGCCGCCGCCGAAGAGTTTGATTTCCAGCGCCTGCCGCGCGCAGCCCGTGCGCAGAATCTGGTTGATGAGTGATTCCATGGCGTGATTGCCGTAGCGCAGGCTGCGCGAAACCCCGCCCCAGGTGCCAAGGTCGTCGCGGCTGAGCGGCAGCATGAAGTGGTTCATGCCGCCATACCCTGTTCGCGGATCGCGGACGCAGGCGGACACGCAGGACCCAAGCGTCGTCACCAGAAGCGCGTCCGGATCGTTGGAGAGTTGCATTTCCCTGGCAGCACGTGGATGACCTTGGCCTGCGTCTTGCCGCTCATCAGATGCTTCGGCAGGGCGTCCGGGTCCATGCGGCGCTCGGCTATGAGCAGACTGCGCTTCATGCCGCAGCGACCTTGCGAAACGCAGCGCGCCCAGCCGGCACAAGTCCGTCGATTGCCCCATGAGCGCCTCCGAATGCCCGAGAAAAGAACACCGTTATCGTTCAGGAGTCCATGAAACGCTTGGCGAGTTTGTTTTTGTCGGTTCGTCGAAATATATTACGACATTGCGGCAGAATATAAAATCAAACCTGTGTTTGAATGGCCATGGATTCATCAAATTAAGAGAATTAAAACGATCATATTGGATATATCACGAGTGATTTTGTATTTGCCATCATTGGCATCTCGTAAATATTTTGATTTGAAATTTGGCGGTATGTCCTCAATTTCTTGCTTGGTATACAAGCCATTTTTGCCTTGTTCAGGACATTCCTATCGATGTCGGTCGCCAGAATCCGGCAGGCGCGCGCGCGCTCCTTGAGGCCGGCGCTCAGGGCCATGCCGATAGAGTAAGGCTCCTGCCCGCTTGAGCAGCCGGCCGACCAGATACGGATGGACTTGTCCGGGCCGCCGTGCTGCTGCCTTTGCTGCACTTCGCGCAGCAGATGCTTCAATTGATAGTCCTCACGGAAAAAGCGGGTGAGGTTGGTCGTCAGGGCGTCGATCAGGAAGCTGATCTCGGTGTCTCTGCCCGGCCCTTGCAGCAGATCGACATAGTCCGAAAAATTGGCCATGTTCAGGCCGCGCAGGCGGCGCGACAGACGCGCGTACACCATCTCGAACTTGTGTTCTTTCAAGACGATGCCCGTCATGTCGTAGACCGTGTCAGAGACAAATTTGAAGTCTTGTCTGCTGAGTGTGAATTCGCGCGCGGTCGCCATAGCCTATCGCCAGCTTCCCGAGGGGTCGGATCAGAATTCGCTCCAGTCGTTATTGTCCTCGTCATGCGCTTCCACGCTGGCTTTCGGCTTCGGGAGCACATAGCTGGTCTTGCGTGCGCTGCTGGCCGCCGGTTTTTCAGGGCCGCCGGCTTGGATAGAGACGCTTTGGGCGACGACCGGCGCACGCTGGCGGTGGCGACCGGGACCTCCAGGCCATCGACGGCGAAGAAGCTCATTTCCTCCTTCATCACGCGCGCCTGCATTTCCAGCTCACGGGCGGCGGCGGCGTTTTCCTCGACCAGCGCGGAGTTTTGCTGCGTCATGTCGTCCATCTGGGTGACCGACTTGTTGATCTCGTCGATGCCGGAGGACTGCTCCTCGCTCGCCGAGGCGATATCGTTCACGATGCTCGTCACCTGGTTGATCGAGGAGATGATGTTGCGCAGCGAATGGCCTGCCTCGTTTACCAGGGTGACGCCCTGCTGCACCTGCTGGCCGCTTTCGCTGATGAGGCTCTTGATGTCCTTGGCGGCCTGGGACGACCGGCCCGCGAGGTTGCGCACCTCGGTCGCGACCACGGCGAACCCGCGGCCAGCGTCGCCGGCGCGCGCGGCCTCGACCGCCGCGTTGAGCGCAAGCAGATTGGTCTGGAAGGCGATCTCGTCGATCACGCCAATGATGTCCGAGATTTTTGCGACGACCGCTCGATCTGCGACATCGCGGATACAGCGTTCTGCACGATGCCGTCGCCGTTGGTTGCGACATCGGAAGCCGCGCGCGCCATTTGCCGGGCCGACTGCGCATTTTCCGAATTGGACCGCACGGTTGCCGCCATTTCTTCCATGGCAGCTGCTGTTTGTTCAAGCGCAGACGCCTGCGATTCCGTGCGCTCGGCCAAGTCCGTGCTGCCCGATGCGATTTCAGCGGCGGCGTTTGCGACTTCGCTGGACGCCTTCGAGATCGAGCGCACGATTTCGGACAGGCGCTCGGCGGTCGCGTTGCAGTCCTGCTTCACGCGGTCAAACATGCCCTGGTAGTCGGCGGTGATCCGCTGGGTCAGGTCGCCTGCGGAAAGCGCACGCAGCATGTTGCCGATATCGGTGAGGCCGCTCGAACAGATCGCGGAAATGTTGTTGATGCCCTCGGCCATGCGCAGCATGAAGCCGTCCTTGCCCTCGACCGAGAGCTTGGTGCTGAAGTCTCCGCTGCTGATGGCGCTGACGACCGTGCTGAGTTCGCCCTCGACCTGACGCTCCAGCGTGACGTCCTTCCACTCGACCACCGTTCCCAGGCGGGTGCCATGCGCATCGAAGACCGGGTTGGCGATGAGGTCGAACTTGCGGCGCCGACGGCAATTGAGGCGCGGTGAGTCGTGTTCAGCCGCTCCAGCATGTTGCGCTGGTGCGCCGGGTTTTATGGAAAATATCGAAGTTCGCGCCGACAAGTTTGCGCGCCTCGAAGTTCGGCAGTTCCTTCTGCAGATCGCGCTCCGCATTCAGCATCATGGCAAGGACGGCCTCGTTGGCGAAGATGATCTTGCCGGTGACATCCGCGAGCATGACGTTGGTCGTGCATTTGTTGAGCGCGGTCTTGATCTGGGCGTTGGCGGCGGCCTCGGCGTCGCGCGCCGCTTCCGCTGCAAGGCGCTCGGTGCGGTCTTCCCACTCGACGACGGTGCCGAGGCGCGCGCCGTCCCTGTCCAGAACCGGCGAGGCAATCAGGCTGAAAACCCGCCCACCGACCGTAATCTGCGTCTTGTACGCACTGTTCAGCGATTGAGCATCGAGCGCTGGTGCGCTGGGTTTTGTGGAAAATGTCGATGTTGGCGCCGATGAGCCGGGCGGCGTCAAAGTTGCGCAGTTCCGTGCGCAGCGCGGCTTCGTTGGCCTTCATCATCTCCTGCATCGTGTCGTTCATGTACACGATGGTGTAGTCGTTATCGGCGATCATGACCGAGGCCTGGCAGTCGTCGAGGGCGCGGCGGACCCGCATGTTCTCGGCGGCGATCTCCTTCAGGCGCTCCTCGGCGGTGACGCGGTCCGTCTTGTCATCCCACTCGACGACAGTCCCGATGCGATTGCCGGACGTGTCGAACAGCGGCGTTGCGATCAGATTGAAGATACGGCCGCCGACCCGAATGGTCGTGCTATGCGCGGTGCGCAGGCGCTCGATCATATCGCGCTGGTGCGAGGGGCGGACATGGAAGATGTCGGCCGTTTGGCCAATCAAATTCCGGGCATTGAAGTTTGGCAGCTCCGTGCGGATCGCCGATTCATTGCGCTCCATCATGTCCCGCATGGTGCGGTTCATGTAAATGATGCGAAGATCGGCATCCGCGATCATGACATTGGCCTGCACATATTCCATCGCGGCCATGATATGGTCGCTGATCGAGGACTGTTTGCTGCGATTGAGCATGTTCGCGACTGAAAACTGCATGGTCATGTTCATCTCCGTGGGATGACAAATGTGGGGTCGGGTCTCAGATGGTTATGACGCTCAAGCGGCGGTTCCGCGCATGTTCTCAAGGTTGGGGTCGAGTTCGAACAATTGTTCGAGATTGAGCAGGGCAATCATCTTCTCGCCGTGCGTCAAAAGTGCCTGAAGGAAGCGGCGATCCCCGCGTTGATCGAGCTCCGGGACCGGCTGAACATCGGCGGGTTCCACCGTCAGGATATCCGAGACGGCGTCGACCAGAATGCCGATGATGCGATTGCCGATGACCACGACGATCACGACATGCAGCGGCGTCGCCAGGGTGCGGCCCATGTTGAAGCGGCAACGAAGATCGAAAATTGGGACAATCACACCGCGTAAATTCAACACGCCAAGCATGTATTCGTCGGTATTCGGCAGCGGTGTTACCGGGGTCCAGCCTTTGATTTCGCGTACGGCATTGATGTCGACGCAATATTCTCCGGCACCGACGGTGAAGGAAATATATTGCTGTGCATCGTGCCCTTCTTTTGAATCTGTAGAGGCCAGAATATCGTAAGCCTGTTTCATCAACGCGCTCATGATCTACTCTCCGGTTAACATACGATTGCAGCGTCAAGTGGCGGAGCGTCAGCGGGGCGGCGTGATGGCCGCCCTGCAAGTCCTGCCCGCGCGTGCGGCGCTCTATGGCTTCCAGACCGTCGACGTCGACGATCAGGCACACCTGCCCATTGCCGAGGATGGTGGCCGCGGACACGCCCTCGATGTGGCGGTAATTCGCCTCGAGCGATTTGATGACGACCTGCTGCTGCCCAAGCAGCTCATCCACCACCAGGCCGATCTGCTGGCC
This sequence comes from Hankyongella ginsenosidimutans, assembly GCF_005144965.1. Taxonomy (GTDB): domain Bacteria; phylum Pseudomonadota; class Alphaproteobacteria; order Sphingomonadales; family Sphingomonadaceae; genus Hankyongella; species Hankyongella ginsenosidimutans. Next base: position 1,438,405 of record NZ_CP039704.1, read on the forward strand.
GGACTCCGTGTCGACGACCACCGCCAGCCCAGACCATGGCTCGATCCGGGCGTCGGCGGCGCCGAATGCGCTTGCGACGTGAATAAGCGGTACGAAGCGGCCCCGGATATTCAGCAACTGCGAGCCGCCCATCAGCGCCCGGATATCGGCTTTGCGCGGTTGAATGCTCTCGACGATGCTGTTGACCGGCACCACATACTTCTGTGCGCCCACGCGTACGATCATGCCGTCCAGAACCGCCAGGGTGAGCGGCAGGGCCAATGTGAACCGGGATCCGGCGCCGAGGTTGGTCGAGACGGAAATACGACCGCCCAGCGCCTGCACGTTGCGCCGCACGACATCCATGCCCACGCCGCGTCCGGACACGCTGGTTACTTGCGCCGCGGTTGAGAAGCCGGGGTGGAAGATGAGGTTGATGATCTCATCCTGGCTCGGGCGGGCATCCGCGTCGACCAGGCCTTTCTCGATGGCGCGCGCCAGCACCTTGTCGGCGTCGATGCCGCGCCCGTCATCCTCGATCTCGATAAGGATGCGCCCGCCGCGATGCTCCGCGCGCAGCCAGATGGTTCCTTCTGCGGGTTTTCCGGCGGCGATGCGCTCCTCGGGCGGCTCGATCCCATGGTCCAGCGAGTTGCGGATCATATGCGTCAGCGGATCGACGATTTCCTCGATGACCGTCTTGTCGACCTCCGTCGTCTCGCCTTCGCTGATGAGGCGCACCCGCTTGCCCAACTGCTTGCTGAGGTCGCGCACCACACGCGGCATGCGGGAAAAGACTGACTTGACCGGCTGCATGCGGATGGACATCACATTGTCCTGCAGCTCGCGCGCGTGCGCGGCGAGGACTTCCATGCCCGAGATCAGGCGGCTGTTCTGACGCGTATCCAGTTCCTGGATTTCCTGGGTGAGCATCGATTGCGTGATGACCAGCTCGCCGACCATGTTGACCAGGCGATCGATGCGGTCGAGCTCGACGCGAATGGACGACAGTCTGCTGCCGGCTTTCGCGGCGTCCGCGTCCACGGCCCTTGCAAGTCCTTCCGCGACCTCTTCCACGGCTTCCGCCGGTTGCTCGGATTCCGGTTGTTCGCCGTCAAGTTTTTCAATCTCGAGCAGGCAGTCGTCGGCAACGAACTCGAACGCTTCCTGGATGTCCTCCAGCGGCGCTTCGGTCTCCAGCTGGAGTCGCCATTTGAAATAGGAGTCTTCCGGGTCGAGCGCTTCCAGCGGGGCAGGGCGTCCGTGTTCAGTTCGATGGCCAGGGTTCCGAGCGCGCTGAGTGCGCGAAAAATCAGGATCGGTTCATTGGCCGAGCGGAAAAGGTCGGCGCGCGGCTCAAAACGGATGGCGTAGGTGGCCGGGCCCGATTGGCTCGCGGGTGCGGAATGGTGCGCTGCATCGGTGCGGGAGCCTCGCCGAAAATCGCAAGCAGCAGATTCTGCGCTTCCCGGGTCACATCCGGGCAAAGTGTCTCGCCGTGTTCCGCCGCACGCACCAGGTCGACCAGGATATCGAACGCCTGAAACAGAACGTCGATCACGGGGGCTTCGCAGGTTTTGACGTTCGAGCGCAGCTTTTCCAGCGTGGCCTCGAAGATATGCGTGAATTCGACAAGCTGGCCGAAGTCCAACGCGCCGGCACCGGCCTTGATGGAGTGAACGGCGCGAAAGACCGCATTCAAGGTCTCGCTGTCGCCCGTGCCGTCCTTGAGCTGGGTCAGGTGCTGCTCCGTATCGGAAATCAGCTCATGACACTCCTCAAAGAAGGTCGCCGTGAATTGCTGGAAGGATGCTCGGCTGGCCATCATTTCGTCTCGTGCTCAGGCGCAGACTTTTCGACGACTTTCAGCAACTTGTCCGGCTGGAACGGCTTGACGATCCAGCCGGTGCCGCCGCGCGGCCCTTCTGCTTCACGTCTTCTCCGGCTTCGGTGGTCAGGATCAACACGGGCAGCGCGCGCAGACGTGCGTCGGCCCGAATGCCCTTCACCAGGTCGATGCCGTTCATGCCCGGCATGTTGACGTCGGTGATCACGAGATCAACCGTGTTGCCGGCCAGGACCTGCAACGCACCGTTGCCATCCTCCGCCAGAAGGACTTTGAATCCTGCCTCGGCAAGCGTGAAATTGATCATGTCGCGCATGGTTTTCGAGTCGTCGACTGCAAGAATTGTCTTGTTCATTATTTATTGACTCCCGGAAATGAGGCCGTTGTTGAGGCCAATTTCTTCGATTGCTCTCAGAAACGGCGCCGAAGCGCTTTCGACAAAGATTTTGGCGTTTCTTTTTGCGCATCTTTGGACGCAGCAAGAAGAACTTGAATGCAAGGTGTCGTTAGCGAGCGGACGCCGCTTGCATCGATGGCGATCGCCGAGCTTTCATTGATGGCATCGACCAGTGAGCTTCTGAGATCCGCGGCGCAGGCGAGATCCAGGGTATCCGGCAAACGTATCCGCACAAGGCCCACACTCATGGCAGCCCTCACATCGTGGCAGTGTAATTCTCTTTGCTGGGACGCATGACTTCGCGGCCTTTACGCGGCTGCGGCTGAAACTCTTGCGCTCATTGTGTTACGGGGTTGTGTCTAAAATTTAGTTAACGGAGCCGTAAAGTGTTTCCGGGATTGTTGGCTCGGCGTACGGTTGCGCGCGACCTGCAAGAGAAGGTATTGCCCCGGGTTGTAAAGGCCCGGCGTGTCGGGCGGTACTTGTTACGCATGCAGCATCGAAATCCGCTGAAATCAGCAACAGTCACACGGGAATTTTGCAGGCTTTTGTGAATTTTCTGCATCGCGCTGGCGTGCCCTCCAGTCCTCGGGTATCACTTGCAGCATACCCCATACCTCTCGCAGGTTGATTTCATTGATGCGCAACTTTCACGCTCTGCGCTTGTTCAAGGCCCGTAAGGCGCTCGGACTGTTGCCGAGCGCCCGGCGCGCGAAGCTGTTTCGCGCCTGACATGTTGCGCCAGGGTATTGGATCCGCGGACTTCTTGTCGCTACGGCGTTCGCCGTGGTTGCCGGGCTGGCCATCTCCATCCCCGCTGCAGCGCTGACCCTGTTCGCCAGCATGTTCGCGCTGGCGATCGCCTCGGCGCCGACGCGCAAACCCAGCGTCCTGCGGCGCTCGACTCCGAGGCGGATGTCGTGGCTGAGGCCAGGGAGAAGGCATCGATGCCGCCGCCGTGATCGGCGGGCTGGCGGAACCGCTGTTCATCGTGTCGCACAGCCTGGAGATTCTGGCGTGCAACAAGGCAGCACATGATCTGTTCGGCCCGACCCTGGTGGGGAGGCGATCACGGTGTTCCTGCGCCATCCCGGCGCGGTGGAGGCGATCCGCGAGTCGGTTCGGCTTGAGACGGCGCAGGAACAGGAACTGCACCTGCTCTCCCCATCGAGCGATCCTATGCCTTGCGGGTTGCGCCGCTCGGCGACGACAGTCAGCGCTACATCATCAGCCTGCGCGACATCACCGCCCTGCGCCTGGCGGAGCGGATGCGCGTCGATTTCGTTGCCAACGCCAGTCACGAGCTGCGCACGCCGCTTTCGACCGTGATGGGCTTCATCGAGACCCTGCAAGGGGCAGCCGCAGACGATTCGGCCGCCCGGGTGCGCTTTCTGGACATCATGGGCCAGGAGGCGGATCGCATGTCGCGCCTGATCGACGACCTGCTCTCGCTCTCGCGCGTGGAGCTGGACAACCAGGCACCGCCTTCCACGCCGATCGAGCTGGCGCCGGTGCTGGCCGACGTCGGCAAGACCCTGGCCGTCCGGCTGGGTGCCGACGCGCGCAGCCTCAAGGTTTCCGTGCCGCCGGACCTGCCGATGGTGCTCGCGGATCGCGACCAGATTCTGCAGGTCGTGCATAATCTGGTGTCGAACTCGATCAAGTACGGGCGCGCCGGCACGCCGATCGAAATCGAGGCGGATGTCGCGCCGGCAGCAGAAGACGGCGGCGCAGACGTCATCCGCGTGAGCGTGCGCGACAAGGGAGAGGGCATTGCGCCGGAGCACCTGCCGCGCCTGACCGAGCGCTTTACCGGATCGACAACGCGCGGTCGCGGCGACTGGGCGGGACCGGGCTCGGGCTGGCGATCGTCAAGCACATTCTCGAGCGGCATCAGGGAACGCTCGGTATTTCCAGTACTCTTGGCGTTGGCACCACCGTCACTTTCACCCTGCCGATCAGTGAAGCCGGGGGCATTTCCACTTCCCGGGCTGCATTGTCATAAATACGCAGCAAAGCTGTCATATTCGTGCCTGTACGTGTTCAGTTTCGTTAACCAAGGATGGCCGCTCACATCGAACCCCGCTAGACATTGATTGAAAAGGGCCTGATTCACGCCTTTGCTTGAGGCACTTTGACACAAGTGCCTCAATCTCAGTCGGAAAGGCTCTAGTGTCGCAGCGCAGGAGCGGCGTGGCCGCCGGTGGCGACAGCGACCAGGCCGTTGACAGCCTGCGGGTTTCATCCGCAGCCAGTGCATCATTCGACCGGCGTAAAGAGCCGGGAAAACAGGAGATCGGCATGACGAGAAGTTTGTTCCAACGGGCCCTGCTGGGCGCAGCGGCGATCCTCGCGTTTGGCGCGCCAGCGCAGGCGCGCGATGAAATCCGCGTCGTCGGATCGTCGACCGTCTACCCGTTCACGACGGCAGTGGCCGAGCAGTTCGCGAAGAAAACCCGAAGTTCAAGCCGATCGTCGAGTCGACAGGCACCGGCGGCGGCCTGCAGATTTTCTGCAGCGGCCTTGGCGACAAGTTCCCGGACATCACCAACGCCTCGCGGCGGATCAAGAAGTCTGAAGTCGAGCTCTGCGCCAAGAACGGCGTCGGGCCGATCGTGGAAATTCAGGTCGGGCTCGATGGCATCGCCCTGGCGCAGGCAAAACCGCCAAGGCGATCGCGCTAAGCCGCAAGGACATCTTCCTGGCGCTTGCCGAGACTTTGCCGGACGGCAAGAAGAACAGCGCCAAGGTCTGGAAGGACGTGAACCCGGCACTGCCCGCCGCCAAGATCGAAGTCATGGGGCCGCCACCGACCTCCGGCACGCGCGATGCGTTCAACGAACTGGTGATGGAAGCCGGCTGCATAGCGGCGGACGCCAAGATGGAAGCCCTGAAGAAGAGCGACGAGAAAGCCTTCAAGGCGCGTTGCACCAAGCTGCGCGAGGATGGGGCCTACATCGAGACCGGCGAGAACGACAACCTGATCGTGCAGAAGCTGGTCGCCAACCCGGCCGCGCTCGGCATCTTCGGCTACAGCTATCTCGAGGAGAACCTCGACAAGATCAAGGATGTCAACCTGGACGGCGTGCCGGCGACCTACGCCAACATCTCCAGCTTCAAATATCCAGCGTCGCGTCCGCTCTACATCTACGTCAAGGCGCGGCAGGCGAGCCAGCCGACCCAGCTTGGCGCGTCGATCAAGGCCTATCTTGCGGAGTATGCCAAGGAGAGCACCTGGGGACCGAAAGGATACCTCGCCAAGCGCGGGCTGGTGGCGGCGCCCGAGAGCGTGCGCAAGCAAGCGGCCGCCGCGGCCCTAAAGCTGACCCCGCTCAACCCCGCGGCGATCAAATAGCCGATGTCGAGCGGCCTGGCGTTCCTGTTGGTTCTAGCTCTGGCGGCGGCGGCCTACACCGCCGCCCATCGCCGGGCCATGGCGTTCCCGCGCGTCGACAAACGCCAGACCGCACACTCGCGCCCCGGCTATCATGGCTGGCAGACCGCGCTGGCGGCGCTCGCGCCGGCGCTGCTGCTCTTGCTGGTCTGGAACGTGGCTGGGCCCGGCGTCATCGAGGCCATGACCGTCAACGTCCTGGACGACCAGACGGTACCGGCCGAACCCGAGGCCCGGCGCGTCTTCCTCGATGAGGTGCGCGGGCTGGCGACCGGCGCCATCGCCGACAGCTACGACGAAAACGCCAAGGCGGCCGCCGCCGCCTACAAGCACTGGAACGACCAGGCGGGCACGCTGGTCGGCGCGGCGGCGCTGGCCGTCGGGCTTCTGGGCGCGCTGGCCAGCCTGCTGACCCTCAAACCGCACAGCCGCACGCGCAACCGGGTCGAGCGGCTGATGATGGCGCTGCTGGTGGCGGCATCCACTGTCGCGATCGTCACGACCCTGGGGATCGTGCTGTCGCTGCTGTTCGAGTCGTTGCGGTTCTTCAATAAAATTCCGCTGCTCGATTTTCTGCTCGGCACCAAGTGGAGCCCGCAGACCGCCCTGCGTGCGGACCAGGTGGGTTCATCGGGTGCATTCGGCGCAATCCCGCTGTTCTGGGGCACGATCTTCATCGCCCTGATCGCCATGGTGGTCGCCGTGCCGATCGGCCTGTTCTCCGCCGTCTACCTGACCCAGTATGCGACCCCGACCCTGCGGCGCTGGATGAAGCCGATGCTGGAGGTGCTCGCTGGCGTGCCAACCGTGGTCTACGGCTATTTCGCAGCGCTGACCTTGGCGCCGGCGGTGCGCCAGTTCGCCGAGTGCCGGCATCGCCGGCGCATCCTCGGAAAGCGCGCTTGCGGCTGGACTGGTCATGGGGTGATGATCATCCCGTTCATGTCCTCGATGGCCGACGACGCACTGACCGCGGTGCCGCAGGCGATGAAGGACGGTTCGCTCGCCATGGGCGCGACGCTGTCCGAGACCATCCGCAAGGTGCTGATGCCTGCCGCACTGCCCGGCATCGTCGGCGGGTTCCTGCTGGCGGTGTCCCGCGCCATCGGCGAGACCATGATCGTGGTGATGGCGGCGGGGCTGGCCGCCAACCTGACCGCCAACCCGTTCGCCTCGGTCACGACCGTCACGGCGCAGATCGTGCAGTTGCTGACCGGCGACCAGGAATTCGATTCCCCAAGACCCTCTCCGCGTTCGCGCTGGGGCTGGTGCTGTTCGTCGTGACCCTGCTGCTGAACGTCTATGCCTTGCGCGTGGTGAAGAAATACCGGGAGGCCTATGACTAGCGCGACCCTCGCCATGGCCGCATCGCCCGTGACTGCGCAGCCGACCGACTGGAGCGGCGTGGCCATGCAGAAGCGCATCGCCGCGCGGTATCGCGCCGAGCGCCGGTTCCGCATGCTGGGGCTGGTCTCGCTGATCCTTGCGGGCTCGTTTCTGCTGTTCTTGCTGACATCGGTCGTCTCCAAGGGCTGGACCGGGTTCCTCACCACCGAAATCCGTGTCGAAGTGACCTTCGATGAGGAGAGCCTGGGCATTACCCGCGCCGACCTGAACGGCCCGGACCGCGCCGACGTGCTGGCCCGCGCCGACACCGGCCTCCTGCCCTCGAACGGTCTGGAAAAGCAGTTCCCCGAGCTGACCACGGACGAGGACAAGATTGCGCTCAGCGAGCTGCTCAGCTCGGCGGCGGCGATCAAGGTCGGCAATGCGCTGAAGGACAATCCAGACCTTATCGGCCAGACCCGGCCCATGTGGCTGACTGCGTCAACCCTGGTCGACCAGTTGATGAAGGGCAAGGTCGACCGCGGCGCTGCGGATGAGAACCGGCGGATCAGCGAGCAGCAGATCGCCTGGGCCGACAAGCTCAAGCAGGCCGGTGCCATTCGCACCGTGTTCAACACGCGGTTCCTGACCGGCGGCGACTCGACGGAGGCCGAACAGGCAGCGGTCGGCGGCGGGACGGTCGGCTCGCTGCTGACCCTGATCGTGACCCTGCTGCTCTCCTTCCCGATCGGTGTGTGCGCGGCGGTCTATCTCGAGGAGTTCGCGCCGAAGAACCGGCTGACCGACTTCATCGAGGTCAACATCAACAATCTGGCCGCTGTGCCGTCGATCATCTTCGGTCTGCTGGGCCTGGCGATCTTTCTCCATTCTTCGGCCTGCCGCGCTCGTCGCCGCTGGTCGGCGGCATGACCCTGGCGCTGATGACCCTGCCGGTGATCGTGATCGCGTCGCGGGTGTCGATCAAGGCGGTGCCGCCCTCGATCCGCGACGCCGCGCGCGGGCTTGGCGCTTCGCCGCTGCAGGTCGTGTTCCACCATGTCCTGCCGCTGGCGCTGCCCGGCATCCTGACCGGCACCATCATCGGCATGGCGCGGGCGCTCGGCGAGACAGCGCCGCTGCTGATGATCGGCATGCGCGCTTTCGTGGTGGACGTGCCGAACAGCTTTTCCGAGGCAGCGACCGTGCTGCCGGTGCAGGTGTTCCTGTGGTCGGACGAGGTGTCGCGCGGCTTCGTCGAGAAGACGTCGGCGGCCATCATGGTGCTGCTGGCGTTTCTGCTGATGATGAATGGCGTGGCGATCTATCTGCGTAACCGTTTTGAAGTCCGCTGGTGAGTGACGAGGCGACGATGGCGACCAATCCACAACCGAAAATGACCGCGCGCAACGTCAATGTGCACTATGGCGAGAAGCACGCGATCAAGGACGTCAACATCGATGTGCGCGCCGACGAGGTCACCGCCTTCATCGGGCCGTCCGGCTGCGGCAAGTCGACGTTCCTGCGCTGCCTCAACCGCATGAACGACACGGTCGCGTCCGCGCGGGTCACCGGCGAGATCGCGCTCGACGGCGAGAACATCTACGACAAATCAATGGACGTCGTGCAGCTGCGCGCCCGCGTCGGCATGGTGTTCCAGAAGCCGAACCCGTTCCCGAAGTCGATCTACGAGAACGTCGCCTATGGCCCACGCCTGCACGGCCTGGCCTCCAACCGCGCGGACATGGACCAGGTGGTCGAAAACAGCCTGCGCCGCGCCGGCTTGTGGGAGGAAGTGAAGGACCGGCTGCAGGACCCCGGCACCGCCTTGTCCGGCGGCCAGCAGCAGCGCCTGTGTATCGCCCGCGTCATCGCCGTGGAGCCCGAGGTCGTGCTGATGGACGAGCCGTGTTCGGCGCTCGACCCGATCGCAACGGCCAAGATCGAGGAACTGATCGGCGCGCTGCGCGGGCGCTACGCGATCGTGATCGTCACCCACAACATGCAGCAGGCTGCACGAGTCAGCCAGAAGACCGCCTTTTTCCACCTGGGCAATCTGGTCGAATATGGCGCGACAAGCGAAATCTTCACCAACCCGCGCCAGGAGAAGACCAAGGACTACATCACAGGGCGCTACGGCTAAAGCATCTCCCCTTTAATGCGACCCAGGATCGGGATCGCGCGCATTGTCGCATTCAAGGGGAAACGATGCTTTAGATTTAAATATCGATAGAGCAACTTTGGACTTTAAATCCGTTATGAGCATGCCATTAGACTGGTACGGATCTAAAGTCCGTTGCTCTGAGCGGAGCGCCGCACGAGGACGCCGCCATGGTACAGACGCACACGGTCAAGTCGTTCGACGAGGAACTGCGCAGCCTGCGCGCCCTGGTCTCGCAGATGGGTGGTCTGGCGGAATACCAGATCCGCATGGCGCTCGATGCGCTGATGGACCGCGACATCGACGGCGCCGCCAAAGTCGTGACGGCCGACGCGCAGATTGATGCGCTGGAGCAGGAGGCCGAGCGATTGGCCGTGGAGATCATCGCGCTGCGCCACCCGCTGGCCGACGACCTGCGCGAAGTGATCTCGGCGCTGAAAATCTCCGCAGCACTCGAGCGGGTCGGCGACTACGCCAAGAACATCGCCAAGCGTTCGACCGTGCTCTCGCAGGCGCGGCACATCCAGCCGCTGGCGATCGTGCCGGAGATCGGCCGGATCGTCGCCCAGATGCTGAAGGATGCCCTCGACGCCTACGGCTCGCGCGACACCGCCAAGGCGCTGAAGGTCCGCGATCGCGACATGGATGTGGACGACCTCTACAACAGCCTGTTCCGGTCGCTGCTGACCTACATGATGGAAAACCCGCAGGCGATCACGCCGTCGACGCACCTGATGTTCGTGGCGAAGAACCTGGAGCGGATCGGCGACCTCTCCACCAACATGGCCGAGATCGTGTATTACAACGTGACCGGCGAGCGCATGGCCGGCGACCGACCGAAGCACGACGACACCGCGTTCGCGCAAGCACCGGACGCCAGCCGTGAGTGAGGGGCGCATGAAGCCGAAGATCCTGCTGGTCGAGGATGACATCCATCTGACCGAGCTTGTCACCTACAACCTCGAGCGCGACGGCTGCGAGGTGATCCACGCCGGCGACGGCGAGGAGGCGCTGGTGCTGGCGCAGGAACAGCGCCCGGACCTGGTGATCCTCGACTGGATGATCCCGCATCTCTCCGGCATCGAGGTGTGCCGCCGGCTGCGCCGCCAGCCGACCACCGCCAACCTGCCGATCCTGATGCTGACCGCGCGCACGGAAGAAGCCGACCGGGTGCGCGGACTCGACACTGGGGCCGATGATTACATCACCAAGCCGTTCAGCCCGCGCGAGCTGAATGCGCGCATCAAGGCGGTGCTGCGCCGCCTGCGCCCGGCGCTGTTCGGCGCCAGCCTCAGCTACGCCGGCATCGAGCTGGACATCGGTGCGCACAAGGTGGTGCGCGAGGGCTATCCCGTGCAGCTCGGGCCGACCGAATACCGGCTGCTGCGCCACTTCATGGAGCACCCGGGCCGGGTGTTCTCGCGCGAACAGCTGCTGGACGCGGTCTGGGGCATGACGTCTATGTCGAACTGCGCACCGTCGACGTGCACATCCGCCGGCTGCGCAAGGCGCTGAACGTCGGCGACCTACCGGATCTCATCCGCACCGTGCGCTCGGCCGGCTATGCGCTTGATGTCGACGCGCCGGTCGGCAAGGCGGAGCGCAACCTCAGCCTCGCCTAGACCCTTCCCGTTTTGCTAGACCCTTCCCGTTTTGATTGAATCACTTTTGCGCGGCAATCAAAACGGACAAGAAGGGTCTACGCAAAAGTGAGAACCTTTCTTAGCGCTTTCGCTTGAGCCACTTAGAGCGATTTCCAATCGGATGGAGTCATCCGATGGTTAAGAAATCGCGGTAAAACAAAAGTATAGTGCGGCGATCTGATTCTATCAGATCGAAAACCGCTCTAAACACAAGTGCCTCAATCTCAGTCGGAAAGCCTCTAGGGTGGTGGAGGGGCAGTGGATGCTCAGCGTGGCCGATCAGTCGTAGCAGCGCTCAGGCCAGGCCCTTCAGACGGGCGTTCTCGGCGCGCAGGGCCTCGAGCTCCTCAAGCACAGGCGCAAGCGCTGTCTCAACCTGCGCCTTGGTGTAGCGCGGGGTGATGTGCTGCGGGCAGTTCCAGTCGAACGCCTCCAGCGTTATCAGGATCGCCCGCTCGGCGCGCGCACCTTTGGGCAGGGTGGCGAGCCGGGCCAGCACGGGAGCCGCCTCATCGAGATCCAGCGTGCGGGCGCGGCCGAGGATTTTCAGCCGTCTCTGGTTCGGATAGTCGACCAGGATCAGCGCCACCCGGTCCTCGGTCTGGACGTTGCCGACCGACACATACTGCCGGTTGCCGCGATAGTCCGGGAAGGCCAGCGTTTTCTCGTCCAGCGCCTGCAGGAAGCCCGCCGGGCCGCCCCGGTGCTGCACATAGGGCCAGCCACTCGACGAGACGCTTGCCAGGTAAAACTGTCGCGCGCGGCGATGAACGCCGCCTCACCCTCGCTGAAGCGGTCGTTGGCCGAGGCGTCCGGGTGCGCGAACCGGGCGTAGGCACCGCGCGATCCATGCGCTTCCTGCTGCGCCTGGACCTCCGGCGTGAACATCAATTCGGCGAAACGGTGTGTCATGCGGCTCTCCTCATGGAGCGGCGCTGTAGCAGAAACGCTGCGCGGAAAACAGTTCTGTTTACCCGCTGGGGCGAAACGCAGCGTTTCGCGGGACGCCCTTTCGCCGCCCCAGACCTTGATCGTTTCAGATCGGGGCGGAAACTCCCTCCCCTTCAGGGGAGGGACGGGGTGGGGCCTGCCGGGCCACGTGTCCAAAATCCCTCCCCAACCCCTTCAGGGAGGGGCTTGCTTCAACCTCAACCGATCAGGCTGCTAAGCATCCGGCCGCAGGTCCGGCGGGGTCGCCTCAAGGGTCAGCAGGGCGATCGCCGCGTCGAGCGGCATGACCTTCTGGGTGTCCTCCGCGCCGAGCTGACGCACGGCGACAGTGCCGTCGTCCGCCTCGCGCTTGCCGACCACCAGCAGGTAGGGGACTTTGGCAAGCATGTGCTCGCGCACCTTGGCGTTGATCTTGGCGTTGGCGGTGTCGGCCTCGGCGCGCAGGCCCGCGCGGGCCAGCCGGGCCACGATGTCGCGCGCATAGTCGTCCGCATCGGAGACGATGGTCGCGACCACCGCCTGCACCGGGGCCAGCCACAGCGGGAACTTGCCGGCGTGGTGCTCGATCAGGATGCCAAGGAAGCGCTCGAAGCTGCCCAGAATCGCCCGGTGCAGCATGATCGGCCGGTGCTTCTGGCCGTCCTCGCCGATGTAGGTTGCGTCTAGCCGCTCCGGCAGCACGGTGTCGGTCTGGATGGTGCCGACCTGCCAGGTGCGGCCAATGGCGTCGGTCAGGTGGAACTCGAGCTTGGGGCGTAGAACGCGCCTTCGCCTGGCAGCTCCTCCCAGCCATAGTCGGCTGTGGCGCGCCCGGTCGCGGCGACGGCGTCGCGCAGCGACTGCTCCGACCAGTCCCACATTTCGTCGGACCCGAAGCGTTTCTCCGGGCGCAGCGCCAGCTTGATCGCATAGTTGGGGAAGCCGAGGTCGCGATAGACCGTGTCCAGCAGATCGATGAACCGGCTCACTTCCTCCACCAGCTGGTCCGCGCGGCAGAAGATGTGCGCATCGTCCTGGGTGAACTGGCGCACGCGCATCAGCCCGTGCAGCGCGCCGTGCGGTTCGTTGCGGTGGCAGCAGCCGAACTCGGCCATGCGGATCGGCAGGTCGCGGTAGGATTTGATGCCCTGGCGGAAGATCAGCACGTGCGCCGGGCAGTTCATGGGCTTGAGCGCCATGAGGTCCGCCGCGCCGGAAAAATCGCCGCATCGTCATCGGTGGACGGGATTTCGTCCGGCACCACGAACATGTTCTCGCGGTACTTGCCCCAGTGGCCGGACTGTTCCCACTGGCGGGCGTCCATGAGCTGCGGGGTCTTCACCTCCCTGTAGGCGCCGGCGTCCAGGCGGCGGCGCATGTACGCCTCCAGCACGCGCCAGACGATGAAGCCCTTGGGGTGCCAGAACACCGAGCCTTGTGCTTCCGACTGCAGGTGGAACAGGTCCATCTCCGCGCCCAGCCGGCGGTGGTCCCGCTTTTCCGCTTCCTCCAGCCGGGTCAGGTAGGCGGCCAGATCCTGGCCGTGTGGAATGCCGCGCCGTAGATGCGGCTCAGCATGGCGTTTCTGGAATCGCCGCGCCAGTAGGCGCCGGCCACCTTCATCAGCTTGAAGGCGTCCGGGTTCAGTCTGCCGACTGAGGGCAGGTGCGGACCGCGGCACAGGTCGTGCCACTGGCCCTGCCGGTAGATGGTGATCGGCTCGCCCGGCTTGATGATGTCGTCGATGATCTGCGCCTTGTAGTGCTCGCCGATCGCGCGGAAGTGTTCGATAGCGGCCTCGCGTTCCCAGACCTCGCGGGTGATCGGCGCGTCGCGGGCGATGATCTCGCGCATTTTCGCCTCGATGGCCGGCAGGTCGTCCTCGGTGAACGGTCCTCTGCCGTGCGGCGCGAAGTCGTAGTAGAAGCCGTCATCGATCGCCGGGCCGATGGTGACCTGGGTGCCGGGGAAAAGCTCCTGCACGGCCTCGGCCAGCACGTGGGCGAAGTCGTGGCGGATCAGCTCCAGCGATGCGGCGTCCTTGGCGGTGACCAGCGCCAGGGTCGCATCCCCTCGAACGGGCGGGTCAGGTCCCAGTCCTGCCCGTTCACAACGGCCGCCAGCGCCGCCTTGGCCAGCCCCGGCCCGATGGCGGCGGCGACATCGCCCGGTGTGCTGCCCGCCGGCATCGTGCGCACCGATCCGTCCGGCAGGGTGATCTTCAAGTCGGCCATCGCCCGTCTCCTGTGTTGCGGCGCACAGTAGAAACGACGCAAGGCGAGTCAAGCGCCGGGCACTCTCCTGCGCCGTCGCCCCGTACTGGACACGGGGCTTGGCGGCCGGGGTATCACGCAATGCCCGTGTCCGGCACGGGTGACGGCGAGGCGGAGCACACCTCACCCGCACAACCATTGACTCCGCCTGCGCCTGTGCGAGTATCGCCGGACATAAACACACGCGGGGGCGTCGATGGACATGCAGGCAAGCGGCGAGCGCCGCGAACGGCCGGATTTCAGCGGCCGGATGGGTGATTTCTTCGTCATGCAGCTGGTCAACCTGGCGCTTACGGTGGTGACGCTGGGCATCTACCGGTTCTGGGCGGTCACGCGGATACGCCGCTACCTGTGGAGCCACACCTCGGTGCAGGGCGCGCCGCTGGAATGGGCCGGCACCGGCATGGAGCTGTTCAAGGGCTTCCTGATCCTGATCGTCCTGTTCGGCATTCCAATGAGCGCCTTGTCCTTCTGGCTGCAGAGTCTGCTCCTGAAGGGGCAGTGGCAGCTTGCGATCGCCGTCTACATCCTGCTGCTGGTCGGCGTGCTGTATCTGAGCGGCGTCGCGATCTTCCGCATGGTCCGCTACCGGCTCAACCGCACCTACTGGCAGGGCGTGCGCGGCGGCAGCGACGATGGCGGCTGGACCTTCGGTCTTGGCTATCTCGCCCGCAGCTTCACCGTGCTGCTCAGCTTCACCCTCACCGTGCCCTGGCTGACCGCCTGGGGCTGGAACGCCCTGTTCGCGAAGATGAGCTTCGGCAGCCTGTCGTTTGAAGGGGATGCACGCTGGAGGGCGCTGTTCGGGAAGTACCTTGCGGCGATCTTTCTTGCCGTAGTGTTCGTGGTCGCGGTCGTCTTGATCATCGTGTTCGGGGCAGGGGCGCTCGGTGGCGGTCCGCCGGATCCGGCGAAAGCGGCACCGCTGATTGTTTCGGCCACTCTTCTGATTTACATCGGCTTGCCGCTGATCATGCTGCGCTATGCCGCCTACCTGCACCGGCATCTGGTCGGGCACCTGAGCCTTGGCCCGGTATGCTTCGCGTTCGACGCCACGACCCTGGACTGGCTGAAATACTACCTCTTCAATGTGGCGCTTGTGGTGTTCACGCTGGGGCTTGGCCTGCTTTTGTGGCCCTACCGGCACTGGCAGTTCTACACCAGCCACCTGACCGTCATCGGCGACTTGAGCGCTCTCGAGATCGAACAGTCCGGCACTGCAACACTCCGGCAGGGCGAGGGGCTGGCCGACGCCTTCGATATCGGCGCGATCTGATGCGGCTGGCGCGCGCCCGGCGACCCTTTACGACGGCCGGGTCGCCCGTGCGCAGCCAGTGTGGGTGCATATTGCCAACGGCGCGGTGGAACTGGACACCGGCGACACCGTGGAGGTTGTGCCGCTCGCCGAGCTCACGGTCGCGCCGGACCCGAAGCAGATCGCTTATCGGCACAGAGACCGCGACGGCTGGCGTCTGATCTTCCCGGAGCCCCTGCCCGACGCCTGGGCCAGCCAGATGCCGGCACACGAGACCTGGCGCACGCATCTTGACCGCATCGGCCTTGGCCCGGCGCTGGCCATGGGTGGTGCAGGCATCGCGGTGCTGGTGCTGATCTGGGCCACCTTCATCGATCTGGTGCTGGCAGTGGTGCCGCCGTCCGCCTTCGCGGAGCTTGGCGATCAGATGGTCGCGCAGCTGGAACAGGGCAGCAGCCGGTGCGCGGGGGCGACTGGGCAGCGCGCGCTCGATGCCCTGGCAGGTCGGATGTTCGAACTGGATCGCTTCGCCGAGCCGGTTTCCAGCATCACGGTGCTCGACAGCCCGGTCGAGAATGCGCTGGCGGCGCCCGGCGGTCACGTGGTGATTTTTCGGGGTTGATCGAAAAGCGGAGTCGCCCGATGCACTGGCCGGCGTGCTGGCGCACGAGCTGGCGCATGTCGAGCAGCGGCACGCGACGCGCGGCGTGGTGCGCGGGCTGGGGCTGGGGCTGATCGCGCAGGCGTTCGGCGGCGACATCGGCGCGATTACGCAGGGCTTTCTGCAGCTCGCCTACGGCCGCAACGCCGAGCGCGCGGCGGACCGGGAGGCGCTGGCAGCGCTCGCTCGCATCGACGCCTCGCCGGCACCGCTCGCCGCCTTCTTCGGTCGTCTGTCAAAGCCGGAAGACAAGCTGGATTCACGGCTGCGCGCCCTGCTCACCTATGTCTCCACCCACCCGGACCCGGGCGACCGGCAGGCGGACATCCGCGCGGCCGTCGACACCACACGCCGCTATGTCCCCGCTCTGAGCGCGACCCAGTGGCAGGCGGTCAGGGTCATGTGCGTGCAGAGCGCAAATGAAACCTGGCGCGGATAATGTTCCTTCCCCACAGGGAGGGGACCACCCTTCAGGGTGGTGGAGGGGTGGTGGACGCATGAGAGATTCGGGCTTTTCACCCTACCGTCCGTCTTTCAGACAGACACCTCCCCTTGAAGGGGAGGATCTTGCATCCGTGCGCCGGGAGCGGAAAATAGCCCCCGCGCCCCTCTCGACTCCTGCGTGTGCGCCCGCCACTGTAGGCGCATGCTGAAGGACCCTTACCGGCAACTGGACCGCGGCGACGGCGTGCGCCTGGCCTACGATCTGATCGATGGGCGCGGGCCGGCCCTGATGTTTCTGCCCGGCTACCTGTCCGACATGAACGGCACCAAGGCGCTGGCGCTCGCCGCGCAGGCAGGCGCGCACGGGCAGGCCATGGTTCGGTTCGATTATTCCGGCTGCGGCGCATCTGGCGGTGCCTTTGCCGACGGCTCGATCGGCCGCTGGCGGGACGATGCGCTGGCGGTGCTCGATGCTGCGGTCCCGGGTCCGGTGGTGCTGGTCGGTTCGTCGATGGGCGGCTGGATCGCACTGCTGATGGCGCTCGCCCGCCCGCGGCAGGTCGCAGGGCTGGTGCTGGTCGCGCCTGCGCCGGACTTCACGGAGTGGGGTCTGGAGCTTGGCGGCGCTGATCGCACCCTGCTGGCGCAAAGGGCTACATCGAGCGGCCAAGCGCCTATGGGCCGGAGCCCTACCGCTACCACCGCGCCCTCCTTGAGGATGCCCCGGCGCGCACACTGCTGGACAAGGACCTGCCGATCCAGTGTCCGGTGCGTCTGCTGCACGGCCAGGCCGATATGGATGTGCCGTGGGAACTCTCGCTCGCGATCGCCGAGCGCCTGCAGGCCGCGGATGTCCGCGTCATGCTGGTCAAGGATGGCGACCACCGCTTGTCGCGCCCGCAGGATCTGGCGCTGCTGCTGCGCGCGGTCGAGGAATTCGGGAGTGGATGATTTGAGAGTCTGATGACTTTGGATGGGATCGCCATTCCGATCTTCACTGAAGCAGGCTGTAAAGTCCGCTCGTGGTGAGCTCGGACAGAACCACGAGCCGCTCAGCCCTTCTGCCCAAGCTCAGCAGCCATTATTGCGCCGCGCTCCAGCTTGACTGGCGTGCGGTTTTATCACCCGGAGGAGGCTGTGGCGCGCTACTCGGCGGCGCGGGACGCCTTCTTGCGCTCGTGGGGGTTCAGGTGGATCTTGCGCAGGCGGATGTTCTTGGGCGTCACTTCCACCAGCTCGTCGTCGGCGATGTAGGCGATCGCCTGTTCGAGCGTCAGCTTGCGCGGCGGGGTCAGACGCACGTTCTCGTCCTTGCCGGATGCGCGGAAGTTGGTGAGCTGCTTGGCCTTCAGCGGGTTGACCTCAAGATCGTTGTCCTTGGCGTTCTCGCCGATGATCATGCCCTCGTAGACCTCGTCGCCGATGTCGACCATGATGATCCCGCGCTCCTCCAGCCCCTGCAGCGCGTAGCCCACTGCCTGGCCTGAACCGTTGGAGATCAGCACGCCGTTCTGGCGGCCGCCGATCGGCCCCTTGTACGGGCCGTAGCTGTCGAACAGGCGGTTCATGATGCCGGTGCCGCGGGTGTCCGAGAGGAACTCGCCATGGTAGCCGATGAGGCCGCGCGACGGCGCGCGGAAGGTGATGCGGGTCTTGCCGCCGCCCGACGGGCGCATGTCGGTCATCTCGGCCTTGCGCAGGCTCATCTTCTCGACCACCACGCCGGAATAGGCGTCGTCCACGTCGATCTGCACGGTCTCGAACGGCTCCTCGCGATCACCGGTTTCCTCGTTCTTGCGCAGGATCACGCGCGGGCGGGCGATCGACAGCTCGAAGCCCTCGCGGCGCATGGTCTCGATCAGCACCCCGAGCTGGAGTTCGCCGCGGCCGGCAACGTCGAAGCTGTCCTTGTCGTCGGACTCGGTGACGCGGATCGCGACATTGCCTTCGGCCTCGCGCATCAGGCGGTCGCGGATCAGCCGGCTGGTCACCTTGTCGCCCTCGCGCCCGGCCATCGGGCTGTCGTTGACCGAGAAGCGCATGGACAGCGTCGGCGGATCGATCGGGGTGGCCGGGATCGGCGCCTCGACCAGGAGGTCGCAGATGGTCTGGCCCACGGTGCCCTCGAGCAGACCGGCCAGCGCCACGATCTCGCCGGCGACCACTTCGTCAACCGGCACGCGCTCCAACCCGCGATAGGCGAGCAGCTTGGTCGCGCGACCCTGCTCGATGACCTTGCCCTGCTGGTCCAGCACCTTGATCGGCGCGTTGACCTTGAGCCTGCCCTGCTGCACCCGGCCGGTCAGCACCCGGCCGAGGAACTGCTCGCGGTCCAGCAGCGAGGCCAGCATGGCGAACGGCGCATCCGGATCGCCGACCTTGGGCTCCGGCACGTGGCGCACGATCAGATCGAACAGCGGGGCAAGCGTGCCCTCGCGCACGTCCTCGTTCTCGCCGACGTAACCGCCGCGGCCCGATCCATAGAGGACCGGGAAATCGCACTGCTCGTCGGAGGCCTCGAGCGCCACGAACAGGTCGAAAATCTCGTTCAGCACTTCTTCGGGGCGGCCATCCGGGCGGTCGATCTTGTTGACGACCACAATGGGGCGCAGGCCAAGCGCCAGCGCCTTCATGGTGACGAACTTGGTCTGCGGCATCGGCCCTTCGGACGCATCGACCAGCAGGATCACGCCGTCGACCATCGAGAGGATACGCTCCACCTCGCCGCCGAAGTCAGCGTGGCCGGGCGTATCGACGATGTTGATGCGGGTGCCCTGCCACTCGACCGAGGTGCACTTGGCGAGAATGGTGATGCCGCGTTCCTTTCCAGGTCGTTGCGGTCCATGGCGCGCTCTTCGATGCGCTGGTTGTCGCGGTAGGTGCCGGACTGACGGAACAGCTGATCGACGAGCGTGGTCTTGCCGTGGTCGACGTGGGCAATGATGGCAATGTTGCGAAGCGACATGAATACACCTGGCTAAAGGAAGGCCTCCCTCTGTCAGAAAGCCGATTGAGCCGCAAGCTTAACGGCAGCGCAAAGCGCGTGCGCAGCATGGGACGACGCGGGATGCCGGCCGGTTTCTACTGCGCCAGCTCAGAACGCTTGCATTTTGCGCCACGCTTGATACAAGATGATATCATTTTGAGGGAGAGCAACCCATGTCACTGCCTGCCACCTTGAGCCACAGCAGCGAGCGCCCGGCGCGCGGCATCTCCAACGGGATCGGCATGCTGCTGACCCTGTTGGCGATCACGGTGCTGATCCCGCTGGTTGCGCCGCGCTTCCCGGTTCTGATCGTGCCGCTCGGGATCGCCTGGTTTGTGATCGTCGGCGGCTTTTCGTGCTGCAACCGAACCAGGCCGCCGCCATCCTGCTGTTCGGCGCCTATCGCGGCACCGAACGCACGACCGGCCTGCGCTGGGTGCTGCCCTGGTACACCCGCAAGAAAATCTCGGTGCGCGTCCACAACAGCCAGTCGCCGACCATGAAGGTGAACGACAAGCGCGGCAACCCGGTCGAGATCGCCGTGGTCGTCGTCTGGCGGGTGGCGGACACCGCCCAGGCGCTGTTCGACGTAGAAGACTACAAGCACTTCGTGGAAATCCAGATCGAGTCCGCGACCCGGACCATCGCCAGCCAATACCCCTACGACGACATCGAACACCACGAGAAGACGCTGCGCGCCGACGCCGACGACGTGTGCGCGCAATTGCGCGACGAGATTCAGGCGCGGGTGCAGGTGGCGGGCGTCCAGATCGACGAGGCGCGGCTGGCTCACCTGGCCTATGCGCCCGAGATCGCCGGCGCGATGCTGCGCCGCCAGCAGGCGGAAGCCGTGATCGCCGCGCGCGCCAAGCTGGTGGAAGGCGCCGTGACCATGGTGCAGTCGGCGCTCGAGATGCTGTCGCAGAAGGGTGTGGTGGAGCTTGACGACGAACGCCGCGCGGCCATGGTCTCGAACCTAATGGTCGTGCTGTGTGGCGAGCGCGAAACCCAGCCGGTCGTCAATACCGGCACGCTCTACAGCTGATCATGGCGCGCCCGCATCTTGGCCCGCGCCGCAGCTACCCGCTGCGGCTGGACCCGGCGCTGCTGGCGGCGATCGAACGGCTGGCGGCGGCGGAAATCCGCAGCGTCAACGGCCAGATCGAGGCGCTGCTGCGCGAGGCGCTGGTGGCGCGCGGGATAGGCGTGAAAGCGGGCGAGGACGACGCTGCCCCGCGCGGCGATCCACCCTGATGGTTCTGGATTGCCGCGTCGGCCTGACAGGCCTCCTCGCAATGACGATCCCATCACATGTCAGCAGGCTCTAAAGCGGCCCATCCATGCACCGAACACATAGCTTTCAGGCCGCCCAGTCATGGCTGCTTTACGCGGCCTTGTTGGCGCTCCAGTCGTGGAACAGCGCGAAACCCGAAGCCCGGCTGGTCAATGTGGCAAGGCTGCGGCGCGCGCCGAGGCGGCGCGGCGCACGCTCCGTGCGCACGACCGGATCGGCCGGCAGTTCGCTCGAGAGCGCAGTCGCAGCAAAAGTCTTGGCGAGCAGAATGGACATAATGACCTCGTAAACATCAGGGGTTAACGGTCAGGCCTTTGATGCCATCGGGAGAAGCAGTCTCGCCTCACCTCAAGCGATCAGGTCCTCGCGCCACGGTTGACGCTTATTTACATTGCGGCGCAGCAAAGAAGGAGGGCCGCAAATCGCACGTGAGGTATGCGTAATTTGCATGCAGGGCGATCAAGTGTATGAAATGAGCGATAAATGGCAGTCTTGATGGCAAACGCTGCAATGCAGTGCCATCTGGCTTGAGAGGCCGCGCTATAGATCGCCTGCGTTCCGGATGTGGCGTTGGAGCGCCGCCTCGTCGAACTCCGCCTGTTCTTTCTGCGCTTCTTCGCGCCGCCGCGCTTCGCGGAATTTCTCGGCGGCGAGGTCCAGCGTCTTGAATTCGCCGAATTCCGCCTCGATGCGTGCGGCCAGCGCGTCGACCTCGGCGTCAAGGCGGGTGATGTCGCGACGAAGCTGCACTTCGATCCCGCGCATCCGCGCCAGATAGGCACCGAAGTCGGCGAACGGCGCGGCCGGCAAAGCCGCGCGCTCCGTCTCGATGGCGGCAAAATGCGCGGTCAAGCGGCGATGCGCTTCCTCCCGGCGGGCTTCCGCCAGCGCCATTTCGCGCCGCAGGGCATCAAGCGCATTCTTGCGCAGCCGCACGACCGTGTCGTACGGCGTCTTCATTCAATGCCGCCGGCCTGCGCGAGGATCGCCTCAAGTGCATCGAAGGTCTCGGCCGCGCGCATGCAGCTGCCCTTGCGTTGGGTCAGCAGCGCCTCGATCTGCGGCGCGACCAGCAGCGCGGCATCGACCTCCGGGTTCGATCCCTGCCGGTAGGCCGAGCCGGATCATCTCTTCCATGTCCGTGTAGACGGACAGATGCCGCTTGGCGGTGCGCAGGATGGCGTTCTGGCGCTCGTTGTGCGCGCCGGGCAGGGTCCGTGAAACGGACTTCAGCAGATTGACCGCCGGATAGCGCCCGCGTTCGGCAATCGCACGCTGCATGACGATATGGCCGTCGAGGATGCCGCGCACGGCGTCGGCGATCGGTTCGTTATGGTCGTCGCCGTCAACGAGCACGGTGAACAGACCGGAGATCGCGCCGCCGGCCTCCGTGCCTGGCCCCGCACGCTCCAGCAGCCGCGGCAGCTCGGCGAAGACCGTCGGCGTATAACCCTTGCTGGCTGGCGGTTCGCCGCAGGCCAGGCCGATCTCGCGCTGCGCCATCGCGAAGCGGGTGACCGAATCCATCAGGCACAGCACGTGCTGGCCCTGGTCGCGGAAATGCTCGGCGATCGCCAAGGTCAGATAGGCGGCCTGGCGCCGCAGCAGCGCCGGCTCGTCCGAGGTCGCCACCACCACGACGGAACGGGCAAGGCCCTCCGGCCCAAGGTCGTCCTCCAGGAATTCCTGCACCTCGCGGCCACGCTCGCCGATCAGGCCGATGACCGCGACATCGCACTCCGTGTTGCGTGCCAGCATGGACAGCAGCACCGACTTGCCGACGCCGGAGCCAGCGAACAGGCCGAGGCGCTGGCCGGTGCAGCAGGGGCAAACACATTGAGCGCCGCAACGCCAAGATCGATCTTGGCTCCAACCCGCTGGCGCGCATGCGCGGACGGGGCGCCGCGCGGATCGGGCGCGCGACCGGGCCGGATGGCAGCGGCCCGAGCCCATCGACCGGCTCGCCGAGGCCATTCACCACGCGACCAAGCCAGCTCTGCGATGGCGCGACGCTGGCGACGCCCGCCTCGACATAAGCCTTGCAGCCGACGCCAATGCCATCGACCGGCGCGAACGGCAGGCACTGCGCCACGCCGTCCCGAAAGCCGATCACTTCCGCAGCGACGACACCGCCGTGCCGGTCCGCGAGATCGACTCGCGAGCCCATGGCGGCGACATGGGCGATGCCGCCGACCTCCAGCATCAGGCCGCGCACCGCGACCAGGCGGCCATAGGGGCGGCTGCGCTCGACGCGGCCGACCTCGCGACGCAGGGACTCGAAACTCAGGAAGGCGCACTCATGGCTCCGGGATGCCGGAACAGGGTTAACTCCCGGTAAAGCCAAAACCTAAGCGCGTTTTATGCTCTTTTTACGTGAGATAAACGAAAACCGTTAACGGCTTACCTTTTCTTAACGATTATTGATAATGATGGCCCTATTAACCACGAGCACCGACGGGCGGGTGCCGCACCGCTCAACCAAGGGGTATAGCATGCGCGTACTTTTGATCGAAGACGACGCCAACACCGCAAAGAGCATCGAGATGATGCTGGGCCGAAGGGTTCAATGTTTACGCCACCGACCTCGGCGAAGAGGGTCTGGATCTGGGTAAACTCTACGATTACGACATCATTCTTCTCGACCTGCAGCTTCCGGATATGCACGGCTATGAAGTGCTCAAGAAGCTGCGCCTCTCAAGGTCTCGACCCCCATCCTCATACTCTCCGGCAGCTCGGAGACCGAAACCAAGGTCAAGGGCCTCGGCTTCGGCGCTGACGACTACGTCACCAAGCCGTTCCACCGCGACGAGCTGGTCGCCCGCATCCACGCCGTGGTGCGCCGCTCGAAGGGCCATTCGCAGTCGGTGATCCGCACCGGCAAGCTGGCCGTGAACCTGGATACCAAGACCGTCGAGGTCGACAGCCAGCGCGTGCACCTGACCGGCAAGGAATATGCGATGCTTGAGCTGCTGTCGCTGCGCAAGGGCACGACCCTGACCAAGGAAATGTTCCTGAACCACCTGTACGGCGGCATGGACGAGCCGGAACTGAAGATCATCGACGTATTCATCTGCAAGCTGCGCAAGAAGCTGGCTGTCGCCTGCGGCGGCGACAGTTACATCGAGACCGTGTGGGGCCGCGGCTATGTGCTGCGCGACCCGGACGAAGGCGCAGCACCGATGACCAAGGCCGCCGTCGCCTGAGCGGGCAGGCTCCAGAGCGTGATGACACCAGGTTGAGTCACGTCTCCCCTTCCTGACCCTAGGGCCTGATCGGTTGAGGTTGAAGCATATGTGCTTCAACCGAGGGCGTGAATCAGGCTCTTATCAACAATTTAGACCATGATTCACGTTTCAGATTGATTCAATCTGAAACGTGAATCATGGTCTAAGCGTCCACCAGCTTGATGAGCCGGCGCTCGAGCAGTCGCAGCAGCGGTTCCAGCTCATGGCCCCGCTTCAGGACGCTGCCGGTCTGGCCGACCAGCATCCAGGCACCCTGGCGACGCATCAAGGCGGGGCATTTCACAATCTGCGCCTCGGGTCGTTCCGAGGTGCGCTTGTAGGCGCTGAACACCGCGCGGTCGGCATCGAACTCCAGCGCGTAATCCCGCCAGAGTCCCGCGACGACCATGCGGCCGTAAAGCCCGAGTATGGCGTTCAGTTCCGGCCGGTCGAAGGCGACCTGACGCGGCGTGCGGGGATGGACCGGGCGTCGGAAACAGCGGCGTGACATTGTCCATGGCACGAGGTTAGCCGAAGCAGCCGTCAGCGCAAGTACTTGTGCAGGGCCTAGACCCTTCCCGTTTTTGATTGAATCACTTTTGGTGAGGCAATCAAAACGGACAAGAAGGGTCTACACAAAGGGTGAGAGTTTCTTATCGCCCTCGCTTGAGGCCCTTGTGTTAAAGTGCCTCAATCTCAGTCGGAAAGGCTCTAGCTTCCGGTCCGGCGCGGCGTGTCGCGGTGCTCCGACTCCAGGGCGTTCAGTCGAGCCTGCAACTTTTCCATCTCGCAGCGGATGATCTCCAGGCGCTGGGTCTGCGGGTCATAGCGCTCGTCGCAGGGTGTGCCGTACGCAAGGAACTCGCGGGAGAAGTTGGCGGCGTCCATCAGCACGGGCTTGGCCGGGATGCCGACGACGGTGGCCGCCGCCATTACCTCGCGCGTCACGACCGCATTGGCGCCTACGCGCGCGTTCGCCCCGACCGTGATCGGCCCGAGAATCTGCGCGCCCGAGCCGATGATGACTCCGTTGGCGATGGTCGGGTGCCGCTTGCCGCCGATGCCACTCGCCGGATCGACGCCGCCAAGCGTGACGCCGTGGTACATGGTGACGTCGTCGCAGATTTCCGCCGTCTCGCCAATCACCACGCCCATGCCGTGGTCGATGAAGAAGCGTTTGCCGATCGTGGCGCCGGGGTGGATTTCAATGCCGGTCAACAGGCGGCCGATCTGCGAGAACAGCCGCGCCAGCCAATAGAATTCCAGCGTGTAGAACCAGTGGGCGATCCGGTGCCAGGCGAGCGCCCAGACCCCGGCGTAAAGCAGCACTTCCCACCGGCTGCGTGCGGAGGGGTCACGCGCTTTCACGGAGTCGAGGTAACCGACCAGGCTTTGCAGCATCAGATGTCTCCCGCGTTTGCGTACACCTACATCGGATCGCATGAGACGACCATAGAGCGTTTTCGACACGCATTGTTGCCGTAAAACAGACAACTCAGCCCGATGCAGCGGATGGGCGCTCGGCGTCCTCCGGACCCAGCGCTCCCTCCCACTTCGCGACGACCGAGGTCGCGATCGAGTTGCCGAGCACGTTGGTCGCGCTGCGCGCCATGTCGAGGAATTGGTCGATGGCGAGAATGAGCAGCAGCCCGGCCTCGGGGATCTTGAAATGTCCAAGCGTCGCCGCGATCACGACCAGCGACGCGCGCGGCACACCGGCCATGCCCTTGAAGTGACCATGAGCAGCAGCAGCATGGTCGCCTGCTGGCCGATGCTGAGATCGATGCCGTAGGCCTGCGCGATGAACAGCGTCGCGAAGGTGCAGTACATCATCGAACCGTCGAGGTTGAACGAATAGCCAAGCGGCAGCACGAAGCTGGCGATGCGCTTGGGGACACCGAAATTCTGCAGCTGTTCGAGGGTGCGCGGATAGGCGGCCTCCGAACTCGCGGTCGAGAAGGCGAGCAGGATCGGCGTGCGGATCATCGAAGACAGCCGCCCGACCCGACGCCCGATGACCAGGTAGCCCGCCAGCATCAGCAGCCCCAGAGCACGGCGAGCGCCAGGTAAAGCCGCCGATGAACTTGCCGTAGGTGATGAGGATGCCCAGCCCGCGCGTCGTGACAGTCGCGGCGACCGCAGCGAACACGGCGATCGGCGCGAACAGCATCACATAACCGGTCACGCGCAGCATGACCTGCGCGCCCTCCTCGATCAGGTGGGCGAGTCCTTCGTCTTCTCGCCGAGCGCCGCCATCGCCGTGCCGAAGAACAGAGAGAAAATAACGATCTGCAGGATTTCATTGTCGGCCATCGCCTTGACGGCAGAGGTCGGCACCAGGTGGGTCAGAAAGCCTTTGAGCGTGAAGTCCTGCGTCGCCAGCCCCGCCGACGCGCCGGCATCCGGCAGCTCCAGGCCCAGGCCGACGCCGGGCTGGAGGATCGAGACCATGACGATCCCGACCAGCAGCGACAAGACGGAGGCGCCAAGGAACCAACCCATGGTGCGCAGGCCGATTCGGCCAAGCGCGCTCGAGTCGCCCATGTGCGCAATGCCGGAAACCAGAGTCGTGAACACAAGCGGCGCAATGATCATTTTGATCATGCGCAGGAATACATCCGTCACGGTCGCCAAGGCGTCGGCGATGGCGTTGAGCTGCGCGGGGTCGGAGATTTGCGCGTTGAAGGTTGCGCCGGTCACGATGCCGATAATCATGGCGATGAGAATGATGAACGTGAACCGTTTCGCCATGCCGATGAAAATTCCCCGTAAAATTTCGCAGTTTCAGGGGCCGACGCAGCGCGCCGCCCCTCGGTTGCCGCACTAGGCCAGAAGCAGGCAGTGGATGCAACCCATACCGGCAGCACAGCCCGCGGGGCGTAAAGTATTTTCTTTGTTGAACAGGCTCATGCAGGTTGCCAGAGAGTTGGGCATGGAATTCTTGATGAGCCCCGAGTTCTGGTTATTCGCCGTCGTGGGCTTCCTGGCCCAGCTTTGCGACGGTGCGCTGGGCATGGGCTTCGGCGTCATCAGCTCGACCGTGCTGGCGTCGATGGGCGTCGAGCCGAAAATCGTCAGCGCCAGTGTGAATTCCGCCAAGATTGTCACAGGCGGCGCTGCCACCGTCTCCCACCTGATGTACCGTAACATCGACAGGCAACTGCTGCTGAGCCTTGGCCTCGGCGGCGTGATCGGCGCGACCATCGGGGTGCTGGTTCTGACGCAGTTGCCGACGAAATGGGTCCAAACCACTGTCAGCTGCTACCTGATCTGCGTTGGGATCATCATCTTGTCGCGCTATTTCCGCAAGGTCGAGCACCGCGAGCGCGCCGTCAACCCGACGGTGATCGGCATCGCCGGCGGCGTGCTGGAGTCGATCGCCGGGGTCTGGGGCCGCTGGTGACCACAAGCCTGGTCGAGCGCGGGCTGTCACCCCGCCTGGTGGTCGGCTCGGTAAGCGTGGCGGAGACCATCGTGGCGATCGCGGTCTCCGTGCTGCTGGTCTCCCACATGGGCTTCGACTCACTCAGCAGGAATGTGATCGGGCTTATGGCGGGCGCACTCATCGCCGCGCCGCTCGGCGCGCGCCTGACGCGCCGCATGCCGGCCCGGCTGTTGATGGCGGGCGTCGGCATCATGGTCATCACCAGCAGCGTGGTGCGCCTTTCCAAGCTTTATCTTTAGCAGGCGGTTGAAAAAGTGGAATTATATAGCTCCATTTCGTCATTCCGGCGAAGGCCGGAATCCATGGGAACATATATATACAACGAATATAAGGTGTTGGCCATGGACCCCGGCCTTCGCCGGGGTGACGGCTGTGCGTTTGGAGTGCTGGAAATCACTTTTCGGCAGCCTGTTAGAGTCTGATGACATTGGATGGGATCGCCATTCCGATCTTCACTGAAGCAGGCTGTAAAGTCCGCTCGTGGTGAGCTGGACGAACCACGAGCCGCTCAACCCTTCGTCCAGCTCAGGGTGAGCGGGGAGGTTTCAAACTGAGACACGACCCTCTTTGCGTAGACCCTTCCGACTCGATATTCGGGCTGGAGCCGGTCAGCGCGCGAGGCGCAGGCGTGAGCGGCCGCCTACAGGCACCGGACGCTGGCCGGTTTCGATCCGGTGGATCGCCTCACGCAGTTCCGGCGACTGCTGCCAGTAGGCCAGTACCCGCTTGCAGTGATCAAGCTTCAGCCGATCGAACGTCGTCAGGATGCGCTCGAGGATGTTGAGCTTCAGCACGCCGTCGTTCACCCGGGCCGAGGCCAGGATCAACACCACATAAGAGACGATGTTGCGGACCATTCCAGCCGCCTTGGCAAGGATGATGAGACTCTCAAAACCGTTGTGGTTGATGGCGCGCCAGGCCAGTTCGTAGGAGATCCCCGCGCGCTCGGCGAAAGCGGCGACGAACAGCGGGATCTTCTGCTGGCGCAGCGCCTGCAGGATGAAATCATCGGTCAGCGCGCCGACCTGGCGCATGCGCCGGGCCAGCGCCAGCGCCTTGCCCTCGGTCGATTTCTCGTCGACGACCGGCAGCGCCGTCCGGGCGGCGCGGGCCATCGCGTTATCAAGGGTCTGCTCGTCGATCTCGAAATCGGTCAGGATGCGCCGGCGCAAGGCGGCCGACACCCACCAGTACATCTGGTAGGCCAGGCCGGGCGGCAGGTCGGCGCGGTCCAGCAACGGGCGGCGCCAGGCGTCAACCCGGCGGCTTTCCGCGACGACCAGCTCCATGGCCTCCCGGGAGATGGCGGCGCCGTGATTGCTGATGACAGCGGCGATCACATCGTCGCCGCCATGCTCGATCAGCGCATCGGTCACCGGCTCCTCGATGCGTGCGCGCGCCGCGATCGCCAGGCGGTGCTCATCGCTGCGGCGCTGGGCG
This sequence comes from Hankyongella ginsenosidimutans, assembly GCF_005144965.1. GTDB lineage: Bacteria > Pseudomonadota > Alphaproteobacteria > Sphingomonadales > Sphingomonadaceae > Hankyongella > Hankyongella ginsenosidimutans. Next base: position 1,467,100 of record NZ_CP039704.1, read on the forward strand.
ATCTCCACCAGCATCGGGTCGTCGAGGATGCCGCTGTGCTCGAGTATGGGGCGCGCGATCTCGATTTCGTCGTTCGCCAGCAGATTGACGACGCCGGGCAGCACATCGGGTGCCTTGGACAACTCCCGCGCCAGTTCGTGGCGAATCTCGTGTTCGACGGTGGCAATCAACCGGCACAGGATATCGCTCATCATCGACTGTTCGCCGGCGCTCAGCGTGCGCGCGCTTTCGATGCTGACGCAGACCATGGTCTTGGCGAGCTGGGCGCGGCTTTCCACCGACCGGTCGGCGGCCAGAGCCAGCATGCGTCGAGCTTCGTGCGTGACACCCAGGGACATGAGGCGCTCCGGAGAGGAAGAGCGCATCAAATATGACACCCAGTTCTTAACAGGGCGTGAAAGGACCAAGGATTACAGCACGCTAATCGCGAATTTTAGAAATCGAGACTCAGGCGTCGGTTGCGGCAGGCTCGGCGCGTTCGGTCTTGCGCGGACGTCCACGCCGGCGGCGGGCGGCTCGGTTGCCGCCGCATCCGGCTCTGCCTGCGGGTCCGGCTCGGCGGGTGGCGCGGTTTCGATGGGTGGCGCCTGGAGAGCCGGGTGTTCGGCGGCGGGCGGCGCGCTTTCCGGCTCCGGGCGTTCGCGACCGGTGCGCTGGGGTTCCGCGCCGTCATCCTGGGCGTGATCCGACTCATAGTCGTCGTCGCCGTGCTCGTCCCGGTCCTGGTAGCCGCGCTCCTGAGGGCGTTGATCCTCGTAGCGGCTGCGGAATTCAGCCAGCACACGGTAATAGTGATCCGCGTGCTGCATATAGTATTCGCTCAGGATGCGGTCGCCGCTGGAGGCCGCATCACGCGCCAGATTCTTGTATTTTTCCAGGAGCTGCTGGGCGTTGCCGCGCACCCGCGCGTCCTGCCGGGCGACCTCGGCGGCGCGGTTACCCCCTGCTGCGGCGGCCGGTTCGATCCGCGGCCGCGGCGGCGGCCATTCTGTCCATTTCTCATCTTTGCCGTTCTCTAGAGCCTGATCGGTTGAGGTTGAAGCGTTGCAGCTTCGACCGGTGACCGTAAGAGGCGAACTCCTTCTGGCTTTCGCGCGCATGCACCGCCCGTTGCGCCTGCTGGCGAAAAGCCTGTACGGCCCTGCGCGACGACATGGTTATCAGGAGGTGTGCCTCGGCTACGCGCCATCAGCCCCTCTCTAGACGCAAGCGCCGCGTATTCCAAGCGGAAAGTCGGGGCGTCGCGCTTCTGGAGCGGGCGCAAAGAAACCCCGGACTGAGCCCGGGGAGTTTGCTGATGTATTCCGGTTGGATCAGGCCGCAGCGGTGAACTGGTCGGCCTCGGTCGATTCCTTGAGCGCGGTCGTCGAGGACTGGCCGCCGGCGATCGCCTGGGCGATGTCGTCGAAATAGCCGGTGCCGACTTCGCGCTGGTGGCGGGTCGCGGTGTAGCCGTTGGCTTCGGCGGCGAACTCGGCCTGCTGCAGCTCCGAGTAGGCGGCCATGCCACGATCCTTGTAGCCGCGTGCCAGCTCGAACATGCCGTAGTTCAGCTGGTGGAAGCCGGCGAGCGTCACGAACTGGAACTTGTAGCCCATGGCGCCGATCTCGCGCTGGAACTTCGCGATGGTGTCCTTGTCCAGGTTCTTTTCCCAGTTGAAGCTCGGCGAGCAGTTGTAGGCCATCATCTTGTCCGGATAGGCCTTCTTGATCGCCTCGGCGAAGCGCTTGGCATCGTTCAGGTCCGGGTGGCTGGTCTCCCACCAGATCAGGTCGCAGTGCTCGGCGTAGGCGAGGCCGCGCTTGATGCAGTGATCGACGCCCGTGCCGTCCTTCAGGCGGAAGAAGCCCTCGACCGTGCGTTCGCCGGTGCAGAACTCGCGGTCGCGCTCATCGATGTCGGAGGTCAGCAGCTTGGCCGACTCGGCGTCCGTGCGGGCGACGATGACCGTCGGCACGCCCATGACGTCGGCGGCCAGGCGCGCGGCGTCGAGGTTGCGGATGTGCGCCTGCGTCGGGATCAGCACCTTGCCGCCCAGGTGGCCGCACTTCTTCTCGGAAGCCAGCTGGTCCTCGAAGTGGACGCCGGCGGCACCGGCCTCGATATAGGCCTTCATGATCTCGAAGCAGTTCAGCGGGCCGCCGAAACCGGCTTCCGCGTCCGCCACGATCGGGGCGAACCAGTCGCGCTTGGCGCCGCCCTCGGCATGCTCGATCTGGTCGGCGCGCTGCAGGGTACGGTTGATGCGACGCGCCAGCTCGGGGCCGGCGTTCGCCGGGTACAGCGACTGGTCCGGGTACATCTGGCCGGCGGTGTTGGCGTCGGCGGCGACTTGCCAGCCCGAAAGATAGATCGCCTTCAGCCCGGCGCGGACCATCTGCATCGCCTGGTTGCCGGACAGCGCGCCAAGCGCGTTGATGTAGGGCTCGCTGTGCAGCAGCTCCCACAGCTTGTTGGCGGTGCGGGTGGCGAGCGTATGCTCGATGCGCACCGAGCCGCGCAGGCGCTCGACATCCGCGGCGGTGTAGGGACGGGTGACGTCCTTGTAGCGGCCCGCCGGGGTGTTCGGGATCAGGGTGGCGAAATCGGACATGCTCTACTCCTCAGTGTACGGCCCAGGGTTGGCGGCCGGAACAAGATGTTTACAAACTTTCACAGTGCGTCGCCGTGTTTTCGCTAAAGCAGCATTAACCAGCAAAATTATTGCTGGTTAATGACATGATTATTTGCACGAGCAGGGCTAACAACCGTGTTTGTTGCGAACACCTGACATGCGGTGTGTCCACGGTCAATGTGCAATGCAGCATGTCTTTTGACAAAAAGTCAAGCACTCCCCAATTTTTGTGTTAAGATGTAAAAGATGTCAAAGGATGCCCCATGAGCGACAGACTCGACGACGCGCCGGCCGCAGCGCTACCGGTTGCGGTGCGCCCGGCAGCGCCCCTGCGCCAACCCGCGGAGCGCAAGCTGTTGCCGGCCCGCGGCTGAAGCGCATGCGCGCGCAACTGGGCCTGACCCAGACGCGCATGGCCGAGGAACTCGGCGTCTCGGTCAGCTATCTGAACCTGATCGAGCGCAACCAGCGGCCGGTGACGGCGCAGTTCCTCCTGCGGCTGGCCGACGCCTACAATCTCGACATCCGCGACCTGATGAGCGAGGGCGCCGAGCAGAGCCTGGCCGAAGTCCTCGAGGTGATGACCGACCCGCTGTTCATCGGCCTCGACGTCAGCCGCCAGGAACTCGACGGGTTCGTACAGGGCGAGCCGCTGATGGCGCGCGCGCTGGTCAAGCTCTATGACGCCTACCGCCGGCTGCGACTCGCGCCATCCACGGGGAGAGCGCTGCCGGGCGCGGCATCGACGCGCCGACCGGGCCGCTGGAGGATGTGCGCGACATCATCGAACGCAGCCGCAACCACTTCGCCGAGATCGACGTGCTGGCGGAAACCGTCGCCGAGGACATCCGGCTGTCCAGCGACGATCTGTTCGCCGGCCTGAAGGAACGGCTGCGCCAGCGGCACGGGATCACCGTGCGGGTGCTGCCGATCGAGGCGATGCCCGATGCGCTGCGCCGCTTCGACTTCCACCGCCAGGAGCTGCACCTCTCCGAACTGCTGGATGCCGCCGGGCGCAACTTCAACTGCGCCCACCACCTGGGGCTGGTCGAGGCGCATGCGGAGATCAGCGCGGCGATCGAGGCGCTGTCCGTGGTCGACACCGCGACCCAGCGCCTGCTGCGCATCAACCTCGCCAACTATTTCGCCGCCGCGCTGATGATGCCTTACGGTCGCTTCCATGCCGCAGCCGAAACCTGCGGCTACGACCTGGAGCTGCTCGCCGCCCGGTTCGGCGCCAGCTTCGAGCAGGTGGCGCACCGGCTCACCACGCTGCAGCGACCGGGCCAGCGCGGCATTCCCTTCTTCATGATCCGGGTCGACCAGGCGGGCAACGTCTCGAAACGCTTCTCGGCGACGCGCTTCCACTTCTCGAAATACGGCGGCACCTGCCCGATCTGGTGCGTGCACACCTGCTTCCGCCAGCCGGGAAGGTGATCACCCAGCTCGCCGAGGTGCCGGACGGCACGCTGTACTTCACCGTCGCCCGCACGGTGCGCAACGGCTGGACGCCCTGGGGCGGCATCGAGCCGTCGTTCGCGATCGGGGTCGGCTGCGAACTGCGCTACGCCAAGTCCATGGTCTACACGCGCGGGCTCGATCTGGTCAGCCCGCAGGCGACGCCGATCGGCCCCGGCTGCGCCATGTGCGAGCGCGCGCACTGCCGCCAGCGCAGCCAGCCGCCGGCCGGCCAGCGCCTGCTGGTGGAGGAGGGCGTGCGCGGCCCGGCACCTTACAGCTTCCAGCCCTGAGGAGCCACCCCGGCCTGCGGCCACCCCTCCCGCGTGCGGGAGGGAGAGGCTGTGTGCAGCAGGTGCACGTCCTGCCTTGTGGCCTTAGACCTTGATTCGTTGAAAAGAGCCTGATTCACGCCATCGGCGGAAAGCAGACATGCTTTCCGCCTCAGCCGATCAGGCTCTCGGGCAGGGGAACGACCGGCGCTTATCTGTCACGGGCATCCGGGGCTGGACGACTTGGGTGGTTGGTCAGGTCAAGTCGCGTCCAGACTTGTCTGATGCTCCGGCCTTCCCGTCCGCTTCGGGTGTGACTCCAGGCGGGGACCGCCTGCACGGACTTTGCACGGGACACGTGCCCCAGTTGGCCGCGAGCGGTGTATGCGAAGCTTCGGCTGGGTCACCGGATGGCTTCGCGCCGGTCGCCCCGGTGCGGGAGGGCACCGGGCTGCCGCCCCTGCCTGCCGTGATCAGGGGCTGCAGGGACGCTCCATCATATAGCCAATATGGTTATAAATGTCAAGTGGAATGTGCCGATCTACTGCCCGGTGCCGTCGAGGTTCTGCCGGGCGAGGTTCGCGGAGTCGGGGTCGCGCGCCGCATTGTCGACGGCGGCTTGCCAGTCCTTGCGCGCGCCTGCCATGTCGCCGGCGCGGGCGCGGGCGTTGCCGCGCTCCAGCCGGATCGCGGGATCGTCCGGATCGAGGGCGAACGCCTGTTCGACAGCGCCCGCCGCCCCTGCTGTGTCGCCGGCGCGGCGCTGGGCGGTCGCCAGCAGCAGCCAGATGTCGGCGCGCTTGGGCAGTTCCTTGGCCGCGCTGCGCAGGTCGGCGATGCTCGCTGGCCAGTCCTGCGTGCTGGCGGCGGCACGGGCGCGGTCCACCAGCATCTCCGCGTAGCGCTCGGGTTCGGCCTGGACGAGCGCGATCGCCCGACTGAGCGCGGCGCGCGCCTCGGCCGGGCGGTTGGCGAGCAGCCAGGCGTTGCCGGCCTGTGCCAGCAGTTCGGCAGTCAAAGCCGGCTTGGCCGCCGCCTCGGCTGCGGCCTCGAGGGTCCGCGCGCCCTCGGCCGGCTGCTTGCTCGCGGCCTGTGCGACGCCGAGGCAATGCAACGCCGCCACCCCGCCGCCGCGCCTGGTCCAGGTCTCCGCCTCCAGCAGGGCGTCGGCGGGCGCGCGCTGCGCCTTGTCGAGGCAGCGACGATAATCGATGACGGGCTGCCGCGGGTCCGCAGGTGGGGTCTGCGTGGCGACGACAGCGGCGATGAGAAGGGAAATCATGCTGCGAATCTAGGGTCAGGACTCATTCTTAACGAGTCCTGACCCTAGGTGATTTGCCCGCAAGCGCGAGGCCGCATCATCCGGGCCACATATGAAAACCCCTCCGTCTGCCGCAGGGGCAAACGGAGGGGCCAAATTCACGCGACGGGGCTTCAGCCGTCGATCGAACGGGTCTTCACTTGCGGCCAGTTCGCATCGGCCTTCTTGATGTTGCCCGGGATATCCTTGCTCCAGGTCTTGGCGATGTCCGGATCCTTGTTGAAGTAGAGCTTGCCGTTCACCACCGTGCCGGTCGAGGGGTCCGTGCGGAACTTGCGCTCAACCGAGGCGCCATAGGCGCAGAAACCGCCATACTGCGGGGCGTAGGCCACCGGCTTGGCGTCGAACTTCGCCTTGTTGGCAGCGTCGGCGAAGTAATAGGTCGCACCTTGATACTTCGAGGCGAACTGCGCCTTGCCGGGCACGCCCTTGCCGCCGAAGTAGGATACCGGGTCCTGACCGTGGATCGCGACACCCTTGGCGTCGACGAACACTTCATCCTTCGCGAAAGCCGGCGTGGCAACCAGCGGCGCACTGAAGGCCAGGGTCGCAAGAGCGCCGAGAACGATACGACGCGTTGTCATGGTGATCATAGCTGTCTCCTCTGTTGGTAAACAGAACTGTTTACACAAGGGCGCTTCGGTGGCGGAAGCCATCTGGTTACAGACAGGAACAGGACATGAGAAATATTCCTCCAGCACCCGGATCGGCATATTACGCCTTCGCCCGCGCGCCGACAATCATGGTTAATTCCTGGGAGTGGATCATTCAGAAATATTGCCGCTCACCCTCGTTCCAGGAGACCTGTGCGCGGATGCAAAATCCTCCCCTTCAAGGGAGGTGTCCGTCTGAAAGGCGGACGGTGGGATAAGAAAATGCCAAGTATCCGCTGCCCCTCCACCACCCCAGAGCCTTTCCGACTGAGCTTGAGGCACTTGTGTTTAAGTGCCTCAAGCGAAAGCGATAAGAAAGGCTCTCACTCTTCGTGTAGACCCTTCTTGTTCATTTTGATTGCCTCACCAAAAGTGATCCAATCAAAAACGGCAAAGTCTAGGACTGCGCCGGGCGCACCTGCAACCTTACGCTTTCAGCGCTCTTATACAAGCTCCGTCGCTCCGGAGCCGGCCACAACGCCGAAGGGCGCAGACCGTCCACGTCCTGCGATTGAGCGGCGCATGACCATCTCTCGCTCGCTGCTCTTGGCTGTTATGTTCGGCCCAAGTGCAGTAGACTGCTGCCTGTCGCCCACGCGTAACATGGGGAGACCACGCGATGACCGAGCAGCAGACTGTAACCGCCTATCTGACCGTGAAGGACGCCCTGGGCGCTATCGATTTCTGCACCCGCGTGTTCGGCGCCGTCGTCACCACCGAGCCGCTGATGATGTCGGACGGCACGGTCGGCCATGCTGCCCTCAAGGTCGGCAACACGCAGATCATGCTGGCGGATGAATTTCCCCAGATGGGCTTTGTCTCGCCCGAGGCTCTGGGCGGCACGCCGGTTGCGTTCATAGTGCGGGTCGAAGATTGCGACGCCGCCTATGACATGGCGATGCGTGAAGGTGCCATGTCTTTGAGCCCGCCGGAAAACCAGTTCTGGGGCGACCGCATGGCGCGCATCATGTGCCCCTATGGTTACCGCTGGAACCTGGCCGCGAAGGTTGAGGACGTCAGCGACGCCGAGATGCGCGACCGCCTGGTCGCCATGCAGGCCTACACACCAGCCAGCGAGGACTCGTGAGCTGACGCTGCGCCCAAGCGCGCAAGGCTCAGGAGGAAGCCACCCGGCGTCCGAAGCTGCGCCGGGGCTGGCCGAAGCTGGGCGCAACGGGGTCCGCCAGCGCTGCGGGCCGGGCGAAGGCCGCCACGGGCGGCGGTGCCTCCAGCCGGTCGAGCGCCGTGTCGATCAGGCGGTCCAGCCTGCGCGCCACCGGCCCCTTGCGGGAGACCTGCCACCCGGCCCCAGCACCAGCCACAGCCCGGGAAACAGCAGCCAGTGCTGGAACAGGCCCCAGGTCACACCGGTCACGAACGCCAGCAGCCAGGTGCGCGGCAGCATGTCGGGCACCGCGTAGCGCCACTGGCTTTGCGTGCGGTGATTGTAGAGCGCGACCGCCACGCCGGACCAGCTGATGACGCTCACCCGGTCGCCGTCCGCCAGATCGAAGCTGTCGCCCGGCGTTGGCGCGTCGCACAGCCCCTGGTCCCAGGCCACCATCAGCGGCCGCGCGATCACCACCGCACCGGCGCGCACGGCGATCATCGTCTCGTCCAGGGGCACCCCAGAATTTGCGTTTCCACAGGCCGAACATCGCACCAGCCTAGCCGAGCGTCGCTAACGGACTGTGCAGGCTTGTGGTTAAGGCAGCTCTCCGCGATGACGTTCGCTGGGCCTGGCGTCATCGCGAGCGCCGCCAGCGCGTGGCGATCCATGAAATCACAGGTGTTCCTGGATCGCTTCGGCGCTTTGCGGCTCGCAATGACCGTTCCCCTGAAGAAGAAAGACCGGGGTTCAAAATAGAGGGCTAGCCCCTGATGACTTTAGGTTGACCCACACGCCATCGCGCGGTTGCACACGCGCCGCTCACCCTGAGCTGGACGAAGGGCTGAGCGGCTCGTGGTTCGTCCAGGCTCACCACGAGCGGATTTTACAGCCTGCTCCGTGAAGATCGGAATGGCGATCCCATCCAATGTCATCAAACTCTAGCCCCCATAGCGCTCGGGCAGGCGGTCCTCGTCGGTCAGGTCGGCGAACTTGGTGTACTCCTTGATGAAGCGCACCTCGACCGTGCCGGTCGCACCGTGGCGCTGCTTGGCGACCAGCACTTCCGCGCGGCCGCGCACCCGCTCGCCCTTTTCCATCCACTTGATGAACTTCTCGGAGCCTTCCTCGGGCTTCTTCTGGCCGTGGTAATATTCCTCGCGGTAGACGAACAGCACGATGTCGGCGTCCTGCTCGATCGAGCCGGACTCGCGCAGGTCGGCCAGTTGCGGGCGCTTGTCCTCGCGCTGTTCGACGGCGCGGCTGAGCTGCGACAAGGCGAGCACCGGCACGTTCAGCTCCTTGGCAAGCGTCTTCAGGCCACGGGTGATCTCGGAGAGTTCCTGCACCCGGTTTGCCTCGCCGGCGCGGCCTGAACCCTGCAGCAGCTGCAGATAGTCGACGACGATCAGGCCGATCTGGCGCTGGCGCTTCAGCCGGCGCGCGCGGGTGCGCAGTGCGGCGATGGTGAGGCCGGGCGTGTCGTCGATGTAGAGCGGGATTTCCTCGATCTCGCGGGAGGCATCGACCAGGCGGTCGAACTGGCGGGCGTCGATCTTGCCCTTGCGCAGGTCCTCGCCAGAAATCTGGCTCTGCTCGGCCAGCACGCGGCCGGCAAGCTGGTCGGCGGACATTTCCAGGCTGAAGAAGGCGACGCCGGCACCGATGCGCTGCTGCTCCTCGACATGGTTGCGCTGGTCGATCAGGGCGCGCCTGGCCGCCGCAAAGGCGATGTTGGTGGCAAGCGCGGTCTTGCCCATGCCGGGGCGTCCGGCGAGGATGACGAGGTCGGACTTGTGCAGGCCGCCGATCGCGGTGTTGAGTGCATCCAGCCCGGTTGTGACGCCGGACAGGCCGCCGCCCGAGCGCCGCGCGCGGTCGATCGACTCGACCGCCCTGCCAAGGGCATCGCCGAAGGTGACGGCACCGCCACCGACCTGGCCCTGCTCTGCGACCTTGTAGAGCGCAAGCTCCGCGTCCTGCACCTGCGCCTCGGGCGAGAGGTCGTGGCTGGTGTCCACCGCCTGTTCGACCATGGTGCGTCCGACGCGGATCAGCTCGCGCAGCACCGCCAGATCGTAAATCTGGCGGGCGAAGTCGCGTGCGCCGATCAGCGCTGCCGAGTTGGCGCTGAGCGTCGCCAGATAGCCGACGCCCCCAGCGGGGCGAGGGCCGCGTCGGCCTGGAACTTGGGCTTCAGGGTGATCGGGTTGGCGACCAGGTTGCGGTCGACCGTGTGCAGGATCGCCTCGTAGATGCGGCCGTGCACGTCCTCGGAGAAGTGCGCGGGCCTGAGCAGCAGCTGCACGTCCTCGACCAACCGGTTGTCGATCAACAGCGCGCCGAGCAGCGCCTGCTCCGCCTCGACGTTGGCCGGCAGGGTGAGCGGGGACTGGGTATCGGCGGACGGCAGGAGGGAGCGTGTGGCCATGATTCAACCCTTCTGCCTCAAGAAGGGCAGTGACCCAACAGGAAGCATCAGAATTGAGGTCTGTGGATAGCGGGGATCACGGATATGGTTTGTCCGCCCCAAAGCAAACGCCGCCCCGGAGCGGAGCGGCGTCTGTCTTGCGGCGCTTGAAAGGCTCAGGCGGCGGCGTCTTCGGTGGCGTCTTCAGCCGGGCCGGCGTCTGCTTCGGCCTGGGCTTGCGCCTCCGCCTGGGCTTCGGCGTCTTCGGCCGCCTGCATGTCGGCAAGCGTCACGCCCTTCGCCTGCAGTTCGGCTTCCTCGGCCGAGCGGGCGACGTTGGCTTCGATGACCAGGGTGACTTCCGGGTGCAGCACCAGGCGCACCTTGTGCAGGCCCAGCGTCTTGATCGGCTTGTCGAGCACGACCTGGGTCTTGCTCACCTTGACGGCGCCCTCGCTCAGCGCGTCGGCGACGTCGCGGGACGACACCGAGCCGTAGAGCTGGCCAAGCTCGGAGGCCTGGCGGATCAGCACCACGGTCTTGCCCTCCAGCGCCTTGGCGTCCTGTTCGGCGGCGGTGCGGCGCTTGGCGTTGTCGGCCTCGATCTGCGCGCGTTGGGCAACGAACAGCTTGCGGTTCGCCTCATTGGCGCGCAGCGCCTTCTTCTGCGGCAGCAGATAGTTGCGTGCAAAGCCGGTCTTCACCGTGACTTCGTCGCCAATGGTGCCGAGGCGTTCGATACGTTCCAGCAGGATTACTTGCATGGGTCGCCTCCGTTAGCGCACGAGGTAGGGCAGCAGCCCCAGGTGACGGGCGCGCTTGATGGCCTGCGCCAGTTCGCGCTGCTTCTTGTTCGAGACCGCCGTGATGCGGGCCGGGACGATCTTGCCGCGTTCCGACACGAAGCCGGAGAGCAGGCGGATATCCTTGTAGTCGATGATCGGCGCATTCGGGCCCGAGAACGGGCAGCTCTTGCGCCGGCGGAAAAGGACGTGCCATGGTCGAATGGTCCTTGCGCGAGAGTTAGAAACGGGGCCGGCGTTCGCCGCCAGCGCGCTCCGGGCGCGCCGGGCGATCACCACGATCGCCGCCGGGGCGATCGAAGCCGCGCTCCGGGCGGTCGCTGCGCTCGGCGCGCTCGCGGTCCCGGCGCATCATCGCCGAGGGTTCGGCGTCAAGGGCCTCGACGCGCACGGTGAGGAAGCGGATGATGTCTTCGCTCAGGTTCGCATTGCGCTCCACTTCCTGAACGGCCGCGGCAGGCGCGTCGACGTTCAGCAGCACATAATGCGCCTTGCGGTTCTTGCGGATGCGGTAGGTCAGCGTGCGCAGACCCCAGTATTCGGTCTTGGTGACCTTGCCGCCCTGCTCTTCGACGATCTGGCTGAACTGTGCGGCGATGGCGTCGACCTGCGACGTGCCCAGATCCTGGCGCGCCAGAAAAACATGCTCGTACAACGGCATGAATGACTCTCCTCTATGCCGATCGAACGGGCACCTGTTGAGGTCCGTACTCCGGCTGGCTACAAAAACCAGCGGCAGGCTTTTGGGCCCGCCGCCGGAAGCGCGCTCTATGACTCAAAACGCGCGGGTTTGCAAGCGTCAGGCACCGACCGAACCGTAGAGCGCCCACAGCGAGGCGACACCGGCGAACGGCGTATCGCCAGCCGCGACTTTCTTCAGTGTTGCCGTGCCCTGCGGACGCTGGCCGGCGCGGATCTGCGCGATGCCGAGCTGGGTCAGCGCTTCGGCGTCGCCGCCTGCGGCTGCCTTGCTGAGCGCGGGGATGGCGCGTGCGAAATCACCGTTGCCGAGCAGCAGCTTGCCAGCCTTCAGCTGGTCTGCGGGCGCAGCACTTGCGAGCAGCTTGGCCGCTTCCGCAGCAGATGCGTTGGCGCGGGCGGTCGCTGCTTCCAGGAGCTTGCGGCTCATGTCGTCGTCGGCGAGCTTGCCGGCGTCCCTGGCCTTCTGCAGCGCATTGGCAGCAAGGCCCGGCTGACCGCCGAGGATCGAGAGTTTGGCGAACGTCTGGTAATCGTCTTCGCCGAGCGTCCCGGTCTCGTTCATCAGCATCATCAGCGCCAGTTGTGGCGCTGGCGGCAGGCCGGCCTTCTTCAGTTCGGTCAGCAGGCGCTGCCAGTTGGCCTTGGACGGATCGAGGCGGATCAGGCGCTCGACGGTCTCCAGATAGCCCTTCTTGTCGCCCATCTTGTACTGGATGCCGGACAGGTTCACCAGCCAGCCCTTGTCGACCTTGCCCGACTTCAGCATCTTTTCGTACATCTTGCCGGCGTCCGCCAGCTTGCCCTGCTGGTAGTAGGACTGGGCGATGATCTCCTGCATCTGGGTGTTGCCGGGCGCGCGCTGCGCGGCGGCGATGGCGTTGCCGTACTGGCCGGCGCGGTAGTAGAGCGGCGCCAGTTGCGCCGGCGAGCCACCGGCCGCCTGCAGCTCGGTCGCCGCCTTCGCCCACTGGCCGAGCGATGTGTAGACGTAGGCCGCCGTCTCGGCGACCTTCTTCTTCTGGTTGGCGTCGCTGGCCTTGCCGCGCGCTTCCGCGATCTTGCTTTCCGCGAGCGCCAGGTTGCGCTTCTTGGCGGCGTCCACGGCGGCCTGCAGCGGCTTGCCGACCGCAGGCGGCAGCGCCTGGGCGTGCGCCGCCGTTGCGGTCAGGGCGATCCCGGCCGGTGCGGCCGCGCCCAGCAGCAGGGCGGTCATAAGTGATTTGTATGCCTTCACGATGTTCTTCTCCCGATAATCTCAAAACAGGCGCGCGCCGCTCGGTGACGTCGTGCGCCGATTCCTGAACCCCGCCCGCGCAATCTTGTCCCGCCGCAGTATCGCGAACGGTGTGGCATTTTGCAAGACTGAATGCCCATGTAGCGTGCGGCGCCGGGGCGGCCAAGCCCGCAATCGCCTGACATGCCCCAACAAAACTTGACCCGCGATGAACGGTGCCCGTCGTGCCGGTCATGATCGCGGGCATGCGGAGCAACTTGCGCCGCTGCGAATCGCCGAATAGACCTCGGCGTTCGGCATCATGCGAGGTCATACATGCGCACTGCTTTTGTTTTTCCGGGCCAGGGCAGCCAGACGGTCGGCATGGGGCAGCGCTTGCTGCGGCCAGCCGCACCGCACGCGACGTGCTCGCCGAGGTCGACGAGGCCCTCGGCCAGAAGCTTTCCGCACTGATGGCCGAAGGCCGGCGGAGACGCTGACGCTCACGGAAAACGCCCAGCCCGCGATCATGGCCGCATCCCTTGCCGTCGTGCGCGCCCTTGAGGTCGAGTTCGGATTGGCGCTGGAGACAATCGGCCATTCTGTCGCCGGGCATAGCCTTGGCGAATATTCTGCGCTGTGCGCCGCCGGCGGGTTCGATCTGGCGACCACGGCCCGGCTGCTGAAGCTGCGCGGCCAGGCCATGCAGGCCGCCGTCCCGGTCGGCGAGGGTGCCATGGCGGCGCTGCTCGGCCTGGACATGGAGGCTGTGAAGGCGGTCGCGGCAGAGGCTTCGGCGCTTGGCGTCTGTGCGCCCGCCAACGACAATGCGCCGGGCCAGGTGGTGATCTCCGGCCGCAAGGCCGCGATCGAGCACGCAATCGAACTGGCCAAGGCGCGCGGCGGCAAGCGCGCGCTGCTGCTGCCGGTCTCGGCACCGTTCCACTGTGCGCTGATGCAGCCCGCCGCCGATCGCATGGCCGAGGCGCTGGCGGCGCATGCCCCGGCGGCACCCAGACTGCCGCTGGTCTGCAACGTCACGGCTGCGCCGACGCAGGACCCGGAGGCGATCCGCGTGCTGCTGGTCGAGCAGGTGACCGGCATGGTCCGCTGGCGCGAGCGTGGAGACGCTGGCGCAGCTCGGCGTCACCCGCATCGTCGAGTGCGGCGCGGGCAAGGTGCTGACCGGCCTGGTCAAGCGCATCGCCCCGGACATCGAGACCGTGAACCTCGAATCGATCGCCGACCTCGAAGCGTTCGCCAAAACCTGTTGACAGCTTTCCAGCCTGAAGGATCGACCATGACCCTGTTCTCCCTCGAGGGCATGACTGCCCTGGTGACCGGCGCGACCGGCGGCATCGGCGGCGCGATCGCGCGCACGCTTCACGCCCAGGGCGCGCGCGTCGCCCTGTCCGGCACCCGGGCCGAGGCGCTCGCGGCGCTGAGTGCGGACCTGCCGGGGTCGGTCGTGCTACCCTGCAATCTCGGCGACCCGGCGGCGGTCGACGCGCTGGTCCCGCAGGCGGTGGAAAGCCTCGGCAAGCTGGACATTCTGGTCAACAACGCCGGCATCACCCGCGATCAGCTCGCCATGCGCATGAAGGACGAAGACTGGCAGGCGGTGCTCAGCATCAACCTGGAAGCGGCGTTTCGCCTGTGCCGGGCGGCGCTCAAGCCGATGATGAAGGCGCGGTTCGGCCGCATCGTCACCATCACCTCGGTGGTTGGTGTCACCGGCAATCCGGGCCAGGCCAATTATGCGGCGGCCAAGGCCGGGCTGATCGGCATGTCCAAGGCGCTGGCGCAGGAAGTCGCCAGCCGCGGCATCACGGTCAACTGTGTCGCCCCGGGTTCATCGCCTCGCCGATGACGGATGCGCTGAGCGACGACCAGAAGGCGCGGCTGCTGGAGCGCATCCCGGTCGGCGCGCTGGGGACGGGGACGACGTCGCGTCCGCCGTCGCCTTCGCCGCCGCGCGCGAGACCGGCTACATGACCGGCCAGACGCTCCACATCAACGGCGGCATGGCAATGATTTGAGGGCGATGATCTGGGGGCAGTCCTAACAGGTTGCTGAAAAAGTGATTTCCCGCACTGTATACTCACAGTCGTCACCCCGTTAGAGCATGATGACATTTGCTGGAATCGTCATTGCGAGGCGGCAAAGCTGCCGAAGCAATCCAGGAACACCAGTATTTCCATGGATCGCCGCGTCGCCTGCGGCTCCTCGCGATGACGGATGGATCAATATAAAGTCATCAAGCTCTAGGGGCCGGAATGACGAGATGAGTCTGTATTTTTCCACTTTTCAGCAGCCTGCTGAAGCTTACTGCGGCGTGATCGCCTCGGACGAATAGGCCCGGTTTTCCGTGTCGGGACGCACGCCGCCGCCGACCTGCTTTTCGACCTGCTTCATCTCCACCTTCGGTGTTGCGACCTCGGGCGTCGGCTTGCCCTTGCCGCCGAACAGGCCGCACCCGGCCAGCAGGGCCAGCGCGGCAAGGCAGGAGAGGCGGGCGGCGGAACGGCGAATCGAGGCGGGCATTGACAGTCCTGTTGATGAGGGGCGCGGGCACCGTGGCGTGTCGGGCCGCGCTTGGCAAGTCGCGCGCGCCGGAATAGAGTGGTGCTGCGTCAGAAGGCCGGATGGCCGCTGCCCCGGCGACGGGGAGAGGAAAGTCCGGGCTCCACGGGTCCACGGTGCCGGGTAACGCCCGGCGGGGCGACCCCAGGGACAGTGCCACAGAGAGCAGACCGCCGCCGCTCGGCGGTAAGGGTGAAAGGGTGCGGTAAGAGCGCACCGCCCGGCCGGTAACGGTTCGGGGCATGGCAAACCCCACCGGGAGCAAAACCGAATAGGGGCGACACGGGCCGGCTTGCCGGTCCGGCGGCTGGACCCGCCGTCGTCGCCCGGGTTGGTTGCTTGAGGCGCGCGGCAACGCGCGTCCTAGAGGAATGGTCATCGGCGCGGGGCAACCCGCGACCACAGAACCCGGCTTACAGGCCCTCTGACGCCCATTTTGCCTTGCCGCCCGCGTGTCATTGCGAAACTGGCGTGCGGCTGTATAGTCGCGCGCCAGATCGACGTCCCTATGGAAATGAAACCCGCATGCTGATCTCGACCGCTTACGCCCAGACTGCTGCCCCGGCGCCGCGCCGTCGCCGCTGTTTCAGATTGTCCCGTTCATTGCGATCTTCGCGATCTTCTATTTTCTGCTCATCCGCCCGCAGCAGAAGCGCATGAAGGCGCACCGCGAAATGATCTCCAGCGTCAAGCGCGGCGACACCGTCGTCACCGCCGGCGGCCTGATCGGCAAGGTCACCCGCGTGCAGGACGACGAGGTGCAGGTCGAACTTGCCGAGAACGTTCGCGTGCGCGCGGTCAAGTCGACCTTGGCCGACATCCGCACCAAGAGCGACACGCCAGCCAACGATACCGACAAGAAATAACGCCGCGCCTGCGCGCCGGTCGCTACCTGGGAATTCCCAATGCTCGATTTTCCGCCCTGGAAAAGCCTGTTGATCGTCCTCTCGCTGGTGCTGAGCGTCGCGTTCGCGGCGCCCAACCTGCTCAGCGAGCAGCAAGCGGCGTCTCTGCCGTCCTGGGCACCGAAGGCGCAGTTGAACCTCGGCCTTGACCTGCGTGGCGGCTCGCACCTGCTGCTGGAAGTCGACCGGACGTCCGTGATCAGGCAGCAGGTCGAGGCGGTCGAGCGCGACCTGCGCGCGACCCTGCGCGACCTGCGCGACAAGAAAGGCAGCGGCTTCGGTTACGGCGATACCCAGGTCGAGGAGCGCAGCGTCAGCGTATTGATGCGCAACCAGCAGGATGTCGATGCCGCTGTCGAGGCGCTGCGCCGGCTGGCGGTGCCGATCGCCGGCACGGGGGTCTATACGCTCGACGTCTCGGTGGTCGACGGTGCGCGCATTGTCGTCAGCGTCACCGATGCCGGTATCCGCCAGCGCATCGATCAGGCGGTGCAGCAGTCGATCGAGACCGTGCGCCGCCGTATCGACGAGCTTGGCACCCGCGAACCGACCATCATCCGCCAGGGCACCGATCGTATCGTCATTCAGGTGCCGGGCCTGCAAAACCCCGGCAACTCAAGGAACTGCTCGGCAAGACCGCCAAGCTCGAATTCAAGCTCGTGGACACGGAAGCGAGCCCGGAAGATCTGGAGCGCGATCGCGCTCCGCCCGGTTCCCAGATCCTGCCGTTCGTCGACGACACCAATCCCGATGCGCCGCCCCGGAAGATCGCGGTCAAGCGCCGCACGGAACTCACGGGCGAAGCGCTGGTCGATGCGCAGCCAAGCTTCCAGGATGGCCAGCCGGTCGTCTCGTTCCGTTTCGACTCCGCCGGTGCCCGTCGCTTCGCGGACCTGACGCGCGCCTACACCGGCAAGCCGTTCGCCATCGTACTCGACGACGAGGTGGTTTCGGCGCCGAACATCAACGAGCCGATCCTTGGCGGCTCCGGCATCATTTCCGGCTCGTTCACGGTTGAGTCCGCCAATAATCTGGCGATCCTGCTGCGCTCGGGCGCGCTGCCCGCCAAGCTCAACATCCTCGAGGAGCGCACGGTCGGCCCCGATCTCGGTGCCGATTCGATCCGCGCCGGGCAGATCGCCTCGATCATCGGCACGGGGCTGGTGGTACTGCTGATGATTGTCACCTACGGCCGCTTCGGCATCTATTCGGTGATCGCGCTGATCTTCAACCTGGCGATGCTGCTGGCGATCCTGACCGTGACCGGCGCCACCCTCACCCTGCCCGGCATCGCCGGCCTGGTGCTGACCATGGGAGCGGCGGTCGACGCCAACGTGCTGATTTTCGAGCGCATCCGCGAGGAGCTGCGTGCCGGCCGCTCGGTGGTCAGCGCCGTCGAGACCGGCTATCGCGAGGCCAGCCGCGCGATCTGGGATGCCAACATCACCAACGTCATCGCCGCGGCGCTGATGTTCTGGTTCGGCTCAGGTCCGATCAAGGGCTTCGCGGTGGTGCTGACCATCGGCATCGTCACTTCGGTGTACACCGGCGTCACGGTCTGCCGCTGGATGACCGTGCTGTGGATGCGGCGTGCGCGTCCGCAAAACTGATCATTTAACGGGAACGCCCCATGCCCCTGCTCAAGCTCGTCCCCGAGAACACCAACTTCCAGTTCCAGAAGCTGCGCTACGTCGCGACTGCGGTTTCGGTGTTGCTGGTGCTGGCCTCGATTGCCCTGGTCGCGATCCGCGGCCTCAACTTCGGCATCGATTTCACCGGCGGCATCGTCATGGAGGTCGGCTTCAGCCAGTCGCCGAACCTCGATAAGCTGCGTGCGAACCTCAACACGCTGAAGGTCGGCGAGGTGTCGCTGCAGCAGTTCGGTGGCCCGAACGAGGTGGCGATCCGCCTGCCGCAGCAGTCGGGCGGCGAGGCCGGGCAGCAGAAGGCGGTGCATACGGTCGAGGATGCGCTGCATGCTGAATTCGGCAAGGGCAAGGTGACCGTCCGCCGGGTCGAGACCGTCGGCGGCAAGGTCTCGGGCGAGCTGGTGCGCACGGGCGCGCTGTCGATCGGTCTCGCGATGCTGGCGATCTCGCTCTACATCTGGCTGCGCTTCGAGTGGCAGTTCGGCGTGGGCGCGTTGCTGTCGCTCATCCACGACGTCGCGATCACCATGGGCTTCTTCGCCCTGACCCGGCTCGAGTTCAACCTGAACATCGTCGCCGCGATCCTGACCATCGTCGGCTATTCGCTCAACGACACTATCGTCACCTACGACCGCATCCGGGAGAATCTGCGCAAGTACCGCAAGATGGACATCATCCCGCTGCTCGATCTCTCGGTGAACGAGACGCTGTCGCGCACCATCATGACCTCGCTGACCGTCACGGTGGCGCTGGTGGCGCTGGTTCTGTTCGGCGGCGAGGTGATCCGCGGCTTCACCATTGCGATGACCTTGGGCGTGCTGATCGGCACCTACTCGTCCATCTACATCGCCGCACCGATGCTGATATGGATGAAGGTCGGGCCGGACAGCTTCATCCAGAAGGACGACGGCTCGAAGGCGGAGAAGGTCGGCGCCTGATGGCGGTGGAATTCGTGCCCGTCGCGCCGCGCAAGGCCCTGCTGGTTCAGGGTTATGCGCCGGAGGGCTATCGGGTGGCGGGCAGCGTTCACGCCGGCGGCATCCTCATCGCGCCGGAGGCCGTGCATCCCTGGGCCGCAACCGACCTGGCGTCGATCGACCCGGGCGATTTCACGCCGCTGCTCGGCGCTCAGGTGCTGCTGCTGGGCACGGGGCAGGCGATGCGCCGCCCGCCTGCCGACCTGCTGGCGGCGCTGGCAGCGCAGGGTTTCGCTGTCGACTTCATGGATAGCCGGGCGGCCGCGCGCACCTACAATGTGCTGGTGGTCGAGGGGCGATCGGTCGCAGCGGCGCTGCTGCCCCTATGACCGCCGATATTCCCATGACCCTCATGGAACGCATCGCCGCCGCGCTCGAGCGGCTGGCCCCGCCGCCGCCGGTGACTGCGGACCTCACCGCCTTCCCCGGCTATATCTGGGAGCAAGGCGCGCTGCGGCCGGTCGAGACTGTCGATGCGATCGACCTCGACCTGCTGGTGGGGCTGGACGCGCAGCGTGACCGGCTGCTGGAGAATACCCGGCGCTTCGCTGCCGGGCTGCCGGCCAACAATGCGCTGCTCTGGGGCGCGCGCGGCGCCGGCAAGAGCGCGCTGGTCAAGGCGGTGCATGCCCGGGTCGGCGGGCTGGCGCTGGTCGAGCTGCACCGGGACGACCTGCCGAGCCTGCCGGCGCTGCTGCGCCTGCTGAAGGCGTCGACCCGCCGTTTCCTGCTGTTCTGCGACGACCTGTCGTTCGATGCGGGCGAGGCGCACTACAAGGCGCTGAAATCGGTGCTGGAAGGCGGTATCGAGGGCCGTCCGGCCAATTGCCTGTTCTACGCGACCTCGAACCAGCGCCATCTGATGCCGCGTCTGCTGATCGAGAACGACCAGCGCGACGCGGTCAACCCGCGCGACATGGCGGACGACAAGCTGGCGCTGTCGGATCGATTCGGGCTGTGGCTGGGCTTTCATGCCCTCGGACAGGAGGCCTATCTGGCAATCGTCCGGGGTACGCCGCCCGTTTCGGGCTGGCGGTCGATGCACAGGCGCTGGAGGCAGAAGCGCTGGCCTGGAGCGTCACGCGTGGCGCGCGCTCCGGCCGGGTCGCCTGGCAGTTCATTCAGGATCTCGCCGGTCGCCTCGGCGTCAGGCTGGACGACCGGAAGACGCCGTAAGCGGCCAGCTTACTTCTTGCCGAGGCTGATGCCGCCGAAACGCTTGTTGAAGCGCGAGATGCGGCCGGCATTGTCGAGCAGGCGGCCGGTGTTGCCGGTCCAGGCCGGGTGCGCCAGCGGATCGATTTCCAGCAGCATGGTCTGGCCTTCGTTGCCCCAGGTCGAACGCGACTGGTACACCGTACCGTCCGTCATCTGCACGTTGATGATGTGATAGTCCGGGTGAATGCCCTGCTTCATGGTCCAATCCTCGTGTGCGCTGGTGCCGACCAGCACGCAAAACAAAGCGGGTCCGCTACCAGAAACCGCACCGCCTGACAAGCGGCTTGGGCTGCGGTCGTGGGTCATTTTGAATAAACCGCTCGTGGTGAACTCGGACAGAACCACGCGCCGCTCAACTCTTCGTCCAGCCCAGAGTGAGCGGCAGAATTTCAAACTGACCCGCGCCGGGAGCGCCTACTCGCCCTCGTCGAAGCGGTTGCCAACCAGAGCGACCAGTGCCGCGAGTGCTTCCGCGGCGTCCGGCCCATGGGCGCTGATGTGGATTTCGTCGCCAAGCGCCGCTGCCAGCATCATCAGCCCCATGATCGAGGTGCCGGCTACCTCGGACCCATCCTTTGCCACCACGACCCTGGCAGTGAAGGCCGCTGCGAGCGTCACGAATTTCGCGGACGCGCGCGCGTGCAGGCCACGCTTGTTGACGATACGGACGATGGCTTGGTGCGGGGCCACTGCAGGCTGTTCGGTCACGAAGCGCCCGCCAGGATCTGCGAGGCGACCGAGATGTACTTGCGCCCCGCCTCCTGCGCCGCCACGACCGCATCGTGTACGCTGGCCTGCTTGCGCACGGTCGCGAGCCGGATCAGCATCGGCAGGTTGATGCCGGCGATCACCTCCAGGTTCGGCTCTTCCATCAGCGAGATGGCCAGGTTGGACGGCGTGCCGCCGAACATGTCGGTCAGCACCACGACCCCATGGCCGCTATCGACCGCATGCGCGGCGTCGCGGATGTCGAGCCGGCGCTGCTCCATGTCGTCGTCCGGCCCGATGCAGACGGCGCGCACCGCCTCCTGTGGTCCGACGACATGCTCCATCGCGGCGATGAACTCTTCGGCCAGGCGGCCATGCGTGACAAGAACCAGACCGATCATACTCGCATCAACTCTACTTGCGCTTCCCCGGCGTTCTGCGCGTGGACTTTCAGGTCGCGGTGATTCACCGTGAGGTCGTAGCCTGCCGCACGCAGGGTGCACGCCGCCTGTTCGGCGAGGTAGACCGAGCGATGCTTGCCGCCGGTGCAGCCGAAGGCGGCGGTCAGGTAGGCCTTCCCTCGTGCTGGTAGCGCGGCAGCAGCAGCAGCAGCAGGTCCATGATGCGGGTGAAGGCGTCGTGGTAGGCAGGGTCGGCGGCAATGTAGCAGCCCACATCGGGGTCGAGCCCGGTCATCGGCCGCAGCCCCTCGTCCCAGTGCGGGTTGCGCAGGAAGCGCATGTCGAACACCATGTCGGCGTCGCGCGGCACGCCGCGCGCAAAGCCGAAGCTCATGAGCGTCAAGGTCAGGCGCGCGGAGCGGCTCAGCGCGAACAGCTGGCCGAGGCGGTGGCGCAACTGGTGGACGGAATCGTCCGTCGTGTCGAGCACCACCTGCGCCCAGCGACGCAGCGGCGCGAGCATCTCGCGCTCGCGGGCGATGCCGTCCTGCACCGGGCGGTCCTGCGCGATCGGGTGGCGGCGGCGGGTTTCCGAGAAGCGGCGCGCCAGTTCCTCGCCGGCGCAGTCGAGGAACGCCACCACGACTTCCATCGCAACCGCGCTTTCCAGCTCCTTCAGCTGCTCGACGATCCGTTCGGCGTTGAAGGCGCGGGTGCGGGCGTCGACGCCGATTGCCAGCGGCCGGTCCGCGTCGTGGGTCGGGTTGTCGTCGGTCACTTGCAGAAGCCGGCTCAGCAGGCCGACCGGCATGTTGTCGACCGCTTCGTAGCCCATATCCTCGAGCGTCTTCAGCGCCGTCGACTTACCAGCGCCCGACATCCCCGTGACGATGAGGATGCGTCGCTGCGAGCGCGGCGGATCGGGTTGAAGATCGCTCATGATGCCGACTTTAGCGAAAGACCGTATTCACTCAAGGCGCGTTCGACCTTTTGCGCAGCATCTGCTGCATTTGCGTCGATGCGTACGAGCGGCAACGTTTGGCTTTTCCAGCGCCAGCACTCCGGTTCCGGCAGGCGTTCGGCCGCCGCCAGCGTAACGGCCAGCGCCAGCCGGGCCTTGCGCCGGTACGGCAGGCGCAGGATGCCGAGCCCGCGCGATTCGATCAGGCCGGCGAGCGGCAAGGGTGCGCTTGCGAAAAGTCCGCCGTCTTCGTGCAGACAAATCCGGTCGTCGCCGACCAGCATGGCGCCGCGGTCGATCAGGCGCAGGGCCAGGCTCGACTTGCCGGCCCCCGACTCGCCAAGCAGCAGGACGCCGCGACCGAAGACGGCGACGCAACTGGCGTGCACGGTCTCCATCAGGCGTCGCGGCGCAGCCGCACGATCAGCCGCGCGCCGCTGATGCCGCCGCCCTCGGCGCGGTTCTGCGCCAGGATCGCGCCACCATGGCCCTCGACGATCTGCTTGGCGATGGCAAGGCCGAGCCCGGAGTGCTGGCCGAAGGTCTCATCGACCGGGCGCTGGGAATAGAAGCGCTTGAAAATGTCGGCCATGTTCTCGGCCGGGATGCCCGGCCCGTCGTCGTCCACCGACATCTGCCAGCTATCGCCGCCCGACGGCTCGAGCGTCACGCGCACTGTGCCGCCGTCCGGCGAAAAGGAAAGGGCGTTGTCGATCAGGTTGCGCAGCACCTGCCCCAGCCGCAGCTCCATGCCGCGCACCATCGCGATGCCGGGGCAGGGCCCGGTCGACCAGGTGGATGCCGCGCGGCAGCCCGCTCGACCGGTAGTAATCGCACACCGCGCCGATCAGCGCGCTGAAATCCAGGCGCTCGAACTGCCCGCGCGACAGCTCGGCGTCCAGCCGCGAGGCGTTGGAGATGTCGGAGATCAGCCGGTCCAGCCGGTTGACGTCGTCCCGGATCACCGCATGCAACCGGCGGTGCAGCGCCGGGTCGGTCGTGCGCTCCAGGCTCTCGGCGGCGCTGCGCAGCGAGCTGAGCGGGTTCTTGATCTCGTGCGCGACATCGGCGGCGAAGGCCTCGGTTGCATCCATGCGCGCGTGCAGCGTCTCGGTCATCGCGCTGAGCGCACGCGCCAGATGGCCGATCTCGTCGGTGCGGCCGGCGAAGCGCGGCATGGCGACGCCGCGGGCGCGTCCCAGCCGCACGCGCTGCGCCGCCGCCGCCAGCAGGCGGATCGGCCGGACGATGGTGCGCGCCTGGAACAGAGAGATCAGCAGGGTCAGGCCCAGCACCAGCAGGAAAATATGGAACGAGGCCAGCCGCTCGTCGCGCACCACCTGCGTGATGTCGCGGGTGCCGGTGATCATCACGATGGCACCGCGGTCCCCGTCCGCCAGCAGCATCGGCGCGGCGACGCTGACCACGACCACGGTGTCCGGCAGGCGGCGCAGGTGGCTGGCGGTCGTGCCGCGCAGCGCCGCCACTGTTTCCGGCCAGCGGCCAACCGTCTGCGGGGTCGGCGGCGCATAGGCGTCAAGCGCCGGGAACGACCCCACGGTCTCGATCAGGCGGTCGAGGATTTCCGCCGAGACCGGCCCGAAGGTGCGCCGCCGCTTGCGCGCCGCCAGCGGGTCCGCGCCGCCGGCGTCGGCCACGCTGTCCAGCACCAGCCGGCCATCGTGCGCGACCAGCAGGATATGCGCCTTGCTGGTCTGCGCGAAGGCGCGCACCAGCCGGATCGCCTCGGCGCGCTGCATCGGCGGGCCGGCGTGCGCGGCGGAAAGTTCGGCGAGCGCGGTTGCCGTCAACTGGGCGTGCGTCATCAATTCCTGGCGGCGCTGGTCGATCAGCCGGCTGCGAAACTGGTCGAGGTACAGCACGCCGCCGGCCAGCATGACGAGCGCGAGCGCGTTGACGGCGAGAATCCGCAGGCTGAGCGGCGAATAGAAGGGCCGGGGCAGCCGCTCC
The DNA here is from genome assembly GCF_005144965.1 of Hankyongella ginsenosidimutans. Classification (GTDB taxonomy): domain Bacteria; phylum Pseudomonadota; class Alphaproteobacteria; order Sphingomonadales; family Sphingomonadaceae; genus Hankyongella; species Hankyongella ginsenosidimutans. The sequence goes on from NZ_CP039704.1 coordinate 1,491,028, forward strand.
AGCCGCTGCGCCTCAATCTTCGTTGAAGCGGTAGCCGACGCCATAGAGTGTCTCGATCCCTTGAACTCGCCATCGACCTGCCGGAACTTCTTGCGCAACCGCTTGATATGGCTGTCGATGGTGCGGTCGTCGACATACACGTCGTCGCTGTAGGCCGCGTCCATCAACTGGTCGCGGGATTTCACGAAACCGGGGTGCTGCGCCAGCGCCTCCAGGATCATGAACTCGGTGACGGTCAGGGAAACGTCGTGGCCGTTCCAGGTGACCTTGTGGCGCGCGGGGTCCATGTTCAGCCGGCCGCGCACCACCGGCGGGCGCGGCGGCTCGGCGGGTGTGTCGGTCGTCTCGGCGCGTGCGGCCGCCCGGCGCAGCACCGCGCGGATACGCTCCAGCAGCAGGCGCTGGGAGAACGGCTTGCCGATATAGTCGTCGGCCCATGGCCAGGCCCAGCGCCTCGTCGATCTCGTCGTCCTTCGAGGTCAGGAAGATCACCGGCAGCGAGGATTTCTCGCGGACGCGCCGCAGCAGCTCGATGCCGTCCATGCGCGGCATCTTGATGTCGAGCACGGCGAGGTCAGGCGGGTTTTCCAGCAGCGCTTTCAGGGCGGACGCGCCATCGGAATAGATGCGCACCATATAGCCCTCGGTCTGGAGCGCGATGCTGACGGAGGTCAGGATGTTGCGGTCGTCGTCGACCAGGGCGATGGTTTCGTTCATGCGGCCGCGGCGCGCGCGGCCAGAACCCGCGCCAGCAGCGCGTCGATAGCCGCGATGCTTTCCGGTTCGTCCAGGGTTGGGGCGTGGCCGACGTCAGGCACGGTCACGATCGCCATGTCCGGGTTGCGCCGGGCCATTTCCGCCTGGGTTTCAGCGGTGAACAGGTCGGAGAGCGCGCCGCGCAGCGACAGGCTCGGCACACCGGCCAGCGCCTCGAACGCCGGCCAGAGGTCGGCGACGCCGGCGGCCCCGTTGGGCACGCGGAACGGCTCGGCGATGCGCGGATCATAATCGAGCACGATGCGGCCGGAGGGCTGAACGCAGGCCACCCGCTTGGCGAACACCAGCCACTGGGTGAGATCGAACTTGGGGAACACGTCAGCCCCGGTCGCCGCCAGGTGGCGCGCCAGATGCACCCAGGTCGGCCACGGCCCGATCTTGCCGACGTAGCCGGCGATGCGCTGCAGGCCGACCGCCTCGAGCGTCGGGCCGATGTCGTTCAGCATGGCACCGGCGATCCGGTCCTTGAGCGGGCCGGCGAGGAACATGGTGAGCAACCCGCCAAGCGACGTGCCGAGAAACACAATGCGCTCGAGCGACAGCGCCTCCACCATCGCCTCGATGTCCTGCATGTAGACCAGCGGCGTGTAGGACAGCGGGTCCGGCGCATAGCCCGAATCGCCACGGCCGCGCATGTCCGGGCACACCAGCCGCCACTGGCCGGCCAGGCGCTCGGCCACGCCCTCGAAATCCCGGCAGTTGCGGGTCAGCCCCGGCAGGCAGACCAGCACCGGCCGGTCTGCGGGCCGGCATAGTCGCGGTAGTGCAGGCGAATGCCGTCCCGCGACCAGAAGAAGCCATCGTCAAAGCGCATCATGCAGGGACCTTATCGTGCGGACCGCACCAGGAAAAGCCGGAACCGGCAGGTGGCGTCAGCGCGGGGCGAGCACCATCATCATCTGCCGGCCGTCCATCTTGGCGGCCTGTTCGACCTGGCGTACTCGCCGGTGTCGCCAGCGATCCGGTCCATGAGCTTGAGGCCGAACACGTTGTGCGCGACTTCGCGGCCGCGGAAGCGCAAGGTGACCTTCACCTTGTCGCCGTCCTCGATGAACCGGCCGATCGCCTTCAACTTGGTCTGGTAGTCATGGTCGTCGATGCTCGGGCGCATCTTCACTTCCTTGACTTCCTGCACCTTCTGGCTCTTGCGGGCAGCAGCGGCCTTTTCTGCGACTCGTACTTGTACTTGCCGATGTCGAGAAACTTGCACACCGGCGGGTCGGAGTTCGGCGAGATTTCCACGAGATCCAGGCCGACGTCGGCGGCCATTTCGCGCGCATCCCAAGTGTTGAGAACGCCGAGGTTTTCACCATTTTCGTCGATGACGCGGACTTGCGGTGCGCGGATGAATTCGTTGTAGGCGGGGCCACTCTGCGGCGGCGGGGCCATGGGGCGCGGGACATGGGCGGACGGATGTTGGTTTCTCCTCGTTAGTCGAACAAAAGCGTCTGGCGGCGAGCCGTGCTTCATATAAGCCCGCCGACGCATTACGCCACTGAGAACATTAACAGATACCACGCGCGCCGTAAACGCGCGATTCTCGCGGGTCGTGGCCCATTTTGGGATTTCTTACCCCACCGTCCGTCTTTCAGACGGACACCTCCCTAGAGGGGAGGATTTTGCTTCGGCGCTCTCAAACAAGCCTTGTCGGCCCGGCCCCTACACCATGATATCGAACTCGTGCGCGAACTTCGATTCCGAAAACGACACGAGAAACAATATCTTGCTCGTGTCCTTCTCGAATCTGAAATCCAACCGCGCCTGATATCGGGTGTAACGGATTTCAGATTCGGGACACTAGCGGTCGTTCGGCTCGGGACGTTCGATGATCCAGTCGCGCGAGCAGAAGGCACAATTGACGCGGAACGAGCCGTCCGGCTCGCGCATCTCCATCAGGTCCTCGAAGCTGAACTGGCGCAACACCGCCTGAATCCGCTCAATCGAGCAGCGGCAGCCCTTGGTGAGCGGGAACGGCTCATGCACCAGCACGCGCTCCTGGTGGAACAGTCGCCACAGCAGCACATCGAACCCGACGCTGGGGTCGGTCAGTTCCTCGGCGGTCAAGGTCTGCAGCAGGGTGACGGCATGACGCCATTTTCGTCCGGGTGCTCCTTGGCGAACAGGCGTGGACCGCCTTCCTCGCCGCGCGGCAGGTGCTGCAGCAGCACGCCGCCGGCCAGCCAGCGGTCGTCGACAGCGTCGTGACGCACGTCCATGCGCAGCCAGGTGCCGAGCTGTTCGGAGTTCTCGAAATAGCGTTGCGCGACATCTTGCAGCGTCGGCGAATCGAGATCGACGATGCCCTGGTAGCGCTTGGCCTCACCGGACGTGTCGATGGTCAGCGCCAGATAGCCGCTGCCGGCGAGGCTCGGCAGGTCGGCGTCGCCGGACAGTCCGGCGATGCGCGCCGGGTCGAAGCCGCAATAGCCGCGGATCGCGCCTGGGGCCATGTAATCGCACACCAGCAGGGAGGCCGGCCCGTCGCTGCGCACCTGCAGGGTCACCTGCGCGCCTTCGTCGGTCGCCAGCGTCACGCCGATCAGGGCGGTCAGGGTCAAGGCTTCCGCCAGCAGCCGGGTGACAGGCGCTGGGTAGCTGTGCGCGCTCAGCACCTCGTCCAGCACCGGGCCAAGGCGCGCAAGCCGGCCGCGCGCATCCAGACTCTCCACGTGGAAAGACTGCGCGACATCGACCATGCGCACCACAGCGCCGACCTGGATGGATGGGCTGTCGCTCACAGGCAGTTCAGGCACCACAGCAGGATCGCCTTCTGCGCATGCAGCCGGTTTTCCGCCTCGTCCCACACGATCGACTGCGGGCCGTCGATCACGGCGTCGGTCACTTCCTCGCCGCGATGCGCGGGCAGGCAGTGCAGGAATACAGCCTCTGGGCTCGCCTTGGCCATCAGGGGCGCGGTCACCTGATAGGGCTTCATCGCGGCCAGCTTGGCGGCGCCGCCGATCTGGCCCATGGAGACCCAGGTGTCGGTTGCGACCGCATCGACCCCTGCCACGGCGTCGTCTGCGGAAGGGCAGAAGGTGATCGTGCTGCCGCACGCGCGCGCCTGCTCGACGACGGCGGCGTTGGGCAAATGCGAGGTCGGGACGCCGAGCCGGATGTGGAAACCAAACACGCCGGCCGCCTCGATCAGCGCGTTGGCCATGTTGTTGCCGTCGCCGAGCCAGGCCCAGGTGCTGCCGGCGACCGTGCCGCGATGTTCCTCGAAGGTCATCACGTCGGCCAGCGCCTGGCAGGGGTGGTTGAGGTCGGTCAGGCCGTTGATGACCGGCACGGCGGAGGCGCGCGCGAGGTCGGTCACGGTCGCATGGCTGGCCGTGCGCAGCATCAGCGCGTCGACATAGCGGGACATGACGCGCGCGGTGTCCTCGATGGTCTCGCCGCGGCCCAGTTGCAGTTCCGCGCCGCTGAGCGTCAGGCAGGTGCCGCCGAGCTGGTGCATGGCCATCTGGAACGAGACGCGGGTGCGCGTCGAGGGCTTCTCGAAGATCAAGGCCAGGGCATGGTTGCTGAGCGGCCTGTCAGCGTCGACCGCGCCGCGCGGCAGGTCGGCGCGCGCGTCCTTCCGGCTGCGCGCATGGTCGACGATCAGGCGGCAGGCTTCCGATCCGACGGTGAACAGGTCAAGAAAATGGCGAACCATGGTCAATCCTTCGCGCCTCGCCGCCTATGCCTCGGGCTTGCGGTAGGTTTTGGCGGCGGCGGAGATCCGTTCGCACGCTTCGTCGATGTGGTTTTGCTCGATGATGAGCGGCGGCAGGAAGCGCATCACGTCCTTGCCGGCGGCCGCGGCGAGGATGCCCTCCGAGCGGGCGTGATTGACGAAATCCCGGTTGGGCACCTTGCATTTGATGCCGCGCATCAGGCCCATGCCCGGAAGTGGCGCGTCCGGATCGAAGATGTCGTCGAGGTTCGGCGTCAGCTGCTGGAACGCCGCCTCCAGCCGTTGGCCCATCTGCGTCGCATGCTCCAGGAACCCAGGCTCAAGCACGATGTCGAGCACCGCGTTGGCGACCGCCATGGCGAGCGGGTTGCCGCCGTAGGTGCTGCCGTGGGTACCGGCGGTCATGCCGATGGCGGCGCGCTCGGTCGCAAGGCATGCGCCGACCGGGAAGCCGCCGCCGATGCCCTTGGCGATCGACATGACGTCCGGGGTGATGCCGTAATGCTCGTGGGCGAAGAGCTTGCCGGTGCGGCCGACGCCGCACTGGATCTCATCCAGGATCATCAGCAGGCCATGGTCGTCGCACAGCTTGCGCACGCCGGTCATGAACTCAGGGGTCGCGGCAGTGAAACCGCCCTCGCCCTGGATCGGCTCGAACTTGATCGCGCCGACGCTGTCGTCGATGGCGGCCTCAACCGCGGCGAGATCGTTGAACGGCACCACCTTGAACCAGTCAGGCAGGGGCTCGAAGCCCTTGCGCAGCTTTTCCTGGTCGGTTGCAGCGATGCCGGCCATGGTGCGGCCGTGGAACGCGTTCGAGCAGGTGATGATGCGGAACTTCTGCGGCGTGCCCATCGCGTGGTGGTAGGACCGCGCGACCTTGACCGAGCACTCCCAGGCTTCCGCGCCCGAGTTGGTGAAGAACATGGTGTCGGCGAAGGTCACCGCCGCCAGCCGTTCCGCCAGCCGTTCGGCGAGCGGAATGCGATAGAGGTTGGAGGTGTGCCAGAGCCTGGCACCTTGCTCGTGCAGCGCCTTCACCAGGTGCGGATGGCAGTGGCCAAGCGCCATCACGCCGATGCCGGAGATGAAATCGAGGTATTTGCGCCCTTGCGCGTCGAACATGTAGACGCCTTCGCCGCGCACCATTTCGATGTCGGCCCGGGCGTAGGTAGGCATGATCGCAGAAGTCATCGGCGGTCCCCAGCGGTGGGCGTCCCGGTCTTGCTTGATGGCCGGGCGTGAAACGACAACAGGCGGACCGCTGCGCGCAGCAGACCCGCCTGATCGGCACCGTACATGCGACGTCGACCGGGCCGAGTCAACGGTCGGCCTGGTAGTGCCTCAGTTTGAAATTCTGCCGCTCACCCTGAGCTTGACGAAGGGTGAGCGGCTCGTGGTTCGTCAAGCTCACCACGAGCGGACTTTTCAAACTAGACACTACGGTCGGCCTGCGTGGACGGCTCAGCGCTTCTTCACGAATTCGGCGCGCAGCACCAAGCCCTTGATGCCATCGTACTTGCAGTCGATTTCCTGCGGGTCGCCGGTCAGGCGGATGGATTTGATCAGCGTGCCGCGCTTCAGGGTCTGGCCGGCGCTTTCACCGTCAGGTCCTTGATCAGGGTCACCTGGTCGCCGTCTGCCAGCAGGTTGCCGACCGCGTCGCGCACCTCGACGGCATCTTCGGCCGTCGGCGCTTGCAGCGTGCTGGCGGGCACCCAGTCGCCGCTGGCTTCATCGTACACATAGTCTTCATCGTCGGCCATCGGGTTCCTCGCTTTACCGGCTATTTCTGCGCGGCCTTCCAGTCGCGCACCGCTTTCAGCGCGCCTTCGACATGGCTGACCGGCGTGCCGGTGCTGTGCGTGTAAATGATCTTGCCGTCCGGCGCGATCACATAGGAAACCCGGCTCGCCTTGCCGGGCAGCAGCGCCAGCTTCGCGTCATAGTCGGCGATGGTCTGTTTGCTTGCGGCGGCGACCGCGAACTTGCTCTGACATTCCTTGACCGAGAATTTGTTCAGGGTCGCGATATCGTCGCCTGAGATGCCGACCACGGTGGCGCCAGCGGCGGTGAAGTCGCCGATCATGTCCGCAAAGGTGCGCGCCTCCAGCGTGCAGCCGGGCGTGAAGGCGGCCGGATAAAAATACAGCACCACCGGCCCTTTCTTCAGGGTGTCGCTGAGGCTGAAGCTGAACGGCTTGCCGGCAAGCGAGGCCTGCGTCGTGAAAGTGGGGGCGCTCTTGCCCGGCTTGAGCGCTGCGAGCGCCGGGCTTGCAAGCATGCTCATGGCGAGGGCGGCGGTGAAAAGTCGGCGGATCATCGGCGGTCTCCCAACAGGTTTGCACCACATTACGCGCGAAATGCCTGTTTGGGCCATACCTCGCGAACAACGGCTCGTCTTGCGCGCGCCGCCAAGTCAGGCTTGTCCTGACCCAAGAAAGCTGGTTTGCGCCTTGCGCCGACCACCCCACTTGGGGCCTGTTATGAGGATACCCATGCCCTTTACGCATTCCTTGTCGCGCCATGCCTCCGGCGGGCGCATCAGTCTGGTCGGCGCCGGCCCCGGCGATCCGGACCTCCTGACCGTACGTGCAGCGCGCGCGCTCGGCGCAGCCGATGTCGTCGTGCATGACGGCCTGGTCGACCCGCGCATTCTGGATCTCGTGCGGCCGGAGGCGCTGCTGATCAACGTCGCCAAGCGCCGCGACCATCACAGCATGCCGCAGGACGCCATCAACGCGCTGCTGGTCGCAGAGGCGCAGAGCGGCCAGTATGTCGTGCGCCTCAAAGGTGGCGACCCGTTCATTTTCGGCCGGGGCGGCGAGGAGATGGAAGCCGCACATGCCGCCGGGGTCCCGGTCGACATCATCCCCGGCATCACGGCGGCGCTCGGCTGCGCTGCGGGCGTCGGCATGCCACTGACCCACCGGGAACTGGCCAGCAGCGTCACCTTCGTCGCCGGCCAGAAACGTGACCTCGCAGCGCAGGACTGGCGCGGGCTGGCGGGGCCGGGGCGGACGCTGGTGATCTACATGGGGCTGGCGACCGCTGCCGATACGTCCGCCAAATTGATGGCGGACGGCCAGCCGGCGTCGACTCCAGTGGCCATCATCGAGAATGGCGCGCGACCGGACGCGCGGGTCCTGCGCGGGCGTCTGGACCGGCTGGCCGATCTCGTGCGCGAACACAATGTGCAAAGCCCGGCGCTGATCGTGGTCGGCGCAGTCGCGGCCTATGCCGCGCTGACGCCGCAGACTTTCGCCATACCGGCGCTCGAAAACGCGGAAAGCGAGTAACATGCCGCAAATCCTGAACGCCAACGATCTGCCGACCGGGGACGTCGTCTACTGGACGGGCGAAGGCTGGAGCCGCGACATCCGCGCGGCCGCAATCGTGGCCGACACGGCTGCGGCCGAACGTTTCGCCGAGGCCGAGGTCGCCGCCCGCCGGGTGGTCGAACCCTATTTCGTCGATGTCGAAGACACCACCGATGGCCCGCTGCCCGTGCGTGCGCGCGAGCGGGTGCGGGCGTTTGGCCCGAGCGTGCGGCCGGACCTTGGCAAGCAGGCGGACTTCAGAATGGGAGCAAAGGCATGAGCCTTGCAGCGCTGCGCACCGCGCCGGTTCAGGCGCACATGTACCGGTACGACGATTTCGACAAGGCGATCGTCCAGACCCGGGTCGACGAGTTTCGCGACCAGATCGCCCGCCGCATGGCCGGCGAACTGACCGAAGACCAGTTCAAGCCGCTGCGGCTGATGAACGGCCTGTACCTGCAGCTCCATGCCTACATGCTGCGGGTCGCCATCCCGTACGGCACGCTGTCCTCGGCGCAGGTGCGCCAGCTGGCGCACATCGCCCGGCGCTACGACAAGGGTTATGCGCACTTCACCACCCGCCAGAACGTCCAGTACAACTGGATCAAGCTGGAGGAGGCCGGCGACATCCTGCAGGCGCTTGCGGACGTCGAGATGCACGCCATCCAGACCTCCGGCAACTGCATCCGCAACATCACCACCGACCAGTTCGCCGGCGCGACCACCGAGGAAGTGGCGGACCCGCGCCCCTGGGCCGAGCTGCTGCGCCAGTATTCGACCTTCCACCCGGAATTTTCCTACCTGCCGCGCAAGTTCAAGGTGGCGATGACCGGCGCACCCAGCGACCGCGCCGCCATCCTGTTCCACGACATCGGCCTGCGCATGGTGCAGGACGCCGGCGGGCAAACGGGCTTCGAGGTCTATGTGGGCGGCGGCATGGGCCGCACGCCGATTGTCGGCAAGCTGATCAAGCCGTTCCTGCCGACTGCGCAGTTCCTCAGCTATGTCGAGGCGATCATGCGGGTCTACAACCGCTACGGCCGCCGCGACAACATCTACAAGGCGCGCATCAAGATCCTCGTGCACGAGATCGGCGCGGAGGAGTTCTCGCGCCAGGTCGATGAAGAATGGCAGTCGATCCTGAAGCAGGGTGTCGATGCGCCGGATGCCGAGATCGCGCGGATCGCCGCCTTCTTCGCGCCGCCGCCGTTCGACGCCACTGCAACCGATGCGGCGTTCGAGGCGGCGCTGGCGGCCGAGCCGGCGTTCGCCCAGTGGGTCCAGCGCAACGTGGCCAGCCACAAGGCACAGGGCTACAGGGTTGCGACCATCAGCCTCAAGCCCCTGAACGCGGACGGCACGGCAGGCATTCCGGGGATGCGTCCGCTGACCAGCTGGACGCCATTGCCTCACTGGCCGATGCCTGTTCCTTCGGGGAAATCCGCGTCACTCACGAGCAGAACCTGGTGCTGCCGCACGTCCGCTCCGCCGATCTGCCGGCGATCTGGCGCAGGCTGGCCGAGATCGGCCTTGCCACCGCGAATGTCGGCCTGGTCTCGGACATCATCGCCTGCCCGGGGCTGGACTATTGCAGCCTCGCCAACGCCCGCTCGATCCCGCTGGCGCTGAAGCTTCATGAGCGCTTCGCCGACTGGAGCCGCCAGGCGGATCTCGGCGAGCTGAAGATCAAGATCTCCGGCTGCATCAACGCCTGCGGCCACCACCACGCCGGCCACATCGGCATCCTCGGCGTCGACCGTAAGGGGTCGAGAATTACCAGTTGCTGCTGGGCGGTTCGGGTGCGGAGGACGCGTCGGTCGCGGAAATCCTCGGCCCCGGCTTCGATGAAGCCGGCGTGATCGACGCGGTGGAAAAGTCATCGAGCATTATCGCGGCGTCCGCCAGCCCGGCGAGCGCTTCCTCGACACCTACCGCCGCACCGGCCCAGACCTTCAAGGAGGCCGTTTATGGCTAACCCCGCGATCGAGCGCCGGGAGCAGGAGCGCGCCGCCATCGACGTGGACGTCTCCGGCGTGCGGCTCAACCTGCGCGATGCGGCGCTGGACTGGAGCTATGTGCCGGGCTCGGCGGACGTGCCTGCGGACGGCGCGGCCGTGGTCGACCTCAAGCGCCTGGCCGAGACGCCCGCGCGCGGCGTGCGCCTGATGCCGGAGGATGACGCCCGCACGCTCGCCGACCATCTGCCGCGTCTGGACCTCATTGACCTGGTGTTCCCGAAATTCCGCGACGGCCGCGCCTATTCGTCGGCGCGCATCCTGCGGGATTGTCTTGGCTATACCGGCGCGCTGCGCGCTGTCGGCGACGTCCTGGCCGATCAGATCGCCTTCATGGCCCGCTGCGGCATCGATCAGTTCGTCCTCAATCCCGCGGTCAGCGCCGAAGCCGCCAAGGCAGCGCTTGACCGCTATGCCTATGTCTACCAGCGCGGCAGCGATCCGCGCGCGCCCGTCTGGCACCTGAGGAGGTCCTCATGACCTATCTGTCCCCGTGACGATTGAAGCCGCAGAGACGCATACGCCGGACGTCATCCGCATCTGGACACAGGCTGACGCGGATGCGCTCAACGCCCGGTTCGCGGGCGCGCCGACGCAGGACATGCTGCGCGAAGTGCTGACCGAGCTGCTGCCCGGTCGGGTCAGCGTCGTGTCGTCGTTCGGCACCGAGTCGGCGGTGCTGCTGCATATGGTTACCGCCGCTGAACCGGCGACGCCGGTGATCTTCGTCGACACCCTGCGGCTGTTCCCGGAGACCCTGGCCTATCGCGACACCCTGATCGCACGCCTCGGCCTGACCGGGGTCGAGAGCGTGATGCCGGATGCGGACCGGCTGGCGGCGGTCGATCCGCAGCAGCTGCGCTGGTCCTACGACCCGGATGGCTGCTGCGCCGTGCGCAGGTCGAACCGCTCGACCGCGCGCTTGCAAACGTCGAGGTGTGGATTTCCGGGCGCAAAGGCTTCCAGGCGAAGACGCGCACCAACCTGCCGCTGTTCGAGGTCGAGAAGGGCAAGCTGAAGATCAACCCGCTGGCCGGCTGGGCCAAGGCCGATCTCGACGCCTATTTCGAGACCCACGCGCTGCCGCGCCATCCGCTGGAAGCGCAGGGCTACCTCTCGATCGGCTGCATGCCCTGCACCAGCGTGGTGAAGCCGGGCGAAGACCCGCGCGCCGGCCGCTGGCGCGGCTGGGACAAGACCGAGTGCGGCATCCATGGTGGCGACGACGCGGATGTCACGCCGTTCGACCCCGCCCAGCAGCCGGTATTCTAGCGTTTGATGACTTGAGAGTTTTCCGGGTCAGATCGAGGCGGATTCTCCCTCCCCTTCAGGGGAGGGACGGGGTGGGGCCTGTCAGGCCACGTCTGTCCAATATCCCCTCCCAACCCCTCCCCTGAAGGGGAGGGGCCTGATCAGCCTGGACCGGAAAGACTCTAGCGGCTCTGGCGGCGCCAGCGGTCGACGATCGCCGCCACGCTGTCCGCGCCGGCATCGGCTGTGCTCCACTTGGCCGAGAAGTCGGCGGTCGCGGAGCGCGGCCGCTGGTTTTCCGGCAGCTCGTCCAGCGCCACGCGCTGCGGCACCGGGAACGCCTCGCCGGTCATGATCGCCTCGCCCGTCGAAAGCGACGGCAGGAAATCGAGCAGGCCGGTCGCACTGTCCGCCATCACGCCGCGCACGATGTCCTGGTCCCGGCATTGGTGATGCGGAACGCGACCACGGTATTGCACTGCGAGAGGATCGTCGGGTCGATTTCGGCCGGGCGCTGACTGACAATCGCCAGCGACAGCCCGTATTTGCGGCCTTCCTTGGCGATGCGCGCCACGGCGTTCTTGGTCGGCTCGAAACCGGATTTCGGGTCCGCGGGCACATAGTGGTGCGCTTCCTCGCATACCAGCAGGATCGGGTGCTCGCCGCGGCTCCACAGCGCAAAATCGAACGTGATCCGGCACAGCACCGACAGCACGACGTTCAGCACCTCGGACGGCACGCCGGAGAGGTCGACGATGGTCAGCGGCTTGCCATCGACCGGAATGCGGAACATGCGCCGCATGATGTCGGCCATGGTGTCGCGCACGGTGATGCCGCCGAACATGAAGCCGAACCGTGTATCCGCCCGCAGGGTCTCAAGCCGGTTCTTCAGCCAGCGCGCGGCGATCAGCGGCTGGGATTTGTCGAACCGGCCCATATGCTCTTCGATCAGCCGGATTACCTCGCGCAGGGCATACGGGGTCGGCGTGTCGAGCATCACCAGATGCTCGGGGAACTGGATGGTCTTGGCGTAGGCGCGCCGCGCCGCCGGGATCAGTTCCTTCAACAGCAGGATTGCCTCGTCCGCGTGCGCTCCGGCATCACGGTTGCCGACGATGATCTCCGCCAGTTCGTCAGCGGTGAACAGCCAGTAGGGCAGGTCCATGGTCTGCGGCGTGAGGACTTCGGCGCGGTTCGGAAACGCCGCTGCATATTCGCCGTGCATGTCGAGCAGCACGATGTGCGCCCGGGCGTGCCGGTCGAGCAGGCGACGCAGCAGCAGCGCCACGGCGCAGGACTTGCCGGACCCGGTTGAGCCGAGCATGGCGACATGCTTGCCGAGCATGCCGTCGACGGAGGCATAGGCACGCCGGTCTTCGGCCTGGTGCAGCGTGCCGATGGCGATGGCTGCCCCGCAGGAGAAGTTATAGATGGTCTCCAGATCGTCGGGCGTCGCCAGGAAGAGAATCTCGCCAAGGGCCGGGTGGCGCGAGACTCCGCGGTTGAAGCGTCCGTTCGACTCCGGCGTCGTCTCGCCGACCAGCTCGATCTCGGCGAGATAAAGCTCAGCACGGCCGTCGTTTTCCGGCATCGGAATGGAAAGTCCGGTCACCATGCCGAACACTCGGTGCGCGCCGCAGTGCATGCGCACGATCTCGCCCTTGCGCAGTTCCGCCGTGCCGCCGGCACCGCAGGTTTCCGGGTCGATCTGGGCGACCAGGCTTAGCCCGGAAATGGAAACGATGCGCCCGAGCCGCGTCGGTGCCGGGGCTGGCGGGGTCGCATCCCGCGCTGCCTCCAGGATCCACGTCTCGACGTTTGCCCCTGAGTCCGTGAACGATTGTACGTCTTCCATGTGGCCGGGAATACCGCGGCCCGGTAAAAATTCCGGCAATCAAGAATGGTTAATGCGCTGGCAGTGCGGCGTCGCCGTCCGCCTGGCGCAGAAATTTCTGCGGGTTGACCCGGCGCTCGCGCTGGGCGCTCATGCACACGACCGGGTCCATGGGCGGGCCGCGCTCGGATCGCGCGTCAACATATGTGCCGAGCGGGGTTGCACCCGGCTGCGGCGGGTAGAAATACACGTCCAGGATGCAGGGCGCATAGGCGAACTGGAGGTGGCGCGCCGTCGACGTGCCGCGCTCGAAGGTGGCCGGGCCGAAGCGCGCGATCACGGCGTCCGGCGTCTGGCCGATGGCCCAGGCGGTCGTCGGTGCTGGCGGCGGGGCGGCGGCGGTAACTGCACGGCGTGGGTCGCGGTCTGCGGTTGGGCGCAGGCGGCGAGAAACATGACAAGGATCAGCGCTGCGTCGCGTGTCATGCCTGCCCCTCTAGTGTCGCGGAATCGTAGTTCGCTACACTGTGATATCGGGTTTATGCACGAACTTCGATTCTGAAAACGACGCGAGAAACAATATCTTGATAGTGTCCTTCTCGAATCTGAAATCCAACCGCGCCTGATATTGGGTGTAACGGATTTCAGATTCGGGACACGAGCGCGCGGTGCACCATGTGGGTTGCCATGGCGGCACCGAGAAGCGGGGCGAGCAGGTTCAGCACCGGCACCAGATAGAGCAGGGATGCCGCGACGCCAAGCCCGGTCACGCCGCCGCGGTTCTCCCGGCGCAGGGTGCGCTCGGCGTCGGGCGGCAGATGCCGCAGCGCCACAAGCTGAAACAGATCGCGCCCCAGCAGCACGCCGTTGATGGCCATGAACAACACAATCGGGCCGACAGCCGTGAACAGCAGCGCCAGATAGGCCGGCAGCGCCGCCAGGTTCCACAGCAGCATGCGCAGGGCGGAGCCGAGCGCCAGGCCAAGCCCCTGGACCAGTCCAACGGACCGCACGGCCCTGGCCTGCGGGTAATGCCGGGCCTCCACCGCATCGACGACGAAATCGAGGAACAGGCCCATGACGGCGGTCGCGACGGCGGGAAACAGCAGTACCGCGGCCAGGATCGCCAGCACGATGCCGCCGGCGTCCTGCCCGCGCGTCCAGACCCAGCGCAGCCAGCCGGGCCAGCCGGCAGGGTCGATGCCGTCCAGCACCCGGTCGAGCCCGAACCAGAGGCCGGCAAACAGCGCCACCGAGATCAGGCTGGAGACCAGCAGGATCAGCAGCATCCGGCCGCTGGCCATCTGTTCAAGGCTCAAGCTGAAGGCGCGCAGCATCAGATGTACCCGCCCGCCGCGGTTGCCATGGCGCGCCCCGCCCGGTATGCGGGCGGCATTACGGAATTTCCTTCGGAGACATCGACATGAGCGACCAACGGCTTGCAGTTCTTGGTATCGGCAATGCGATCGTGGACGTGCTGTCCCACGCCACAGACGATTTCCTGACGGCGCAGGCGCTGGTCAAGGGTCGATGCGCCTGATCGACGAGGCGGAAGCCGAGCGGCTGTATGGCCTCATGGGGCCGGGTCATGAGATTTCCGGCGGCTCGGCTGCCAACACCATTGCCGGAATCGCGGCGCTTGGCGTGCCGGCGGGCTTCATCGGCAAGGTGCGCGACGATCAGCTGGGCGCAGTGTTCGCGCACGACATCCGCGCCGCTGGCGTCGAGTATGCGACCGATGCCGCGGCGGATGGTGCCTCGACCGCGCGCTGCCTGATTCTGGTGACGCCAGACGGCCAGCGCACCATGAACACCTTTCTCGGCGCCAGCCAGGGCCTCAACCCGAGCGACCTCGACGCCGCGCAGATCGCCCGCGCGGAAGTCATCTACCTTGAAGGCTACCTCTGGGATCCGCCCGCAGCCAAGGAAGCGTTCATGGCCGCGATCCAGATCGCGCACCGCCAGGCCAACAAGGTGGCGCTCACCCTGTCGGATTCCTTTTGTGTCGCCCGCTACCGCGACGAGTTTCTGGAGCTGGTCCCCAATCACATCGACATCCTGTTCGCCAACGAGGCGGAGATCAAGGCGCTGACCGGCACCGACGATTTCGACGCAGCGGTCGCCTGGGCGCGCGACGCCTGCGATATCGTGGCGATCACCCGGTCGGAGAAGGGGCGGTCATCGTCGCGGGCGACGAAACGCACGTCGTTCTGGCCGAGCCGGGCGTGCATGTGGTCGACACCACCGGCGCCGGCGACCTGTTCGCCGCCGGCTTCCTCGCCGGGCTGGCCAAGGGCCTGCCGCTTGAGACGTGCGGGCGCATGGGCGTCATCTGCGCGGCGGAGGTCATCAGCCATATGGGTGCCCGCTCCGAGGCCGACCTGAAGGCGCTGGTCGCGCGCCGCCTCTAGACCTTGATCGTTTCAGATTGAATCAAGCTGAAACGTGAATCATGGTCTAAATTGTTGATAAGAGGCTGCTGACTTTACGTTGACCCACGAGGCAGTGGCGGCAGTAGTGTCTCAGTTTGAAATTTTGCCGCTCACCCTGAGCTTGACGAAGGAGTGAGCGGCTCGTGGTTCGTCAAGCTCACCACGAGCGGACTTTTCAAACTGAGACACTACCGTGGCGGCTTGCATCGCGAAACCGGCGATGGAATACAGGGCCTGTCGCAACGGGGCCATGCATGTTCCTGCCATCCATCAAGCAGTTGCAGTATCTTATCGCCCTGCATCAGCACAATCACTTCGGGCGGGCGGCGGACGCCTGTTTCGTCACCCAGTCCACCTTGTCGGCCGGCCTGCGGGAACTGGAGACCGGGCTGAACGCCGTGCTGGTCGAGCGGACCAAGCGTGTCGTGTCGTTCACGGCCCTGGGCGAGCAGGTCGCGCGCAAGGCGTATGTCGTGCTGCGCGAGGCGACCGAGATCGCGCAGATGGCGCAGGCGTCCGGGCGGCCGCTGAGCGGAGAACTGCGCCTGGCGGTGATCCCGACCATCGCGCCGTTCTTCCTGCCGAGAACCCTGCCGGCGCTGCGCTCCACCTATCCCGATCTCAAGCTGTTCCTGCGCGAGGAAATGAGCCATGCCGCGTGCGAGGAGCTGCTGCGCGGCCAGATCGACTGCGTGCTGCTGGCGCTGCCCTACAACTGCGGCGAAGTGGAAGTGGCGGAACTGTTCGAGGATGCGTTTTCGGTCGCCTTCCATGAGCAGGAATTCGCGCCACCGCCTGCGACCATCGCGCCGGCGGAAATCGAAGGCGAGCGCCTGCTGCTGCTCGAGGACGGCCATTGCCTGCGCGACCAGGTGCTGATCGCCTGCGAACGGCCGGAGCTGCGGATCAATCGCGCCGTGCTCGGCACCTCGCTGCACACCATGGTGCAGATGGTCGACAACCGGCTCGGGATGACGCTGCTGCCGCAGATGGCCATCGACTGCGGCATCCTCAACGACACGCATGTTCTCGCGCGCCCCTGAGCGGCCCGCGCGCCCGCCGTACCATCGCTCTGGCCTGGCGGCGAAGCTCGCCGCGCGAGGCGGAATTGCGCCTGCTGGCTGAATTTCTGCGCAAGGCCGCCAAGGGCGAACAATAATAGGCTGGGCAAAGCGCTGCGCCGACGTGAGGGACGACACGATGAAATCGCTGATATGTGAAACCTTCAGCCCGCAGGGGCGCTTGAACAGCGCGAGGTGCTCACGCCGGATGTGGGGCCGGGTGAAGTGCGCATCCGCGTCATGGCGGCCGGCGTCAGCGCGAACGACCTGCTGCTCGTGCAGGGCATGACCAGCCCGAAGCCGTCGCTGCCGTTCACGCCGGGGTCCGAGGTGGCCGGGGTGATCGATGCCGTGGGGCCGGGCGTCCAAGACATCGCGGTCGACGACCATGTCATCGCGCTGACGAGCGCCGGCGGCTTTGCCGAATTCGTCGTGGTGCCGAGCGATGCCGTGGTCGAGATCCCGGAAGGCATGGCCTATACGACGGCGGCGGGGTTCATCCTGACCTACGCCCCGGCGCATCATGCCCTGAAACAGCGCGCGGCGCTGCAGGCCGGGGAGACCGTTCTGGTGCTGGGCGCGGCCGGTGCCAGCGGGCTTGCCGCGATCGAGGTCGCCAAGATGCTGGGCGCGCGTGTCATCGCGGCGGCGTCCACCGACGAGAAGCTGCAACTGGCCAAGCGCTTCGGCGCGGACCATCGGATCAACTACACCGATATCGACATGCGGGAAGCGCTGAAGGTTTTGACCGACGGGGCAGGCGTCGACGTGGTGTTCGACCCGGTCGGCGGGGAAGAGGCCGAGTCGGCGCTGCGCTCGCTGGCGCTGTGCGGGCGCCATCTCATCATGGGGTTCGCCGCCGGTCCGGTAGCGCCGATCTCGCCCAACGCCCTGCATGCGCGCGGCGCGGCGCTGATCGGCGTGCAGTGGGCGCCTATGCGCGCCTGCACCCGGATGTACAGGCGGACAATCTGGAAGAGCTGGTGGCATGGTACAAGGCGGGCAAGCTCCAGCCCGCGATCGGTCAGGTGTTTGCCTTCGATCAGGGGACGGAGGCGATCCGCTCGGCGGCGGATCGCGGCACCATGGGGCGTGTGGTGCTGGACGTCAGCGGCCGCCAGCCGAAGCTGAGCGACGTCGTCGGCCCCGGCGAACTGTGTTGATCAGGCGGCTTTCGGCTGCTCGCCGCGCAGGAGGATCGCCAGCAGCGCGTCGTCGTTGAGGGCACCGCGCAGCTTTCGCACAGGCCATGCTGGCGCAGCATGCGCGAGACCAGCGCCAGTGCCTGAAGATGGCTCGCGCCCGCGTCCGTCGGCGCGAGCAACATGCACGCGATGTCGACAGGCGCGCTATCGATGGACTGATAGTCCACCGGCTGCTCCAGGGTGACGAAAATGCCGATCAGGCGGTCAAGGCCGGGGAGCTTGGCATGCGGAATGGCGATGCCGTTGCCGACCCCTGTCACCCCAGCTTCTCGCGCTCCTGCACCGCCGCCAGGGCCTGCGCCGCATCGATGCCGTAGGCGCGCGCCGCGATGTCGGCCAGACTCGTCAGCAGGTGCTTCTTCGACCCGGCGCGCAGACGCGCCGCGACCGCGGCAGGCGAAAACAACGAGGATACATCCATGGTCTTCTCAAAACATAGTCTGCAGCTGGGCTGCAGTGCAGCCGCAATACAGCAAAATTCTCACCAATCCATGGGCTGGCGAAAAGTTTCTAGGCACGTGACGATCAGGGCACCGGTCTTAAATGCTTCCTGAGACAGGCCGTGCCTTCAGGCGGATGGATTGTCCTGCGGTTCGACCCAGGCGACGTTGCCGTCCTCCCGACGATACACCATCGACAGGCGCCGGTTGGCAGCGTTGCGGAACAGCAGCGCCGGCGTATTGCGCAGGTCCAGCAGCATCACGGCGTCCGACACGCTGACCTCTGGGATGTCTGAAGGCATTTCGGCGACAATCACGGGGCTTTGTGCTTCCGGCAGCTCGTCCTCCGACTCGCGGTCGAGCGACTGGAACACGACATAGGCGGCCGGCGTGAGGTCGAGCGTATCCGGCTCGGCGACGCCATTGCCATGGTGATTGGTGAGGCGGCGCTTGTACCGGCGCAACTGCTTCTCGATGCGGCTTGAGGCGAGATCGAAAGCCGAGCGCGCATCGCCGCCATTACCCTCGGCCTTCAGCATGATTCCTGTCGAACGTGCAGGGCGCAGTAGGCATGAAATCCAGTGCCGCCCTCATCCCGGCTCATGGTCACCTGGGCGCGGAGCGATCGGGAAAAATATTTATCGGCGATTTCTTCCAGACGCGCACGCGCGTGCGCGGAAAGGCATCGCCGAGATCGATGTTGCGGCCAGAGACACGGATATCCATGAGGGGCTCCCTTGCTTGAGGGTTGGACACGGCGCTTTTCGCGCTTCTCATTCTTGTAACCTCAGTCACCTGTGCAGGCATTTCAAGAGGTTGTCGCAGAATATCTACCTCTGGGCACCGCCTTGCCAGCCTGCTGTTCCATTGCCGCCGTTGGCGATCGCTTTCGCGCGCCGGCGCTCGACGCTGGAGGGATGCGCATGGCTTCGCGGTACTTTGCCACGGTTCGCCGGGCGATGTCGAAACTTTCGCGCTGCAGGATGTCCACGAGCTTGTCGTCCGAGAGGATGGCCTTGGGGTCTTCCGCGTCGATCAGTTCGCGAATTCGCAGCTTTACCGCTTCAGCGGAATGCGCCTCGCCGCCGTCGGCGGCCTGGATGGCGGATGTGAAGAAGTATTTCAGCTCGTAGAGCCCGCGGGGCGAGGACAGATACTTCGCCGTGGTGACGCGGGACACGGTCGACTCGTGCATGCCGATCGCCTCGGCGATGACGCGCAGGTTCATCGGGCGAAGGTTGCGCACGCCGTGTTCGAAGAAGTCCTGCTGCTGCCGCACCAGTTCCGTCGCGACCTTGAGGATGGTGCGCGCCCGCTGGTCGAGCGCCTTGGTGAGCCAGTTGGCGGATTGCAGGCATTCCGAGAGGAATGCCTTGTCGGTACGGTTGCCGGTCCGGCTGGCCAGTTCGACATAGTAGCGGCGATTGACCAGAACGCGCGGCAGGGTGGCGCTGTTCAGTTCGACGCCCCAGCCGCCTTCAGGGGAGCGGCGGACCAGAATGTCCGGCACCACGGTTTGCGCGCGCTCGCCGCCGAAGGCGAGGCCGGGCTTGGGATTATACTGGCGGACCTCCTGGATCATGTCGTGGAGGTCCTCGTCGTCGACCCGGCAGATACGGCGGAGCTGCGCCAGATCGCCCCGGCCGAGCAGTTCGAGATGCTCGAGGAAGCAGGACATCGCCGGGTCCAGCCGATCCTGCTCGCGCGCCTGGATTTTCAGACATTCCGTGAGATTGCGCGCGCATACACCGCTCGGGTCGAACGTCTGCATCACCTTGAGGACGTCTTCCACGACGGCTTCCGGAATACCGAGGCGGAAGGCGATGTCTGCGAGCGGGTCGCGGATATAGCCGGCTTCGTCAACCAGGTCGGCAAGGTGGGTCGCAATGAAGCGCAGCGCCGGGTCGCCGAACGCCTCGCCGACCTGCGCCAGCAGATGGTCCTGCAGGGAGGTTTCCGCCACCAGCGTGGCGTTGAGGCCGGACGTATCGTCATAGTCGCCGCCTTCGGCGATGCTGCCGGTCCCGCTGAGGCTCAAGCCTTCCATGCCGCTGAGCATGCCATCGGTGTCGCCGGCGCGGTCGCTCGGGGAGTCGTGCTGGAACACATTGTCGTCGAGGGAGATGTCCAGCGCGCCTTCGGGCGTTGTTCCTTCCGCGATGTCGTCGCGCAGGAGGGCGGTGTCGGATGCCGTCAGGGTCTCGCGATCGTCCAGGCCATCGCCATCGTCGCCATCGCCTTCCGAGTCGTTCGCGTCCCGCTCGCCCGAGTCCTCGCCGACCTCCAGCAGGGGTTCTTCTCCAGCTCGGCGATGACAAAGCCTTCAAGCTCCAGGTTGCTCAGCGCCAACAGCTTGATCGCCTGCTGCAGCTGGGGGTCATCACCAGCTGCTGGCTTTGTCTCAGGTCGAGGCGGGGTCCAATGGCCATGGGGTCAGGAATAGATCAGAGTTGGAAATTTTCGCCTAAGTACACACGGCGTACCTGCACATCGGCGACGAGGTCGCGCGGCGTGCCCTCGAACAGAACCCGGCCATCATAGATGATGCAGGCACGGTCCACGATATCGAGGGTTTCGCGCACATTGTGGTCGGTGATCAGCACGCCGATGCCGCGCTGCTTCAGGTGACGCACGAGCGTGCGGATATCGGAAATCGAAATCGGGTCGATGCCGGCGAACGGTTCGTCGAGGAGCATGATCGAAGGCGACGCGGCGAGTGCGCGGGCGATTTCGGCGCGACGGCGCTCGCCTCCGGACAGCGCCATGGCGGAGGATTTGCGCAGTTTGGTCAGCGAGAACTCGTCCAGCAGTTCGTCCAGCCGCGCCGCGCGTGCCCGGCTGTCGCCTTCCACGACCTCGAGAACCGAGAGAATATTGTCCTCGACGCTCAGACCACGGAAAATGGAGGTCTCCTGCGGCAGATAGCCAAGGCCGCGCGCGGCGCGCCGATACATGGGCAGGCCGGTGATATCGTGCCCGTCCAGCAGAATCCGCCCATGATCGGGGACGACGAGGCCCATGATCGAATAGAAGCAGGTCGTTTTGCCGGCACCGTTCGGGCCGAGCAGGCCCACCACTTCGCCACGACGCACGGAGAGCGAGACATCGCGCAGCACCGCCCGGCGGTCATAGCTCTTGCCGATCGACACGATGTCCAGACCGGGGTCCGCGCTGGGGCGCACATCTGCGCCGAAGAGCTTTTCTGTCGTGGCAATCTCTTCAAGCATCATCGAAACCTTGTCCGGACCCCGGGCATTTTCAGGAAGAGCGGAGGCCGGCTTTCCATTTGAAAATGGTCTAAGCGAGGATCGTTAACGAATTCTAACCGGTAATTCACGTTGGCCCGGTTCATGCATGTGCAAGGATACCGCATCGGTGGCGACGGGAAAAGCCCCTCGTGTCGCGGAATCGAGGTTCGCAGACTGATATCGGGCGGCCGAGCGAGCTTCGATTGCAAAATTCACAAGAGAAACAGTGGGCTGGCTCCGGGTCAGGGATAGAAGAGCGGCACCGTCATGGTGTTGAGCCCGGCTGTTGCGGTAAATTCCGCCTCCGCGACGGTCGGCTTGCGGTAGATGCGCCTGGCCCTGTTGGGAAAGCCGACACCGTCAGTGAACAGGCTGAACTTGCCGTTGAGGTTGCGGTCATGGAGCACGGCGAGCGTGTATGTGCCGGGCCCTGGCAGGCGGATGCAGGAGTAGACCGCGCCGGCCTGCGGCGTCGGAGCATCGATGCGGCGGAAGACCTTGCCGCCTTCCACCAGCTTGCGGCTGTTGCCGAGAAACTCGCCCGAGTCGGTTGAGTATATCTCGAGCCGCACCTGACCTTTTCGATCCTTGAAGCCGGTGATTTCGACGCGCAGCGCGGTCTCGTGCGCGTCGGGCGCGCAGGCGTCGGCATCCGACCCGATAGCGGGAATGGACTGGGCCGCGGCAGGGGCGGACAGCAGGGCAAGGGCAAGCGCAATCAGGCGGGGAAACATGTGGGCAACCTCGCGAAGCTTTTGAAAAATCTCTGTAAGGCGATGCGGCGCGTTCGCCAGCTCTGTCAGGATGGGGTGTGTTGCGATCCCGCCAAAGCGCGCAGGAGTCGATCATCGGGGTGAGGTCGTAGCCAGCGTTGGCGGCGGCGGCGCAGAGCTGCTCCGGTGCGTCACCCGCCAGGGCGCGCGCTGCCGCCCAGACCATGGTCGAGCGCGCGCCGGAGCGGCAGAAGGCCAGCACCGGCCCCTGGCAGGCGTCGATCACGGCGCTGGTCGCCAGCAGGGTCTCGAAATCGAGCGGCCCCGGGTGCACGGGAATTGATAGTAGCCAAGCCCGTGCTCGATCGCGGCCTGCGCGATGTCAGCGCAGCACGGCTGGCCGGGCACTTCGTCGTCGGGGCGGTTGTTGATGATGGCGCGAAAGCCGGACGCGGCGATCTCGGCGACATCCGCTGCGTCGATCTGGCCAGCGATGGCGAAATCCGGTGTGAGGTGTAGGGCGCGTAGCATGGTCGCACCATAGAGCCTGATCGGGTGAGGTTGAAGCATTTTGCGTCAACCGATGGCGTAAATCACGCTCTGACTGTGGAGCCTCAATAGGTTGTTCTGCTAAATGCCGGCGGCTTCGTCCACGCTGATGTCGAGTTCCGCCAGACGCCGGTAGAGGGTCGAGCGTCCGATGCCGAGCCGGCGCGCCACCTCGCTCATCCGGCCGCGATAGCGGGCGACGGCGAAGCGGATGGCGTCGGCTTCCAGGTCCTGCAGCGCGCGCACGTGCCCGCGCGAATCCGTCAACTGGATACGGTCGACCGGCGCGGCAGCACCGGGGCCGCCGCTGGCGTCTCCGCCGCCTGCAGCGCCGGCGCGGCGCGCTCCGCCCGTTGCGCCTGCGCCAGAATCTGCGGGAAATCGCGCATGCTCAGCCGGTCGCTGTCGCACAGCACCACTGCCCGGAAGATGGCGTTTTGCAACTGGCGGACGTTGCCCGGCCAGTCGAAGGCGGTCAGCAGGGTCATCGCCTCCTCCGAGACACCGCGCACGTGGATATTCTCCAGCGCTGCGGTGCGGGCGATGAAGTGGTTGATCAGCGCCGGAATGTCTTCCCGGCGTTCACGCAGCGGCGGGATGGTCAACTGCACCACGTTCAGGCGATAATAGAGGTCCTCCCGGAAGCGGCCCTGCGCGGACTCGACCGCCAGCTCGCGGTTGGTCGCGCTGACCACACGCACGTCGACCTTCTGTGGCGTCCGGCTGCCCACCGGCTCGACCTCGCCCTCCTGCAGCACCCGCAGCAGCTTCACCTGCAGGTCCAGCGACAGCTCGCCGATTTCGTCAAGGAACAGGGTGCCGCCGTTGGCGTCGGAGAACTTGCCCATGTGCCGGTCGATGGCCCCGGTGAACGCGCCCTTTCATGGCCGAACAGCAGGCTTTCCGCCAGTTGCGCCGGCAGCGCGCCGCAGTTCACCACGACGAACGGGCCGTTGGCGCGCGGGCTCGCCGAATGGATGGACTGGGCGATCAGCTCCTTGCCGACGCCGCTCTCGCCTTCGATCAGTACCGGCGCCGAGGAATTGGCGGCGCGGCGCGCCAGCGAGACGGCACGCAGGAACTGCGGGGACTCGCCGACCAGTTGCTCGAAGGTCAGATGTGCGCCCAGCTTTTCCGACAGCGGGCGCAGTTCGCCGTCGGCGATGCTCTCGTTGGTCGCAGTCGCCAGCGCGGCGCGAATGCGCTCAGGGCTTGCCGGCTTGGCGATGAAATCGTTGGCGCCGGCGCGCATCGACTCGACGGCGTTGCTCAAGGTCGTATGCGCGGTCAGCACGATGATCGGCAGGCGCGGGCGTTGCGGGCGGATCGCCTTCACAAGCTCCAGCCCGCTCATCTTCGGCATTTGCAGGTCGGCCATCAGGGCGCAGATTTGCGCGCCGCTCGGCCCCAGCAGGATGTCGAGGGCCTGCTGTCCCGTCTCCGCCTCCAGCACCGCAAAGCCCGCCCGGCTGGCGATGGCGGCAAGCGCGCGCCGCTGGCTCGGTTCGTCTTCGGCGATCAGCACCGTGTTCATGGGCAGGATGTTCCAATATTGGACGGCTTGTTGTCTCAATACGGGACAATGGTAAATTTTGTTTATACACCGCCTAGTGCCCTGAATCTGAAATCCGCTGCATCCAATATCAGGCGCGGTTGGATTTCAGATTCAGGACACGGGCAAAACATTGTTTCTCGTGTCGTTTTCAGAATCGAAGTTCGCTTGATCGCCCGATATCATGGTGGGGCGAACTTCGATTCCACGACACGCGTCGCGGAGATGCATTGCCGAAATCCGGCGCGCGGCCTACCTGTTCGGTGTGAGCGACACCTACGACGATTCAAACAGCATGTCAGGCCGACTGTCGCGCTATGCGCGGGTCGGCGTAGCCGTCGGCGGGCTGGGCCTGCAGTTCGCCGCCAATCGCGTGCTGGGGCCAAGCTCGATTCCGAGCGGCACGCCGAGGAGCTGACGGCAGCGCTCGGCAACCTCAAAGGCCCGGTGATGAAGGTGGCGCAGATTCTTTCCACCATCCCCGAGGCGCTGCCGCCCGAATACGCCCAGAAGCTGGCGCAGCTCCAGGCCAACGCGCCGTCCATGGGCTGGCCGTTCGTCAAGCGGCGCATGAAAACCGAACTCGGGGTCGACTGGCGCGCCAAGTTCAGCGCGTTCGAGGAGACGGCGGCGGCCGCCGCCTCGCTTGGCCAGGTGCACAGGGCGGCGACGCTTGACGGCCGGGCGGTTGCGGTCAAGCTGCAATACCCGGACATGGCATCGGCGATCGAGGCGGACCTCAAGCAGCTCGACATGCTGATCGGGCTGTACCGGGCGTACGACCGCTCGATCGACCCCAGCGAAATCCGCCACGAAATCGCCGAACGCCTGCGCGAGGAACTGGATTACGCGCTGGAAGCCAAGCACATGGCGCTCTATCGCCACATGCTCGCAGACGAACCGAACGTGCATGTGCCGGACGTGGTCGAGGCGCTGTCGACCCGCCGGCTGCTGACCATGACCTGGCTCAGCGGCAAGCCGCTTCTGACCTACAAGGACGCCGACCAGGCGGTGCGCAACCAGATTGCGATCAACATGTTCCGCGCCTGGTACGTGCCGTTTCATAAGTATGGCGTCATCCACGGCGACCCGCATCTGGGCAATTACTCCGCACGCGACGATCTCACCATAAACCTGCTGGACTACGGCTGCATCCGCATCTTCCCGGCCAAGTTCGTCGGCGGCGTGATCGATCTGTATCGCGCGGTGCGTGACGGCGACCGCGATCTGGCGGTGCACGCCTATGAGACCTGGGGTTTCACTGGCCTCAGCGCCGAGGTGATCGACACCCTCAACATCTGGGCGGCGTTTCTCTATGCGCCGCTGCTCGAAGACAAGCCGCGCCTGATCAACACCTACGACAAGCCGGGCCAGTATGGGCGCGAGCAGGCCGCCAAGGTTCATGCGCGCCTGAAGGAGCTGGGAGGGTGAGGCCGCCGCGCGAATTCGTGTTCATGGACCGGGCGGCGATCGGGCTGGGCGGCGTGTTCATGCACCTGGGCGCGCATGTGAACTGGTATCGGCTCTTTCAGGACGTGATCGAGGGCTTTTCGATAGAGGCGCTGGCCGCGCGCCAGGCGGAGGCCATGAAAGCTGCGGGGCTGGCATAGCTCCCTCTTGGCAATCCGGGGCGGCTCCGCTTATGAGGCGGAAATCCAGTTTCGAGGGTATCGCGATGGCTGAACAGAACAGCATGGATTACGCCGAGCACAAGCGCACGTGGCGGGGCTTCATGGGCTTCGTGAAGTGGGGCATTCCCTTGTCGCTGATCCTGTTTGGGGTCGTGTTGTGGTTCACGACTTGACGCCGGCGTTCCGGTCGTAGAGGCTCCCCGATACGCGGGTTGAAACCGCCGGGGAGATGCTCGATGAAGATTGCCGTGCTGAGGGAAACCCAGCCGCACGAACGCCGGGTCGCGGCAACGCCTGAGACTGTCAAGAAATTCATTGGCCTGGGCGCAGAGGTTGCCGTCGAGGCCGGCGCAGGGCTCGCCGCGTCGATCGCGGATGCGGATTTTGCCGCCGCCGGTGCCGCGGTCGCCGACCGCGCCGGAGCGCTGGCCGGGGCCGCGATCGTGCTCAAGGTGCAGAAGCCCGCGCCGGACGAAATCACCGCACTGCCCAGGGGTTGCGTTCTGGTGTCGACGCTGGACGCGCTGACCGCGCGCGACCTGATGCAGCAGCTTGCCGACCACGGCGTCACCGCCATGGCCATGGAGCTGATGCCGCGCATCACCCGCGCCCAGTCCATGGACGTGCTGTCCTCGCAGTCTAACCTTGCCGGCTACAAGGCGGTGCTGGACGCGGCCTCCGAATACGGCCGTGCCTTGCCGATGATGATGACCGCCGCCGGCACCATCCTGCGGCGCGCGTGTTCATCATGGGCGTCGGCGTGGCCGGACTGCAGGCGATCGCGACCGCGCGCCGGCTCGGCGCCATCGTGTCCGCGACCGACGTGCGGCTGGCCACCAAGGAACAGATCGAGAGCCTGGGGCCAAGGCGATCTTCGTCGAGAAGGTCAAGGGCATCGAAGGCGAAGGGACCGGCGGCTACGCGACCGAGATGTCGGACGAATACAAGGCGGCGCAGGCGGAGCTGATCGCCAGCCACATCCCCAAGCAGGACATCGTGATCACCACGGCGCTCATCCCCGGCCGCCCCGCGCCGCGACTGGTGAGCGCCGCCATGGTCGCGGCCATGCGCGCGGGCTCGGTGCTGATCGACCTGGCGGTTGAAAGTGGCGGCAACGTCGAAGGCTCCGTCGCAGGCGAGGTCGTCACCACCGCCAACGGCGTCAAGATCGTCGGCCACCGGAACGTGCCGTCCCGACTGGCGGCGGACGCCTCCGCCCTTTACGCCCGCAACCTGTTCACCTTCGTCTCGACCTTCTGGGACAAGGAAACGAAGGCGCCGAAATGGCCGGCCGACGACGAGATCATTGCCGGCATCACGGTGACCCGCGACGGCGCGATCGTCCATCCAAGGCTGGTGGGGTGAGGGTGTCTGGCCCCTCCGTCGGGCTGCGCCCGCCCCTCCCCGCTGGGGAGGATCTGCTGCTCCTCCCCGGTACGGGGAGGGGACCACGCGCAGCGTGGTGGAGGGGCATCATGCTGAGCGGTCCTGCACGCACGATCAGGTCAGCGCGGGTGCTCCGTCAGACCATGAGCCTGCCCGAGGTTCTGCTCTGGCAGGTTCTGCGGATGCGACCGCAGGGACATAAGTTCCGCCGTCAGCACCCAGCGGGACCGTATGTGCTCGACTTTACTGCGCCGCATCGGGTTTGGCGATCGAAGTGGACGGTGCAGCGCACGACTGCGCTGACCGGCCGGACCGTGATGGTCAGCGAGACCGGTATCTCGCAACGTTGGGCGTCGAGACGTTGCGGCTGGCTGCGCGCGACGTGCTAGACGATCTTGAGGCGTCAGTGCGGCTCATTCTGGTGCATGCCGATGCGCGTCGCCCCTCCGTCGGGCTGCGCCCGCCACCTCCCCGCTGGGGAGGACCTGCTGCTCCTCCCCGGTACGGGGAGGGGACCACGCGCAGCGTGGTGGAGGGCATAGGGAGAACGTAGAATGGAATTCCTGAACCAACTCTCGATCTTCGTGATGGCGATCTTCGTCGGCTACTATGTCGTCTGGTCGGTGACGCCGGCGCTGCACACGCCGCTGATGGCGGTGACCAACGCCATTTCCTCTGTCATCATCGTCGGCGCGTTGATCGCCAGCGCTGCCGAGGGCGCGCCCATCGCCAAATATCTTGGCCTGCTGGCGGTCGTGATGGCGGCGGTCAATATCTTCGGGGCTTTGCGGTCACCCGGCGCATGCTCGGCATGTACAAGAAAAAGAGAAAAGGCCTGACAGGGGTACGCTCATGGAACACGCCGCCACGCCCGCCTGGGCCATCCTCGCGTATCTGGTCTCAGGCGTCCTGTTCATCCTGGCCTTGCGCGGCCTTTCCAGCCCGGAGAGCAGCCGCAAGGGCAACATGTTCGGCATGGTCGGCATGCTGATTGCGGTTGTGACCACGCTGGTGACCCACGGGCTGGCCAACATCCCGGAAATCCTGGCTGCGCTCGCCATCGGCGGCGGCATCGGCTATGTGCTGGCGCAGCGCATCGCCATGACCCAGATGCCGCAACTGGTCGCCGGCTTCCACAGCCTGGTCGGCATGGCGGCGGTGCTGGTGGGTGCGGCGGCATTCCTCAACCCGCAGGCGTTCGGCATCGTCGATGCGGCCGGCGGCATCCTGCCGGTCAGCCGGGTCGAGATGGGCCTAGGCATCGCCATCGGCGCGATCACCTTCTCCGGCTCGGTCATCGCGTTCCTGAAGCTGAACGGCAACATGTCCGGCGCGCCGATCCTGCTGCCTGCGCGCCATGTCATCAACATCGGCACGCTGATCGCCATTGTGGCGCTGGTCGCAATGTTCGCGCATTCGCCCGCTGCGGCGCAGGGGACGGCACGCTGCTCTGGCTGCTGATGGCCCTGAGCTTCCTGATCGGCTTTCTGCTCATCATCCCGATCGGCGGGGCGGACATGCCGGTCGTGGTCTCGATGCTCAACAGCTATTCCGGCTGGGCGGCGGCGGCCATGGGCTTCACCCTGCATAATTCCGCGATGATCATTACCGGTGCGCTGGTTGGCTCGTCCGGCGCGATCCTCAGCTACATCATGTGCAAGGCGATGAACCGTTCGTTCATCAGCGTCATCGCCGGCGGTTTCGGCGCGGAGAGCGGCGCGGCGGCCGCCAGCGGCCCGAAGGTCGACCGGCCCTACAAGCGCGGTTCGGCGGATGATGCTGCTTTCATCATGAAGAACGCCGAGAAGGTCATCATCGTCCCCGGCTACGGCATGGCGGTGGCGCAGGCCCAGCACGTGCTGCGCGAGATGGGCGATCTGCTGAAGAAAGAAGGCGTCGAGGTGAAATACGCCATCCACCCGGTCGCCGGGCGGATGCCCGGGCACATGAACGTGCTGCTGGCGGAAGCCAACGTCCCCTACGACGAAGTCTTCGAGCTGGAGGACATCAACACCGATTTCGGCCAGGCCGACGTCGCCTATGTGATCGGCGCCAACGACGTGACCAACCCCGCCGCCAAGACCGACAAGACCTCGCCGATCTACGGCATGCCGGTGCTGGACGTGGAAAAGGCCAAGACCGTGCTGTTCATCAAGCGCTCGATGGGCGGGGCGGGCTACGCCGGGGTCGAGAACGAATTGTTCTTCCGCGACAATACCATGATGCTGCTCGCCGACGCCAAGAAGATGACCGAGGAAATCGTCAAGGCGCTGGCACACTGAGCGCGCGAAAACCGGTTCCCACTGGCCCTCGCAATGGCTAAGGGGCGGGCGATGGACGAAGATATCCTGCACCCCGCGCCGCCGCCCTTCGTGACCCCGCGCCCGTGCGGCTACGAGGAAGTGGTGACGCTTTCGCCGCTGGTGCGCCGGCTGACCGCCAAGAACCCCAGCCCGTTCACGGCGACCGGCACCGGCACCTACATCGTCGGGCGCGGTACGGTGGCGATCATCGACCCCGGCCCGGATGACCCCGAGCACATCAACGCCATCGGCTGCGCGCTGCTGGGCGAGCGGGTCAGCCACATCGTCGTCACCCACACCCACCGGGACCACTCGCCGGGCTCCCGGCCGCTCAAGGCCCTGACCGGCGCGCCGATCGTCGGCTGCGCGCCGCTGTCCTTCCCGGACGAGGGCCCCAAGGTCGAGGAGTCGTTCGACGCCGACTATGCACCGGACCAGGTCATGCCGGACGGTGCGACGGTCAGCGGTCCGGGCTGGACCCTTTCGGCGCTTGCGACCCCGGCCACACCTCCAACCACCTGTGCTTCGGGCTGGCGGAGGAAAAGGCGCTGTTCACCGGCGACCATGTCATGGGCTGGTCGACCACCGTCATCGTGCCGCCGGACGGCGACATGACGCAGTATCTGGCGTCGCTGCGCCGGCTGCTCGAGCGCGACGATGCGATCTACTACCCGACCCACGGCGATCCGGTGTTGAAACCGCAGGCGCTGGTGCGCGGGCTGCTCACCCATCGGCGGATGCGCGAGGCGCAGATCCTGCAGTTACTGGGCGAGGGCGTGAGCGCGATCGGCGACATGGTCGAGCGGCTGTACGTGCAGACGCCGCGCATCCTGCACCCTGCCGCCAGCCGGTCCGTGCTGGCGCACCTGGTCGCGCTCGAGCAGCAGGGCCGTGTGCGGCAGGACGCCGGACACTGGGTCGCGCTGGCGTAAGCCGGTCCTGCTCCTTATGTTAGCCGCATGACGACATTCGACGATTTCAAGGCGGACCTCGCACTGTTCGACGACTGGGAGGATCGCTACCGGGCGCTGATCGACCTGGGCCGCACGCTGGAACCGCTGCCCGAGGCCGCACGCAACGAGGCCAACAAGGTGCGCGGCTGCTCCAGCCAGGTGTGGCTGACGGCGGAACCGGCCGCAGGCGGCGCGCTGCACTTGCGCGGCGACAGCGACGCTCACATCGTGCGCGGCCTCGTGGCGTTGCTGTTCCTGCTCTATCAGGATCGCACGCCGGGCGAGATTCGCGGCATCGACGCGCGCGCGCGCCTGGCAGAACTCGGCCTGGCCGGGCATCTCGCCGACGCGCACGAACGGACTGTATTCCATGGTGGAGCGCATCCGCGCCATGGCAGCGGAGGGAACGGCATGACCCTGTATCTGGCAATCGATGGCACGCGTCGTTCTGGCGAAGGGCGGTGCACGCACACGGTCATCAATCCGGCGACTGGCGCGGCGATTGGCGATCTTCCGCTCGCCGAGCGCCAGGACCTGGACGATGCCTTGGCCGCGAGCGCGCGCGGCTTCGCCCGCTGGCGGCGCACCGATCCGCTGGAGCGCGCCGCCGTGCTGAAGCGCGCGGCACAGTTGATGCGCGAACGGATCGAGGCGATCGCAGCCGCCACCACGCGCGAGGAAGGCAAGCCGCTGGCGGAAGCGCGCGCGGAGATCACTTATGCCGCAAATCTGCTGGAGTTTTTCGGCGAGGAAGCCCGGCGCATCACCGGCAAGGTGCTGGCGCGCCCCTATGGCCGGCAGTCGCTGGTCCTGAAGGAGCCGATCGGCCCGGTCGCGGCGTTCGCGCCCTGGAACTTCCCCGTCAGCACGCCAGTGCGCAAGCTGGGTGCGGCGATTGCAGCCGGCTGCTCGTGCATCCTGAAGCCGCCGCTCGAGGCACCAGCATCCGCATTGGCGGTGCTGGAAGCGCTGTGGGATGCCGGCACGCCGGGCGACGTGGCGCAGGTGGTGTTCGGGGTCCCGGCCGAGGTCTCCGAGCATCTGCTGGGGTCCCCGGTCATCCGCAAGATGTCCTTCACCGGCTCGACGGCGGTCGGCAAGCATCTGATGCGGCTGGCGGCGGACAGCATGATCCGAACCACCATGGAACTGGGCGGCCATGCGCCGGTTCTGGTGTTTGCGGACGCCGATATCGAGGCAGCGCTGGATGCGCTCGCCCCGGCCAAGGCGCGCAATGCCGGGCAGGTCTGCACCTCGCCGACCCGCTTCTACGTGGAAGCGCCGGTTTACGAGCGGTTCGCCACGGGGCTGAGCGCCCGGCTGGCGGCACTCAGGGTCGGGGACGGGATGGAAGCGGGCACGCAAATGGGGCCGCTTGCCAACCCCGGCGGCTCGACGCAATGCAGGACTTGACGGCAGATGCTGTGAAACACGGCGCGACGCTGCTGGGCGGCGGCGCACGCATCGGCAACAAGGGCTATTTCTGGCAGCCGACCGTGCTGCGTGATGTACCGGCCGACGCGCGCATCATGAACGAGGAACCGTTCGGGCCGGTTGCCGCCCTGTCCCCGTTCGAGGGGTTGGAGGCGGCGCTCGCCAGCGCCAACCGGCTGCCGTTCGGTCTGGCGTCCTATGTCTTTACCGGGTCCGCCAGGACCGCGCTGCTCGCCAGCCAGGGCATCGAGGCGGGCATGGTCGGGCTGAACCAGATCGCGGTGGCGCAGGTGGACTCGCCGTTCGGCGGCGTCAAGGAAAGTGGCCACGGCTCGGAAGACGGCCCCGAGGGTATCGAGGCCTATCTGGTCACGAAGGCAGTGCACCAGTAGCGCGCAGCCAGCCCAGCGTGTCCGCCAGCGTTTCGTCCAGCGGCCGGACGTGCAGGCCAAGCTCGCGCTGCGCCAGCGCGCTGCTGAGCGGCCTGGCCCAGTGCGCGAGTTTCACGCCGGTGAGGGCGCTGCCGGTGGCCGGCCGGTGAGCCGTGCAACCAGCCCTTCCTCGATCATGGCCGTGAAATACGCAAGCGGATAGGGTACCCGCGGCAGCTGACGCTCCGGGTCGATCAGGGCCGCGAACTGCGACAGCATGACCTCATGCCCGCCGAGAATATAGCGATGCGCCGGCTGCGGATGATCCAGTGCGGTAATGACCGCCTGTGCAAGATCGCGCACGTCAATCATGTTCAAGCGCGTCTCAAGCAGGGCAGGCAAGCGCCGTGCCGCAAGATCGCGCACCAGCCGGGTCGGCGCGGTCATGCTGATGTCGCCGGGGCCAAGCGGCATGGCCGGCAACAGGGTCGTCACCTGGAAGTTCGCGGCACGCTCGCGCGCGGCCAGCGCTTCGCCGCCGCGCTTGGCGCGCGGGTACGACCCGGCCAGCGCATCAAGCGGCGGGTCCTGCGCCTCCGTGACGGGATCCGGCGTGTCGGCGCTGAGCAGGGTGGCGTAGCTGGAGATGTAGACGAAGCGCTCGGCCCCGACCGCGCGCGCCCACGCGGCCAGCCGGCCGGTCGGATAGGCGTTGACGGTGTCGTGGTCGCGACGGTTGCGCGTCCAGAGGTTCGAGATCGCAGCCAGATGGATCACGGCGCGCACGCCTTGCACCGCGCGCTGAAGGACCTGGTTGTCCGTAATGTCGCCGCGGATCAGCGGCACGGGACACTCCGGCCAGGGCAGGATGTCGAGCGCACGCACGGCCTTTCCGCGTGCGTGCAGCGCGGCGACGATATGGCGACCCATGAAGCCGCTGGCGCCGGTCACCAGGATCATGCGGACCCTCCCGGCATCGGGCAGACCAGCAGGCCTTGCTCGCGCACGGAGCCGAGGAGCAGCGCGCTGCCGATCACCAGTCCGACGGTAGCGCCGGACCAGGTCGTGCCGTCCGGGTCGTCGAACAGCAGTTCCGATGCGCCGGTCCGGAAATCGGTGCGAAGGATGCGGCTTGGCGCATGGTCGCCCAGGGGCCAGCCGTACCGGTGCAGGCCGAAGCGCAGCAGGCTGGGGTGCAGCGCCACGACCAGCCGGCCGGCGCTGTCGCGGGTGATGTTGTCCGGCCCGCCCGGCAGGACGCGCCTGGCCGTGCTCCCCAGCATGCGCAGCGCCTGCGCGCGGGTGTCGGCCACGACGATGTCGCTGCCGACCGCCGCGATGCCGTTGGGGAACCGCAGATCGTCCTCGAGAATGTCGACCCGGGCACCAGGCCCGTCCGGCCAGACGATTTCCGCGACCCTGCCGTCGCCCGAAGGCTTGCCCTGCGTGCAGGGCCCGCGATCCAGCGTCACCTCCAGTGCCGGGCCCGGCAGCAGCACCAGATCGTTGGCGCGGCACAGCCGCGTATCGCGCACCACGGCTGCCAGGCGGTTCGCCTGCAGATCGTAGAGGCCGATGGAAACCTGGGGCGGCGCATCACCAGCATAGCGCCGCTCGACGACGGCGAGCTTGCCGTCCGCGATATCGATACCATGCGGCGCGGCATCTTTTGCAAGCAGGATCGGCGGCAGTCTGGTGGCGCTGCCGAGGGTGGCTTCCGGCAGGGCATAGAGCCCGCCGCCCGGTGGGTCGCCCCGCTCGGCGGCCAGCCGGTCATAGGCGGAGACCAGCACGCGCCGACGCGCGGGTCGTACGCCAGATCTTCCGCGCCGACGATGGGTTTTCCGGTTGATGCATCGACGAGCGGCAGGCGCTGGCAGGCGCTTGCCGGGATTGTCGGTGCGCCGACCATGGGCACACGCCAGAACCAGACCAGCACACCCGCCAGCAGCAGCGTGGCGGCTGCGAGCAGGCTCAACCGCCGCCGGATGGGGCTTCTAGCCGACATCGGGTTGCGGGTATCCGAGGCGGGCGAAGGACGTCGCAAGCCGGGCATAGATGTCCTGTGCGACCGTGGCGTCCTTGTGGAAGCGATTGACCTCGAAGCTCTTCTGCGCGTCCAGATAGGCCTGGAAACGCGGGGCATGCTGGCTGAACGGGCCGATGCCGTGCCGGTCCAGGCGCAGCGGCGTCCAGACCCGCTCCACCGTGCCCATCGGGTCGGCGCTGAAGTCGTCGTAGCGGATGGTCTGGAAGCGCTCCGGTGGCAACGCGGCACCGTCGTTCAGCACCGCCGCCATCATGCGCGCGTAGGTCTCGAAGATCACGTCCTCGACCGGCGCCGTCGCATAGTCCTGCAACGCGAACTGCTTCAGCAGCTTGGCGTAGAAGTTGCGCATGGAGACGATCACGTCGACCGGGTTGCGGTGGATGTGGATGAACACCGCCTGCGGGTAGAGCCGCGCCAGCTGCGCCACCCGCGCCGTGTAGGTCGGGTTCTTGATCAACAGGCGCCGCCCGCCCTGATGCAGGTGCAGCTTGGTCATGAGATACTGGAAGCGCTGCTCCCACCGTGCGACCGCGTGGGGCGGCACATTGTCCAGGAACACGCCTTCCGCCACGAATTCCCGAAGGCGGCTGGGGAAATACAGGCCGTGGTAGAGCGACTGGGGAGTCATGTTCGCCATGCCCACTTCGTCTTCCTGCGGGCTGTCGAGCTTGACCGGCACCTTGTCGATGAAGCGGTCCTTCGGCAGATTGGCGACGATCTGCTTTTCAGCCAGCCGCGCCAGCAGCAACAGGTCCCAGGGCAGGCCGGTCGCCGCAGGCGGCACGAAACCGAAGCCCGCCTCCACCATCATCTGGTAGAGGTGGGTGGTGCCGGAGCGCCAGTGCCCGACAATGAACACCGGCGGCGGGATGGTGGCCGGCGCGCGTATTGCCATCCAGGCCCGCTCGGCCAGCGAAAAGGCAGGCGTCCGAGCACAGAAGCCCAGACGGCACGCGCGGTCCCGCGATGTTCGGGCGCGACCGGCCCGCCAAGGCGGAATACTGTGGAGAGGGTGGCGAGATCGGCGCCGGACAAGGGGTGCATGGCGCCTGTTAACCGCCGATGCCTACGCACCGCAAGCCTGCTGGCGCGTGCGAGGCCTTGCCAAGTCCGTTGTGTGGCCGCAGGAGAACACTGCATGTCACCTTCGCCTGCCGCTCCATCTGCTGCCCGCAAGCCGTCGCTGCGCGGTTCTTTGCTCTCGGTCGGCGGCATGACTCTGCTCAGCCGGATCGCGGGCTTCGCCCGGATGTCCTGATGGCGGCAGTCGTCGGGGCCGGGCCGGTCGCAGATGCGTTCCTGATCGCATTCCGGTTGCCGAACCATTTCCGCGCGATCTTTGCCGAGGGCGCGTTCAACACGGCGTTCGTGCCGCGCTACGCGGCGCTGCACGAGGCGGAAGGCCCAGCCCCCGCCCAGGTGTTCGCCGACCGCCTGTTCACCCTGCTGCTGCTGACCCAGGCAGCACTCGCGGCCGGCGTGCTGGCGTTTCCAGGGCCGTTCGTGCGGTTGCTGGCGCCGGGCCTTGACGGCGAGACGCTCGATCTCGCGATCCGCTTCACGCAGATCACCTTTCCTTATCTGCTGTGCATCGCGCTCATGAGCCTGCTGGCGGGCCCTCAACGCGACCGGGCGCTTTGCAGCGGCGGCTTTCGCACCGGTGCTGATGAACCTGTGCATGATCGCCTCGCTGCTGCTGGTCGGGCTCAAGCAGCCCTGGTTTGCGACACCGGGCGATGCGGCGGCCTGGGGCGTGCTGGCGGCCGGGATCGCACAGCTGGCGCTGGTCTGGGTCGCGGCCGCCCGCGCCGGCATCGGGCCCCGCCTGCGCTGGCCGCGTCTCGACGGTCCGGCGCGCAAATTCTGGCGCGCGTTCGGCCCGGCGACCATCGGCTCCATGGGGTGCAGATTGCCCTGTTCGCGGACACGATCATCGCCAGCTTCCTGCCAAGCGGCGCGCTCTCGGCGCTCTATTACGCCGACCGGCTGAACCAGTTGCCGATCGGGGTGATCGGCATCGCGGCCGGTACGGTGATCCTGCCGACGATGGCGCGGATGATCGGTGCCGGCGACGAGGCCGGTGCGGCGCGCGCGCAGAACCGCACGCTGGAGATGACCCTGCTGCTCGCGGCACCCTGCGTCGTGCTGTTCGCCACCATGGAGCAGGAGCTGATGCAGCTGCTGTTCCAGCGCGGCGCGTTCGACGCCGCGGCCACCCAGGCTGCTGCCGACACGCTTGCGGCTTATGCGCTTGGGCTGCCGGCGTTCCTGCTGATCCGCAGTGTGGTGGCGAGCTTCACCGCCCGCGGCAATACCGTGACGCCGCTCAAGGCGTCGCTGACGGCGCTGGCCATCAATCTGGCGCTCAAGGTCGCGTTGATGGGGGCGCTGGCGCAGGTCGGGCTTGCGCTGGCCACGTCTGCAGGCTGGGTCAATGTCTTGATCGTGGGCGTGCTGGCCGCACGTCGCGGCTATCTGAGGCCGGATCGACGGCTGGTTGCCGCCTGCCTGCTGGTGGGCGCGGCCGCGCTGCTGATGGCGGGCGGTCTTGCTGCCTTGGGCGGCCCAGCACGGGCGGCGGCCGAGCTGTCGCCGTTCCTGCGGATGGAAATCGCGCTGGGACTGCAACTTATCGGCGGGCTCGCGCTCTATGCCGGTGTGTGTTTTCTCGGCATGCGCCGGCGCGCGCGCTGATCGCGGGTGATCCGCGAATTATTTTGCCGCGTATCTGCGTTAGACCTTGATGCTTTGGTCCGAAGGAAAATGCCGGCCCAACCGTTTAGCTAACGAGAACACGGTGTATTACGCCGGCATGGCAGCAGCTCTCGACCTGATGATCGAATTCTGCTATGTCTGCTCGGGATCGGGAAAGGATCGAACCATGCAAAGAGCGCATGTGGGCTTACTCGGCATTGGCGGTGTGCTGGCCACTCTGAGCGTGATGGCGAGCCTGAATGTCTCCGTGGCGCATTCCACGGCCGCAACCGCTTTATCCAATACGCCGGCGACCGTGCTTCTGGGCTATGATCCGGCGACTGCCGACTTGCCGTCCCGCGTGATGCTGTGCGAGAAGCAAAAGCAAGGCCCGGCGCATCGTGTTGGCATCAACGCAAGCGTGGGCCGCCGTCTGCCGATCTGACCCGCAGGTTTGAATGACCGAAACTCCGGCACCTGAAACCCCGGCCGCGCAGCCGAAACCGCAATCGCATACAAGACTCTCCCTTGTGATTGCCGGAATCTTGATTCTGGCGGTGCTTCTGGTCTGGGCGCTGTCCGGGTCCGGGGACAAGCCGGCGTTTCCGCAGCTCGCGCAGAACCCTGACTCCGTTCAGCGCATTGTCATAACCGGCGCAGGCGACGAAATGACCTTGCGCGCCGAGGGCAAGTCCTGGGTCGTTGACTCGCTGGGCGGCATCCGCGTGACGGACGCAGCGGCGCGCACGTTCATCCGCGGCTTGCGCAATACCCATATCGCGCAGGTCGTGGCGGCGACGCCGGATCTCGTCGCCCGCAGCAAGCTGGCCCAGCCGCCGTTGCGCATCAGCCTTTACGGCGCCGACGGCGGCCCGGCGCTGACCGCTTATGCCCTGGCCGAGGCGGACGCAGGCGAGGAGGTCCGCTATGCCCTCTCCGCGGACGGCAAGCATATCCTGCGCCTGCGTGGCATGCCGGCGCTGTCGCTGGCGCTCGACCGCTGGATCGCGCCGGAAGCGCCGGCCATGCCTGCGGACGAGATCAAGTCGATCCGGCGCATCGGCCCGGATGGCGAGACGACGCTCTGGCAACGCGCGTCGGCGGACGAGAGCTTCGCTGCCGACCCGAGCGCCGGCGCAGCGCCGACAGCGGCGTTCACCGCGCTCAAGGCCGATGAATTCAAGGCGGCCAAGGCAATCAACTGGTACGGCTCGACCGCGTTGCTGTTCACGACCTTCGACGACGTAACCTACACGGTGCAGGTGAAGCGCGAGCAGGACGGCGCAACCTGGGTTCGCTACAACGGCGACGCCGCGCCGGACGGCGACCGCGCAGCCAAGGACCGCGCGGCCGAGGCCAAGCAGCTGAAGGCGATCGCCTTCCGCGTGCCGGCAACCCCGAAGGCGCCGACCGCCAGGTAGCGCCTGAAGCAATTGTCACCCCGGGCGCCGCATGCGACGCTGGCCGGTATCATCGAGCAGATGGTGATGGGCAGGGCCGAGCCTGCGCGCGGTGCTGGTGGACCGCGCGGCACCGGGTGATCGATTACCTCCTCAGCCCGCTCGAACGGCGGCTGGATGAAGCCGGGAGAGAAAGGTGAGAGACATGACCGTGACGACAAAACCTACCAAAGAATCCGCGAAGCCGAAGCCGCTGCGAATATTAGATTTAAGCGTTCGAGGCGGAGCCGTGGCGCGCGGCAGCCTTGGCATCGAGTGGGCAGGGTACTTCTGGGGTGAAGACATTCATGGCGATGTTACAAAATCCTTTTCTGGGGCCAATAACATCACGATACCGCCTGGGCCTTATGCTCCGCCGCCGCTACAGGGGCGAACGACCCCGGATTGGCACCGGGTTTCCGCGCGATTATCATTCGCCGCCACTGATATTGATCGCGCGCTGGGCTTGGCGCCGAGCGACGCCAATCCGTGGTTGCGCGAGACCTGGCTGCTCTCCGACGCGGCAAAGCAGGCGCTGGAGGCGATCGATCCGGACGCGTTTGATTTCTTCGCGGTCGAGACAATCATTCGCGCCAAGGGGCAGCATAGCCCTGGCCCGCAGATGTGGTTCGCCGATGTCGTGCGGCACATTCAGTGCTATGTGCCGGATGTGCCGGACGAAGAAGCCTATACATATTATTATGGCGGCAATGGAAAAATGTTAAAATGAATACGGGCCATTTCAGCCGGTCCTTGATCGGCGATGCTCTTATATTTAGGTTGGATTATTACAAAGAACTTACTTTATGCACGAGCGCGGTTCGGCTGGCATTGATGGCCTTGAAGTTAAAAGGTTTTGAATATTACAGCAAAGGGGTGGCAAAATGACAAGTTTCTTTCAAGAACACCATGGCTTACCTCGGAAATTTGCAGATGTATTGATGCAGTTGGGTTTTAAGCTCAACGACCCGCGCAATCTGGTCGGTCTACCGACATCGACGATGGTGGCGCGTGATCCTACGGTCAATACCAGCCGACACACCGGTAATCACAGCAAGGTTTATTTCAAAAATATCGAAGATGTTCTAGAGTCAAAATCGATCATATTGAATCGCTGAGGATTCCCAAGCGGTCGATTTTCTGATTCAGAGTACTGGCTGGAATGGAGGCCAGTATGGATGAAGCCTTATTCGGATGATTTGCGCAGCCGTCTCGTGTTCGTCGATGAGACCGGGACGACGACCCGTTGCGCATATGGGCACGCAAGCTGCTGGAGACCAAGCCGTTCAAGCTCGTCGCGGTGGCCGTCGCAAACAAACTTGCACGCATCGCTTTGGCCGTGATGAGCCAGAACACACGGTATCGCGCCGCCTGATCAGGCCTCTACAACAATCTCGGGTGAAGAAAGACGTGATGCAACCAGTACGGACATAGCTGCCAAGCCCGGTGTACTGTCTGCGTAAGCAAAGCGCGATACGGTGATAGGGGTCAACAGCCAAGCGGACAAACATCAGGGCCAGTGATCAACCATCACACCAAAGGCCGAAGACATGACCGCACCCGAACACGTTGCTTCAGTCAAATCACCCTTGATCGCAGAGCGCCGTCCAGACATGTCAGTTTACTAGAGTCTGATGACTTTACGTTGATTCATGCGTCATCGCGCGGTTGCACACGCGCCGCTCACCCCGAGCTGGACGAAGGGTTGAGCGGCTCGTGGTTCGTCCAAGCTCACCACGAGCGGACTTTACAGCCTGCTCCGTGAAGATCGGAATGGCGATCCCATCCAATGTCATCAGACTCTAGCAGGCTGTTGAAAAAGTGGAATAATATAGTCCCATTTCGTCATTCCGGCGCAGGCCGCAACCGCGTGCTGCTCCGCCCTTCGTCCGTGCCGGCTGGCGGCTCTCCCTCCCGCGTGCGGGAGGGTCGCGCAGCGGGGTGGGTGGAATCGCTGTGCCCACCCCGGCCTGCGGCCACCCTCCCGTGAACGGGAGGGAGAGGCTGTGTGCAGCAGGCGCACGTCCGGCCTTGTTGCCTTATGGCAGGGGAACGACCGGCGCTTATCTGTCACGGGCATCCGGGGCTGGACGACTTGGGGGTTGGTCAGGTCAAGTCGCGTCCAGACTTGTCTGATGCTCCGGCCTTCCCGTCCGCTTCGGGTGTGACTCCAGGCGGGGACCGCCTGCACGGACTTTGCACGGGACACGTGCCCCAGTTGGCCGCGAGCGGTCTATGCGAAGCTTCGGCTGTGTCACCGGATGGCTTCGCGCCGGTCGCCCCGGTGCGGGAGGGCACCGGGCTGCCGCCCTGGGTGCCGTGATCAGGGGCTGCAGGGACGCCCCATCATATAACCCATATGGTTATAAATGTCAAGGGAATGTGCTTTATAGCGGGATGACTTTAGGTTGACCCACGCGCCATCGTGATGTTGTCGCGCTTTACAGGTTGAGCATCGCCGCGCCGAGAACCGGGCCAACACCGTCCTGCACGATGACGGCAAGCCGATCCGCCTTGTGGCGCGCGATCAGCTTGGCGGGTGCTGTCAGTTTCGTCGCCGACCCCGACCATAGGCCCAGCGAAGCCTCATCGAGCACGATGTTGGTGTAGTGCAGGGTCCGGCCGCCGTTCTCTCCGGCGCGCACGGCAACCTGCCCTTGCGCGCGCACCCAGATCAGCCGCACGAGACCGCGTGTCGATGCCGCACCCTTGAGGCTGACCGTCACCGCACCATCCGTCATGCGGTCCAGTGCGACCGTCACCGGTGCCGGTTTCTGGCGCTCCTGATCGATCAGGCTGGCGACCTTGTCCCAGCGCGAGCCGACCGTTTCCTGCGTGCCGTTCACCACCAGCTGCGGCGTATAGACCGAGCGGCTGCCCCAGCGCGACGCATAGGCGTTCTGGCGCGCCGTGTTCTCCGGTCGCGCGAAGCGGTCCTTCCAACCCAGATCGTCCCAGTAATCGACCGGCGTGGAGAGCGCGATCACGTCGGGCTGCTGCGCCACTTTCGCCAGCACGACGTCAGCCGGCGGGCAGGAGGAACAGCCCTGGCTGGTGAACAGCTCGAGCACGACCGGGCGGGCCTGCGCGGTGGCGGGTGCGACGGCGCACAGCGCCAGGGCGATCAGGGAACGGTGCATGGCATACCCCACGGCTATCGGTGACACGAAGGGTATTCTCGCCGGACGCGCAGAGGTTACAGGCGGCTGCGCGCCGATGCGACAGATCGATAGAATGCGACCGTCTGCCCGGCGATTTGTGGCCAGTCCGCGACCGCAGGCGGGGCCGCGGCCAGGGCTTGCCGCCAGGCCAGGACCGGCGCGGGGTCTTGCGCGAGCGCGGCCAGAACATCCGTCAGCGCCGGGCAATCGGACCGTCGGCCAGCACGGCCCCGTTTCCCCGGCCGGATCATCTCCGGTAAAGCGCCGCGGCGGCTGACGACAACCGGCAGACCGGCAAGCTGCGCCTCGCCGACGACCAGCCCGAACGGCTCATGCCATTCGGCCGGCATGACCAGCAGGTCCAGCTGCCGGAAAAATCGTCCCGCTGAACGTGGCCGAGGAACGATACATTGCCCGGCGCTTGCGCCTTCAGCGCTGCCTCGTCGGCGGCCTCGCCGCGCCCGGCGATCAGGAAACGCACCGGCGCGTCGCCCAGCAGTCTGGCGGCCGCCACGACGGCATGCGCACCCTTGCGGCGCACCAGCCGGCCGAGGTAACCGACCGTGAGCGCGCCGGCCGACGGGCGCTCAAGCGGAACATGCGCAGTCGGCGGCTCGATCCCGTTGGGGATGACGGCGCGCGCCGGCAGGTGCGCCAATGCCGGGATTGCGGCCTCGTGGGTCAGCATCACATGGCGGCTGGCCGTGATCAGGCCGTTGAGCGCGGCGAGGCGGCTGCCGCGCCGCCAGTGATAGGCGGCGCATTCCGTGCAGGGCGCGCCGCAGGGCTGACCTGCCTTGAACATGCCGCGAAACGGGCAGACCAGAAAATAATCGTGCGCGGTGTGGACGGTGGGCCAGCCCTGCTTGCGGAACCATGCCCATGCGCCAAGCCCGAACAGCCGGATATTGTGGGTGTGGACGATGTCCGGCGTCAGGTCTTTGCCACCCGCTCAAGCGCCGCCGCGCCGACCGGGCTGGCGTTCAGCAGGCGCTGCGCCCGGCGCGCGACGCCGCGCTTGGGGTCGGTCGGCGACCCCAGTGCGCTTCCAGCCCGGTCGAGATCACCTGCTCGCCGTGTTGCGACTGGCCGTCCGATCCGGTGAGCACGGTCACAGCGTGGCCCGCCTGCACCAGCGCGCCGGCCAGCGCCGCGACCGCGATTTCCGCGCCGCCAACCTTGCGGGGCGGATAATAGTCGTTGACCAGCAGGATCCTCATGCCGTCTTGCCCTTGCGGCGCGCATCGACCAGCGCATCGGCAAGCAACTGGGTCCAGGCGGCGGATACCGCCTGTTCGAGATAGGCGCTGGCCTTGACCCGTGCGGCGGCGCGCATCTGCGCCAGGCGCGGGCGGTCCTGGGCCAGCGCGTCCAGCCAGCCGACATAGCCGTCGACGTCGCCCTCCTGAAACAGTTGCCCGTCGACGCCGGGGAAATCAACAGCTTCGGCCCGATATGATCCGATGCGGCGACCGGCATGCCCGTCGCCATCGCCTCGATGATGACCCGGCCAAACAGTTCTTCCCAGGTCGGCGTGCGCCTGGACGGCAGGAGCAGCACGTCATGCGCGCGGAAAATCTCCAGGATGCGCGCGCGATCCTTCACATGGCCATGGTAGGCGAGGCGTCCCGCTGCTGCGGCCGCCTCGACCTCCGGCCGGCGCGGCCCATCGCCGAGCACGGTGAAGCGCAGGTGCGGCATGCGCTCGGCGCAGGCGAGCACTTCGCCGATGCCCTTGCGGGTTTCCAGAAAGCCAACATACAGCACGTTCAGCGGCTGGTCCTGCGGCCGCTCGACGACCACGCCGAACGCATCCTCGACCGCGTGCGGAATCAGGTGCGGCGTCTGGCCCGCGAAAGCGCCAAGGCCGGCCTGGGCCGCCGGCGAGATACAGACCAGCCGGGTCGGCGGTGCCGTCAACCGGCGCCAGCCATCGATCGCCAGGCCCGTCAGCGGGCCGTAGCGGCGCGGCTGATTGGCCCCGGTCCAGTCATGCCAGCTGTTGTGGTAGATCATGGCGTTCCTGCCGGTCAGTGCGTTCAGGAAGGCCACGCGCATGTCGAACGGCGGCAGACCGGAGAGCACGACATGTCCACGCAGGCTTCCAAGCTGCAGGCGGAAGCCGAGATTGTCCGCGAAACGCCGGACGGCCTGGGCAGGCGGCACGCGGCGCAGCAGGTCCTGCCCAGCCGCTTGGTCACCACGATCTCGCGATAGAGCGGTGGCGGCAGGTTCAGGGCGGCACACACGGTTTCGACGATGCGGTAGTATTTCCGCCCGTCGGTCTCGTGAAAGATGATGACCGGCGGCGGCGTCATGCCGCCAGCTTGGGCGGGCTGGCGAAGCGGATGCCCCATTCGGCCTCGAGCCGCGTCAGATCGTCAGCATAATAAGCGGCGAGGCGTGCAGCCAGCGCCGGGCTGAGTTGCGGTTTGGCGGCCGCCGAGGTCTTGCGCAGCGCCCGGGCCTTGCGGAGCGCCAGCAGG
Source organism: Hankyongella ginsenosidimutans (assembly GCF_005144965.1). GTDB lineage: Bacteria > Pseudomonadota > Alphaproteobacteria > Sphingomonadales > Sphingomonadaceae > Hankyongella > Hankyongella ginsenosidimutans. The sequence continues at coordinate 1,535,015 of NZ_CP039704.1, forward strand.
CCGTCCGCGATCGCCAGGGATTGACCGGCAGCCGGAAGCGCCGGTGCATGCGTCCGGGCGTGTACTGGAAGAAGGCCGCATTCACCCGCGCGAACGCGGCGAGCGACGCGGGATCGTAGGCGCCTTCGTTGTGCACGCGGGTCAGGCCATCCGGGCGCTGGCCGGTGGCGATGCCAAGAAAGGTGCAGGCTTCATCGAACACCGCGCCCGGATCGGCAATCAGGCGTTCGAAGGTCGTGACCCAAATCTGCTCCTTCGGGAAATGGGCGGCCCAGGAAGCCAGGCCTTCGGCATAGCGACCGAACGTGCGGACTTCCGCCGCGCGCGCATAGTCGGCGTCGTAAACGCCGTCGAACACCCGCGCCATGCCCTCTTCTGCAGGCTCGACCGGCAGGAACCCGAACCGCTGCATGTGGATATAGGCGGAGAGCGCGCGCTTCACGGGGTCGCGCAGCACCACGATCAGTCTGGCCTGCGGGGCCAGCGCGGCGACTGTGGCCGGCACGTGCGACAGGCACAGGTAGTTCGGCCGCTTGATCATGCGCAGCCGCCCGGCGGCAGGCGCGAAAGCCTTGGCGAGGTGGGCGGCCATCTGGTCCGGGGTCAGGTCTGTGCGCTCGAACACCGGATCCTCGCCCTCGGTCATGAACACGGCGCTATGCTCGGCAAGGCCGGCCTGCAGGCTGGTGGAACCAGCCTTCTGCGCGCCGATGACGATGGCGTCGACCACGCCGGGCTGGGCTGCGCTCATGCGAACGCTCCGCGGAAGGCCGGTCTGGGTCTGGCCTTGGGCTGCAGCCATTTCGCCATGACGTTGAACAGGAAGATCGGGACGACGATCACAAAGTAGCGGCGCGCCAGCGTGTTGGAAAAACCAAGCTGGATCAGGTCCATGATCAACTGGACCCCGATCACAAGGCTGAAGGCGTTCAGCATCCAGTCGCGGTAGCGGGTCTGGATCGCGCGCAGAAAGAAGCCGGTGACGACGCCGCCGACGAACGGGCCAAACCAGCCGAAATTATAGTACCACTCGCCGGGACTGGAGATGGGCAGGCCGAACACCCGGGTGGGAATGAAAGCTGCGCGACCGTGACTCCGGTATTGATCACCTCCGGCTTGTCGGCCCAGAGCGCGCGCGGGATGAGGCCGATGAAGCCGAGGTAGAAATCCTGACCGTCACGCAGCGGCAGCCCGTTGCTTATCAGCTTTGCAACGCCTGCGAAGCCATCGAACAGGTTCATGTTCATGCTGATCATGATTTCTTCAAGGTTGAGCATGTCGCCGGTTATGGTCGCACCGCGTACGGACATCAGACGATAAAGGTTCAACCCGAACAGCAGGGCCAGCGGCACGCAAAAGGCCAGCCCGAGCATGACAATGTCTTTGCGCGGGCGCTTGTTGGCGAAGATCGACGCGCGCCAGTTGCCGGTGTAGAGCCAGAGTCCGGCGGTCAGGGCAATGCCCGGCAGCACGATCGAGTTCCGCGAGCCGGTCAACGCTGTGTAGGTGCCCAGTAGCAAAAACATGATGATCGCCGACCAGAAGCGACCCATGCGCTGCTGCTGCAGCATGGTCAGTCCATAGCCGACAGTCAGGTAAAGCGTGGCAGGCAGAATCTCGGAAATCAGCGTGGCATCGCCAAGACCCTTCTCCAGGCGCACGTAGAGGATGAGCCGGGCGATCGACGGCGCGGTGGCAAGCACATAGGCCACGACCAGCGCGGAGAGGCCCCAGTAAATCCACAAGGCGCGCTCGATGCCTTCGCTGTTCGCGTGCGGCGTGTCGATATGCGGGAATAATTTGGCGAATATTCCAGCGGATCGCACAGTCGCCAGCACGGCCGCAACACCGGCAAGGCAGGACAGCGCCAGCAGCTCGACCTGCGCCAGCAGTTCAACGTCGCCGCGAAAGTCCGGAATGAAATCGGGCCGCGGTGGGTAGCCGAGCAGGAAGATCGCACCCGGCCGGACCACGAAAATCAGGATAAACAGCAGGCCGAACAGCCCGATGCAATCGACCAGCTTTTCCGAGAAGGCACGGATGAACAAGACGGCGCAGCCAAGCACGCCGAGCAGCATCATGACGACGAAAAGGGTTTCCCCGCGCTCATGCCGCCGCCTGCTCCATCTTGCTCTCTTCGGTGTTGCGCCAGGAGTCGAGATTGCGCCCCAGCAGCGCCTCCACCTCGTCGACGGTCTGACGGAAGTCGGCGCGCAGCCGGGCCAGATGCTCGGCAGTCGGCCCGCCCTCGTTTTCCTTGGCGGCGGACGGCTTGAAGAACAGCTTCTTGAACAGCGGGTGGTATTTCACCGCCCCGACGATGGTCGCGAAGCCGACGGCGCGCAGGCCCCAGCCGACCTGTCGCAGTGCCCAGAACAAGGCGGGTTGGCGGGTCGAGCCGCAGCTCAAGCTTTTTCCGTGTAAGGCAGGGTTGCATCGAAATCGACGTCGGCACCGCCTCGGCATAGCTGGCGGCCGAAATCGGCGACGCGTCCGCTTTCAGATCGTCAAACAGCAGCACCATGCACCTGCGAAGCGCGGAAACAGCCGGAACGACCTGACTTCAGCGGCTCCGATCATAGCCGGCTGGCGATTCTCGATTTCCGGCGAATTTCGCAGCGCCTTCGGCGAACGCGGAGTTGCGGTGCGGCCGATCCGGCCGTCATGTCACCAGGCTAGTGAGACACCAGCCGTCTCACACGCGGCGGCTCGCGCACCGGCGACACCAGAGATCGTCGCAGTGCGCTCGCCAGGGCGAGAGTCGCTGCCGCAATATTGCGTCGCTCAGTGCTTCAGAGTCGTAAAGCTGGTAGCATCGTGCGACGAGCTCGCCCGGTTGCCCTTGCGTCGCTCTCCGGCGCTCCTGCGCACCAGTCCGAGCGCATGACCAGGAAAGCCGACTTCGCTGTTCGAGGTGAACGGTCGAACGAAGGTATGTACAGGTCCTTGACCGGTTGGCGATGGCGACGCCGAGAACCTCGCGGCGTCTGGGCCGCCACATCGACAGCTGGTGGTGATGCGCGCGAATCCACCGGTCGATCGATCCGCGCTTGCGGTTCGCGCTTCAGGTTGCACACGCCGATCTCGTTCAGAGCGATGAAAGCTTCTGCTCGGTGCTTACGCGCTCCGACAGATGCGCCGCTGCGCGACCTCCGTCGCGCTGCACAGCACATTGTCGACAAGCAGGATGGTGACCGCGTCGCCGGCGTGCGCGGTCGCAAGGTCGGCGTCCGTGGTCACGATGCGGCGCACGGTCGAAGGGCGGCCCGAATTGGCGACCACGATCGCGTCACCGACCGATACCGAGCCGCTGGCGACGGTGCCGCAGAAGCCGCGGAAATCCAGGTGCGGGCGGTTGACCCACTGCACCGGCATGCGGAACGGCTGGTCGTCCGCATGATCGCTGACATCCACGACTTCCAGATGCTCCAGCAGGGTCGGGCCATCATACCAGCTGCACCGCTCCGTGCGGCCGGTCACATTGTCGCCGAAGCGCGCGGACATCGGAATGGCGATCAGATCGGGGAAATGCAGCTCCGCGGTCTTGGCCTTGTAGTCGGCGACGATCGCATCGAACACCTGCTGGTCGAAATCGACCAGGTCCATCTTGTTGACGGCCAGCACCACGTGCTTCAGGCCCAGCAGATAGGCGATGTAGCTGTGGCGCAGGGTCTGGGTCAGCACGCCCTTGCGCGCATCGATCAGGATAATCGCGAGGTCGGAATTCGAGGCCCCGGTCGCCATGTTGCGCGAATACTGCACGTGGCCTGGCGTATCGGCGACGATGAAGGAACGCTTGGCGGTCGAGAAGAAGCGGTAGGCGACGTCGATGGTGATGCCTTGCTCGCGCTCGGCCTCCAGGCCGTCGACCAGCAGGGCGAAGTCGATGTCTTCGCCGACCGTGCCGTGTTTCTTGGAGTCGTTCTCCAGCGCCAGCAACTGGTCTTCCATGATCAACTTGGTGTCATAGAGCAGACGGCCGATCAGCGTCGACTTGCCGTCATCAACTGATCCGCAGGTCAGGAAGCGCAGCAGGCCCTTGGCGGCCTGCTCGGCGCGCTGGGCGATCGCTTCGGCTCGTGCTTGGCTGGTCATCAGAAATATCCCTCGCGCTTCTTCTTTTCCATCGACGCCGCTTCATCGGAGTCGACCAGGCGGCCCTGGCGTTCCGAGGTGCGCGCCGAGAGCATCTCCGCGATCACCTGCTCGACCGATGCGGCATCCGACTCGATGCACCCGGACAGCGGCCAGTCGCCCAGCGTGCGGAACCGCACCAGGGTGTCGGTGGTCGCCTCGCCGGGGCGGTATTCCATGCGGTCGTCGTCGACCATCAGCAGCACGCCGTTGCGATCGACGACCGGGCGCGTCTGGGCGAAGTAAAGCGGCACCACCGGAATGGCCTCGAGCCGGATGTATTCCCAGATGTCGAACTCGGTCCAGTTGGACAGCGGGAACACGCGGATCGTCTCGCCCTTGGCGACGCGGGTGTTGTAAAGGTTCCAGAGCTCCGGGCGCTGGTTGCGCGGGTCCCAGGTGTGGCCGGCGGAGCGGAACGAGAACACGCGCTCCTTGGCGCGGCTCTTTCCTCGTCGCGCCGGCCGCCGCCGAACGCGGCATCGAAGCCGTTGGCGTCCATGCCGGCCTTCAGCGCGTCGATCAGCATCAGGCGCGCCCACTCGCGGCTGTCGGTGTTGAACGGCGTGCGGCCGGAGGCGGCGGCATCATGGTTCGACTGCACGATCAGCCGCAGGCCAAGCGCTTCGGTCAGTTCGTCGCGATGGACGATCATGTCGCTGAAGTCCCAGCCGGTCGCAATGTGCATCAGCGGGAACGGCGGCAGGCTCGGCCAGAACGCCTTCATCGCCAGGTGCAGCATGACCGACGAGTCCTTGCCGATCGAATAGAGCAGCACCGGATTGGCGAACTCGGAGGCGACTTCGCGCATGATGAAGATCGACTCCGCCTCCAGCGCGCGCAGGTGCGCGGACAGCGTCGAAGGGCGGCGCGCGGCGGGGTCGTTGAAGCGACGGGCGTACTCCAGGATATCCGGGCGGCGCACTGTCGTCTGGGCGGGTTGGGCAGTCGTGGAAGTCATCGATTTTACCCTGTCACGGTGCGATGGCCGTCAAGAAAGGCCGGCTGACGAAACGGCATATGCAAAGATTAATAAAAGCAGGCGTATACGTAATAAAACATTCACAATCACAATCTCGGTGACAACTGTAACTATCTTCCCGATAGAAGCCGCTCTCACCAAGCCATTCGTTTTCGAGGGCGAGGTCCGAAATGCTGCATCTCAAGCCCTTCAGCCGCCCGCACCATCCTTTTGTGCATGCGCGAGATGAGGTCAAGCGTTTCCGTGGTAAACGCAAGCAAGTTTCTTTATCTCCGGCTTAATCTGCGCTTTTCAGCATCTTGGCGAGCCGTCGGGCGCTGCCGGCAGCCAGGGTCCAGCCCAGCGTGCCATGGCCGGCGTTGAGCCAGAGGCCGGGCAGCCCGGTTCCGCCGACCAGCGGCAGGTTGCCCGGGGTGACGGGTCGATGGCCGACCCAGGGCGCGCCGCCGCATAGTCGCCGGCAGCCGGAAAGCGCCGCTGCGCCAGCGCGATCATCCGCGCGATGCGATCCGGCGGCGGTTCCGCGTCGCGCCAGCCGAGGTCGAGAAACCCCGCCACGCGCAGCACGTCGCCAAGGGGAAATCACCAGACGATTCGCCTCGTCCGTCACGCTCAGTCGCGGTGTGCCATTGGCATGCGCGATCGGCACCGTGATGGAGTAGCCCTGCGCCGGGGCGATTGGCACGGACAGGCCAAGCCGCGCCAGCAGCGGCGCGGACCCGCAGCCGAGCGCGACGACGACATGGCGTGCGCGAAGCTCCGCTGGCTGACCGCCCTGCTCCATATGAATGCGCCAAGCGCCGCCTTCCGGGGCCAGGTCCGTAACCCGGCTGTTGTAGCGGTAGTCGACGCCGTGGCGCGCGCTGGCGTCGGCCAGGCGTTTGGCGAACGCGTGCGCATCGCCGAAGCGGTCGCCCGGTGCATAGGTTGCAGCGTAGAGGCGGGAGTCGCCGGTGGCGAGCGCCGGCTCCAAGGTCAGGGCCTCCGCTGGGCCGAGGCTTTGCGTCGGCCACCCGGCGCGATGGAGACGGCTGCCGATCTCCCGCCACGCCTTCGCTTCGGCCGCCGTATCGTGGAGGTGCAGGATGCCGCGCCCCGGCGCAGCATCGAAACCGAGGTCCTGCTGCATCGCGTCCAGTGCCTGCGCGCTCTCGATGGCCAGCGCCAGCAGCGTATCGGCGCGCTGTGCGAATCGCGCCGGCAGCGACTCTGCAAGAAAGATCAGCAGCCAGCGCCACTGCCGGGGATCGCGGTTCAAGCGCACGCGAATCGAGGCCTGCGGGTCGAACAGCGCCGGTGCGATCAGGCGCCAGACGCGCGGACTCGCCCATGGCTCTGCGTGGCTCACGGAAATCTGGCCGCCGTTGGCGAAGCTCGTCTCCTGCGCCGGGCTGTCCCGCGCGTCGACGACAATGGCGGACAGGCCCTCGCGCGCCGCCCAGTAGGCTGTGCTCACGCCGACGACGCCCGCGCCGAGAATGGCGACATCATGGATAGTCCGCATCGGCACGTATGTAGCGATCTTATGCGGGCGTTCATGCGAAAAATCGTCCACGAGCCGGAAACAGCGCCGATGCGCCCCGTTGCCGCGTCAAGCACGAGCAGATACGGTGAACGAAAATTGCCGCAATGGAAAACCACAAGGGGAGTAGCGCTATGCGTCAACGCGTTTTTCCGGTTCACCCTATGAGTCCCAGATCGGGTTTTGCCGTGCGATCCGGGTGGGGATATCGTTCACGTCTCCGGCACGGCGCCGCTCGCGCCGGACGGTTCGACCGCCTGCCCGGGCGATGCCTATGGCCAAACCAAGCGCTGTTTCGAGATTATCGAGGCGGCGGTCCGCGAACTGGGCGGTACGCTCAGCCACATCGTGCGCACGCGCCTCTATCTGACCCGGCTCGACGCCTGGCCCGAGGTTGCACGCGCCCATGGTGAGCTATTCGGCTCGATCCAGCCGGCTGCGACCGCGCTGGCCGTTTCAGGACTCATCCGCTCGGATTGGCTGGTGGAAATCGAGGCCGAAGCCATCATCACGCAGGACTGATATTCCCATGACCCATCAATTCGCGCTCACTGAAGATCAACTGGCGATCCAGGATGCCGCGGCCCGCTTCACCGCAGACCACATCACCCCCATGCAGCCGACTGGGACCGCGACCATTTCTTCCCGGTCGACACGATCCGCAAGGCGGCAGAGCTCGGCTTTGGCGCAATCTATGTGTCGGAAGAGTCGGGCGGTGCCGGCCTCGGGCGGCTGGAAGCCGCGCTTGTCATGGAGGCAATGGCGTACGGCTGCCCCTCGACCTCGGCGTTCATCTCCATCCACAACATGGTCAGCTGGATGATCGACAGCGTCGGCTCGCCCGATCTCAAGGCGCGGTACCTGCCGAGCCTGGTCACCATGGAGCATTTCGCGAGCTACTGCCTGACCGAACCCGGCTCGGGGTCCGACGCTGCAGCGCTAAGCAGCCGCGCCGTGCGTGACGGCGATCATTATCGCCTGACCGGCTCCAAGGCGTTCATCTCCGGCGCCGGGGTCAGCGATATCTACGCCGTGATGTGCCGCACGGGCGACGCATCGCCTGCCGGCATCTCCTGCCTGATCGTGGAAAAGGACTGGCCGGGCGTCTCGTTCGGCGCACCGGAGCGCAAGCTCGGCTGGCGCTCGCAGCCGACCGCTGTCGTCAGCTTCGACGATGTGAAGGTGCCGGTCGGCAACCTGCTCGGTTCGGAAGGCGAAGGCTTCAAGATCGCCATGCGCGGGTTGGACGGTGGGCGGCTGAACATCGGCGCCTGCTCGCTTGGCGGCGCGCAGCGGTGCCTGGAGGACGCGATCCGCTATACCCGCGAGCGCCGGCAGTTCGGCAAGGCGATCGGCGAGTTCCAGAACACCCAATTCATGCTCGCAGACATGGCGACCGAGCTGGAGGCCGCGCGCTGCCTGCTGTACACCGCTGCGGCCAAGGTCTCTGCGGGTGCTGCAGACCGCACCATGTTCGCCGCGATGGCCAAGCGCCTGGCGACCGATGTCGGCTTCAAGGTCGTCAACGACGCCCTGCAACTGCATGGCGGCTACGGCTATCTGCAGGATTTTGCGGTCGAACGCTTCCTGCGCGACCTGCGGGTGCACCAGATCCTCGAGGGCACCAACCAGATCATGCGGGTGATCATCGCGCGGGAATTGCTGCGCCACAATTTGTCCTGAACAGGAAACGCCCGCACAGGGTCTGTGCGGGCGTCCCTTGGATGAGGTTGTCGGATAGAGTTAGTAAGCGCCGCTGGATTTAAGAACTGCCGGCAGGGTGCGCAGCAGGATGGAAACATCGGTCCAGAGCGAGAGCTTGCGCACATAGGTGCAATCAAGCTGAACGCGCTGCTCGTAGGTGGTGTCATTCCGGCCGCTGACCTGCCACAGGCCGGTGATGCCCGGGCGCACCGCGTAGTAATAGACGCGGCGGCTGCGATAGTAGGTGTCCAGCTCGTCCTTCACGACCGGGCGCGGGCCGATGAGGCTCATGTCGCCGACCAGGACATTCCAGAGCTGCGGCAGCTCATCGATGCTGGAGAGGCGCAGGAAGTGACCAACCTTGGTGATCCGCGGATCGTTCTTCAGCTTGCGGGTCGCATTCCACTCGGCGCGGGCCTCCGGGTTCTGCGACAGGAAGCGCTCAAGGCGCTCAGCGGAGTCGACGACCATCGAGCGGAACTTGGCGACCTTGATGATGCGGCCGCCACGGCCAATGCGCTTTGGCGGTAGAAGATCGGACCCTTGTCGGTCATCCATACGGCGAGCGCAGCCGCTGCAAAATCGGCGACAGCAGCAGCAGCCCGACCAGCGCGCCGAAAATGTCGATCCCGCGCTTCAGGGTCACATAAGCGCCGGTCTTGTCGACGGCAGCGACAGCGCCGACGTCGGCCCATGCGCCGACATCCGAAGCAAGTGCGGCCTCGGCGGCGAAGGCCGGAGCCAGATCGTAGCTATCCGAATTGCGGTACATCAAGCGAATCCTTTAACATCCGAAACAAATTGGCTATTGTAGGCGAACCAACCCACGGACACTCAGAGCAAGAAACAATTGTTTTATCTGACGAAAGTATGAGCAAATACCGTGCCATGCATGGGGCGCGCGCTAGCTGACTGCAAGTCGTGCGAATTTCCCCGGTTTCAGGACAGATATTGCGGCATCGCAACGCTCCGAGTGTCAATAATTCCGACACTTTCTGACTTTTTGTTGCAATGCCATGACAGTTTCGTACGCGGATGCAAAATACCATACGCCGCACGCGGCCATGGTTAACCCGCCAGACGAACAAATCCTCCCTGGCGTCGTATTTGTGACGCTTCTTATTCAAATTTCGTTAATTATCATGGTTAAAACAAGGTGCCTGCGGAGCAGCTCAGCGTTAAAGCCCCGTAATAGTTTATGCTGCACCGCATCAATGCCAGCGTGTGGAAGTGGACTGCGCCACCCCGAACGCCAGCAGCAAAACATAGGCCGAGGTAACCGCCGGAATCTCGAGGCTGAAGTCGACCAGGCTGTGCAGCCCGACCTGAACCGTCGCGCCAAGGCCGATGAGGCTGTAGGGCAGAACACGCTTGCGGCGATAGATGCCATTGTAACAGGCGTAGGCGAGAAGCCCCAGGCTGAGAAGCAGGACCAGCGTGCCTGGCCAGCCCAGTTCGATCATGTTCTCAAGGTAGGAACTGTGTGCGTCGACAACCGAGCGCAGGCCGATCAGCTCGTCGGAAATATAGGGCGTGAACACATATTCGAACGACCCCAGGCCGTTGCCCAGCAGAGGCGTGTGGTGGAACGCGGTGATGGCGGATTTGTAGATGACCGAGCGATCGTCGATCGAGTCGAACGCTGACGCGGACGTAAACCCTTCGGTCATGCGGCCGCCGGCGATGCTCATGATGCCGCCGACGCCGAGCGCAAGCAGCGCTGCCGCGCCAAGCAGGCTCTGCATGCGCAGACCGCGGCGGCTGAGCACGAGGATGATCATGATCCCGCAGGCCAGCGCCGTCGTCAGCACCCCGGCGCGCGATCCGGTGAAGGACAGGGCGACGCAGAGAACGCTGAAGCACAGCACCAGCAGGAAATAGCGGGTGATCAGCAGTTGGATCACCGTGCGCACCTGGATGTGCAACGGATCTTCCCGGTTGATTTCCCGGCGCAGCGTCGAGACAATCATGCCGAGCGCCGTTACCACGCCCAGACCGACGAAGGTGGCATAGCTGTTCTTGTTGATGAACGTCGCGGTCAGGCTGTCGCGATAGGCGACCCGCTCGGCGAAGGCGACGGCCGTATTGCCGGCCGCCAGTATGAACGCGCCGTAGCAGGCAAGGCCAACCTCGACGACCAGCAGGGCTTTCAGGCCGGCCTCCGCGGAATCGCGGTTGCGCCCGACGGCCCAGCCCAGCAGGAACAGCACGAGATAATATTGATACCAGCCGAGCGCGTTGCGGGTGATGCCCGGGTGGCGCTGATGGTGCCGCTGAGCGAGGCGCTGAGCGCCGCGCTCGCTTGCGCCCAGATCGGGTGCCACACGCCGTGCGGCAGCCCCGGCACGCTTTGCAGGAGATGAACACCAGCAGGCCGACAAACAGCAGGCCCGGGGCGACGACCGGCCGGACATCCCAGCGCGGCAGGTCGACGCGGGACATCAGCATCAGGCCCAGCGCAAGGCCCGCGCTGCCGACGCCGAACCAGGCGATGGATTGCGCCCAGGCTTCGACGCCGCCGAATGCGATAGCGAGCGCCAATATCGTGGCGACCAGAAGGTAGGCGGGCAGATGCGCCAGAAGCCGCCGCTCGATCTGCAGGCTGTTCTGGCGCTTCCCGGCGTCTTCCTCGAAATCACGCAGTATGGTCGCCATAACGCTCTCCGCAACGAAAGGAATTAAAGGGCAAGTTTCAGATTCAGGGACACGGTATTCCGGCGGTAATCGATGAAATTGATCGGGCTGTTGCGTGCTTCCCGGGCGGCGGTCAGCACCAGCGAGAGATATTCGTTCATCAGGTACCGGACCGAAAGCTGGGCGAGCGTCTCGGTATCCGTGCGGTTCAGGCCGTTGAAGCGCAGGCGTGCGAACTGGCCGTCCGCAGAAATGATGAGGTTGCGCAACAGTTCGTGGTCCACGCCGAGCCCGTATTGCGTCACGAGGCGGCCAGCCGAGACGGTGGTGGCCGTATCGACAACCCGGCGGTCCACGGTCAGGCGCGCGGAGGTCAGGCTCGTGACGTTCCACAACAGGTCGGCGCCGAAGGTGATGCCGTTCACGGTGTCGATCGCGCCGCTCTGGTAATTCTGGGTCAGGTAGCCGACCCGCACGTTGCCGTACAGCAGCCGGGTCAGGGCGAACTCGAACCCGCCCTCGATTTCATAGCCATGCGAGTCGCGGTCCAGGTCGGTCGCCGGATTGAACTGCGGGCTATCGGTATCCAGGACGTAGTTGCGATCATCGTAAGACGCACGCAGCAGGAGCTGGTAGCCGGGCGACAGTTCATAATCGAGCCGCGCCGCGCCGGTCAGGATCCGCCGGTCCCGAAAATCCTGGTCGACGATCAGTCCGCCTGCCACTCCATCACTGTAGTTCAGTTTCTGCCAGCCGAAATCGAGCGCGGCGGTCAGCCGGTTCACGGTAAATTCGGCTCCCGTCCTCACCGTGCTGTCCGTGTATTTGATCGGGTTTTGGGTTTGCGTGTTGGTGTCAATGCTGGCGCGGTTCTCGAACAGACGCTCGAAGCTGCCGTCCGCCGTCAGCTTGAAATTGCGGGCGATGTCATATTCACCGCTGCCTGCGATTCCTGAGTCCGTCGCGTTTTCGCCGCCGTTGTCGACGAAGCGGCGGGTGCTGGAATAGCTGGAGAGCTTGAGCGCGTGGCGGCCCCAGTTGGATTGCAGGCGCAGGCGCGGCTCGATTGTGAAAAGCCGTCGCTGCTTTTGTCTTCAGCCTCGGCGAACACGTTGTCGGTGTAGCTCGCATCGACGGCAAGCGACGGATAGAGAAAGAAGGACCCGAGCCTGACGCCGACCGGCGCATATTCCGGTCGCGGGCGGTCCGCAGACCCGACGCCCTCGGGGATCGTCTGTCCCGCTGCCGGCCGGGCCGCAAGCACGATCAGCGCAAAAGCCATTGCCGTTAATTTCACTTGTGTTTCCATTGGCGTACCCAGTTGAAAGACCAGTGTTGGAAATGGCGGGACGCGCCTCGCTCAGCCGGGGTTAGAAATAGCGCTCCGGAACCTGGATGGTGTCGCCCGGGAAGATCAGCGTATCCTGGCTGGCCTTTACCTCGACCTTCTTGCCGTCCTTGCCGCGGGTGATGAACAGCTTCTTGCTGTTGGCGCGGTAGGTGTAGCCGCCTGCCGTCGCGATGGCCTTCAGGGCATGCAGTCCGACCGTGAACGGATACTCGCCCGGATTGGCGACTTCGCCGTAAATGTAGAATGGCCGGTAATTCAGGATCTGGACGCTGACGCGCGGTTCCTTGACGTATCCCTGGCGCAGGCGGTCCGAGACACGCTTCTCGAACTCGCCGATGGTGGCGTCCGTCGCCTCGACATTGCCGATCAGCGGCAGGGCGACCTGGCCGCTGTCGCTGACGGTGAATTCCCGGACAACTGGCTTTCGTCGAACACGATGACGCGCAGCTTGTCCCCGGCGCCAAGCCGATAGGCGTTGAAAAACTCGGCCTCGGACTGCTGGGGCGCCGTCTCTGGCGCCGCCACCGGGGCGCTGGCGCAGCCGGCGATCAGAGAGCAGGCGAGAACGGCGAGCGTGAGCGCGCGCGAGCCGCTCCACCGGTTCTGTATTTTCAGGAACTTCAACATCGCTCAGGCCTCACACTATGATTTGACGATACCCTTACCGGCCGCTGACGTATGCCGCATAATGACTGGCGGCGCGAAAATACGGCTCAGGACTCTTTGTTCTCGCTGGCGCTCCGCTGCCGTCGCTGGACTGGTGGCACCGGCGGGTCGACATGCGCCTGGGCGAGCAAGCCGTTCATCTTGCTCTGCACCACAGCGTCCAGGGAGAAATAATAGCCCTGCCAATAAGGGTTGAGCGGCCCGTTGATCAGGCGAACCTGGCCGATGCACTGCTGCTGCTGCGCCTCAGGCAGCGCGGCCCAGTGGACGGCGCAGAAGGTCAGCCGCGGAAACACGAGTTGCCCGAAGCGCTCGCCCGTCTTGATGGACATGTCGAAAGCGCTGATGACCCCAGGCTCGATCTGGCCGTCACTGCTCTCGGCCAGCGCGAGATTGTACCAGACCGCCGGCTGCGGCGGCGCAGCTTTCAGCGAGGAGACGATGTTGGTGTAGGCGAGGGCGCGCTGAGCCTCATAGGCACGGTCGTCTTCCGTCTGATCGGCGATGATGAGGCTGATGTCGGCCAGCCTCGCCTTGAGGATCGGGTCCTTCTTGGTGGTCTTGCTCGCTGCGAACAATGCATCGAAGACCTGCGCCGCCTGCGTCTTGTCGTGAACGTCTGCGAACAGGAAATTATCGTAGGCGTAAATCGCGTTCCATCGTTGCCAGTTCGGCCCCAGGTCAACGCGCCCAGCGCCATGAGACCCGCCCCGCCAGCGCGATACCGCCGCCCGCAATGGTTCGTGGTTTCATGGCTCTCCCTGTTTCCCGCTCATCGGCGCGTCAGCAGCGCCGTTGCATCATGCGTCTTCGCGCCCGCCGTCGGCGTAATATTTCGTATAGCGGCCTGAATAATAGTTTTCGTCGCCATATGCGACGCTGTTGCGCGCCATGCGCTGGAGATCGACGACGTTGAGAACAAAGCCCGCCACGCGGGTCTCCGCCTGGCGCAGCTTGCGCAATGCCGCCAGGGTGGCATCGCGGGTGTCAGTTCCCAGCGGATGGAGAACACCACGCTGTCGACCTTGCGCGCCAGAACCAGCGGATCGACGATCGGCAGCACCGGCGGGCAGTCGAGGATCACATAGGCATAGCGGCTGCGCGCACCGGCCAGCAGATCGCTCATGGCCCGCGAATCCAGCAGATCCGCGGAGTTGGACGGTTTTGAACGCTATAGATGCAGTCCAGGCGCGCGCCCTCATGGCGCACCACGGCGTCGGCCAGACTCGCTTCGCCGCTCAGCAGTTCCGGGAGTCCGATCTCCGGCTCCGCGCTCATGATTCCCGCGACGCTGGGGTTGCGCATGTCTGCGTCGATCAGCAGCGTCTTGTGGCCCGAGGCGGCGAGCGAGGCCGCCAGCGCGCATGCCAGCGTCGATTTTCCTTCATCCGGCAGCGACGAGGTCACCATGATGACGCGGGGCGGATTGTCGACGTTGGAGAAGACCAGCGAGCTGCGCAGCTTGCGCAGGGACTCGACGAAAATGGAGGTTGGCGCCTGCGTGATATAATCGACGATGGTTTCAGCGCGGGCGTCCTTCAGCGTCTTTTGTTGACAAGCGGGACGGACGACAGGTGCGGCAGCCCGAGGTACTGCTGCACCTGCTCGGCGGAGCGGAACCCACGATCCAGCGCCTCCAGCAGCGCAATCAGTGCAACGCTGATGGCGAGCGAGAGAATGATGCCGATCGACAGGAAAACGCCGGTATTGGGATAGCTGGGATGGTTCGGGACGATCGCCTCGGAGGTTTTGCGTGCCACTGGATCTGCGGAGTCCGAATTGCCCAGCACGAACGACTTCTTGTAGCCCTCAAGCAGGCTCTCATAGAGTTGCCGGGTTGAGTTGGCCTCGCGTTGCAGCTCGCCCAGCCGGACCATCGCGCGCTCGTTGACCGCCGCCGAACGGTCGAGCTGGCCAAGCGAGGATGTCAGCGTGTTCAGCCGGGCACGAGCGACTGCAGCCTCGTTGTCGAGGTTCGACATGATGCGCCTCGACTCGGCGACGATCTGGCGCTCGACGTCGGCCATTTCCGCCTTGATGTTGACGACCGACGGGTGGAGGTCGCCGTAGCGGCTGCTCAGTTCCGCCTGCCGACGTGCGATCTCGGCCTGCTGCGCCCGCAGACGCGAAATGACGTCCGACTGCAGCACCTCGTTCAGGGTCTGCACGTCACCACCGCGTTGCAGGATGTCCGCCATCTGCTGCCGACGCGCCTCCTTCTCTGCAAGGTCGGCGCGCGCATTGACCAACTGGCTGTTGAAATCCGCGCGTTGCTGGTCGGTCATCGATTTGCCGCCGATATCCAGCAGGTTGTTGGCGGCGCGATATTGCTCGACCGCCTGTTCCGCTTTCTGCAGCTTCGTGCGCAGATCCTCGAGCTGGCTGTCGAGCCAGCTGTTGGTCCGCTTGATGCTGTCGATCCGGGTGTCGAGCTGGTCGACGAGATAAAGATCGACCAGCGTGTTCGCGAGCTCGGCCGCGCGCCTGGGCGATGTCGAGGTGGCGTTGATGCTGATCAACTGGCTCACGCCGACCCGCTTGATGGAAATCTGCCCGCGCAACTGATTGATGATCTTGACCGTCGCCGGATCCGTGGCGGGCTCGGCCTGGTCCTGCGTGATCGTCGACGCCGGCTCGTCCTTTCTCAGCCAGGACAGGGGTTGAGGTAAGACAGCAGCGAACGGCTGTCCTTGACATACTTGAATTCGTTGATGTCCTTGAGGCGCAGCTTTTCCGTCAGCCGCTCCAGCAGGGTCGAGGACTTCAGAATCTCGACCTGGTTGTCGACAAACGCCGACTCCGAAGAGGTCGGCAGATTGTTGTCGGTGAGTTCAAAACCTGCGTCGACCGGGGCAGGGCGAGAATTTGCGCCGTCGCAGTGTAGCGCGGTTCCGCCATGGCGGTCGCCAGCAGTGACAGCACCGCGCCAAGCACCACGGCGCCACCCAGTACCGAGCGCCGGCGCTTGATGACTTCAATCAGCGCCGCAACACCGTTCGGCGCAGTCGATTGTTCCGGCTCAGCGCCCGCTGACCCGAGCCGCTCCGACGCCATGAGCAGGAGACGGTTGTCATGACTGGAACTGGGCTGCCGAATCGCGGGGATCTCCATTAGACCGGTCTCCAGATTGCGGGCATGATAACATTAGACCCGAAATGATATGGCAGTGCAAAATCGAATCGGGGTGTCATATCGATCTTGCCGCCCATCCGCAATCACTGAAGGCCGCGCACAAATGCGCCTTTCCAGCCACTCTTGGCCCCAATCATAGCAGATGGCGGCCGCAAATTCGATGGATTTGACCGTATTCGGAGCGGTTGCGCCCATCTGCATGCCCCGCAGGCGAAACAGATGTCAGCCGCACCGGCAAAACAAAAGCCGCCTCAAAAGGCGGCCTTTTCGTGTTTAATCCCGAAGGATATTAGTTGGCGCGCGGCGGGATCGGAGCGCGGCAGTTGCGGCCGCCCGGAACGCGCGGCGAGGTTTGGCAGCTACCGGTGACACCCGGGCTCGGGTTGCCAATGGAAGTGCGGGCGAAAGACGGAGCAGCGGTCGAAACCGAGAGGCCAAGCGCAACGGCGGCCATCAAGCCAAAAATTTCATAAGTCACCTTTCCTGTAAAATACCTTGAACTCAGAAACCTTGGGTCCATTACCCAAAACCCGCCGTGTAGTAAACGGAAATCTGCCCGAACGGGGATTATTCTGGGTGCATGTGGGTTTTGGCGTTGTGACCCGGCGAAAAAGTAACAATCTGGTTCCTGGGTGCGACGTCGGGATGGTGTTTGCATCCGGTTTTTTGATGCGTTGCGGGATGCCCTTCACTGATTCGCGCCGCCCCTGTGTGTTTGGGCAGAACCGCGGGCCGCACAGCCCTTCTGTCTGAGCTCAGGGCGAGCGGTGAGGCGTCAAGCGGAGACGCTACCCGCAGGCCTGGCGCCGTGCATGGAGGGCGGTGCGCGAGCCTTGTATAGTGTCGCAATATATAATGTCGCTATCCAAGAATGGGCGGGGTTCGTGCAGGCGCTGGCCCATCGCTGGTCCGGGCTGCCTTCGTCTAAGAACTGTCATATTCGCATGCGCAAAATCGTCGGATTATTTTACAGACCTTTTCGTGACATTCTCCTAACATATTGTAATAAAAGTAAATTTCTGTTGGCACAATTGCTGCTTACCTAGTGGCTGATCGCGTGTGTGTATTTTTGTGTTACAGGAGCATCACAATGAAATTCGATCTGTTTAAAACTGTTGCTATCGCCGCCATCGCTCTGGCCGCCGGTTCGGCAAACGCCGCCGTGTCGGGTTCGCTGCTGTTCGATCAAACCCCGTCGTCGCCGCTGACCGGTATTGCTTCGGATGACGGCGCTGCGTTCTCGCAGTACGAAGCCGCTGACAACTTCTCGGTCGCCACCACCTCGCAACTGACCGGCCTGGTGTTCTGGGGCAACCGCCTGTCGCAGCAGACGCTGGACAACTTCACCGTTCGTATCTACGCCGACGATCCTTCGTTCCCGGGCGCGCCGAGCATCTCGCCGCTGTTCACCGCGAACCTCGGTGAGATCACCGGCGTGAATACGGTGGTGTTCGACGACGCGGGCGTTCAGGTGCTGCGCTACGAAGCCGACGCTCTGTCGGGTCCGATCCTCACCGCTGGTGAGCAATACTGGATCTCGATCGTGAACACCCTCGGCGTGCAGAACGACGACTTCTTCTGGTCGTTCGGTCCGTTCGGCGCTGACGGTTTCAACGCCGGTCGCAGCCTGCTGGGCGCTCCGGTTGACTTCGACGTCTTCGCTGACGGCGACTACGCGTTCCAGGTTTATGGCACGCAAGTTCCGGAGCCAGGTTCGATCGCCCTGCTCGGCGCTGGTCTGGCTCTGGCTGGTTTCGCTCGCCGCAAGCGCGCCTAACCGTCCAAGCATATCAAGTAAAGAAGACGGCAGCGAATATTTCGCTGCCGTCTTTTCTTTGTCTTTATGATATTTATTGTGCGACCGTATTATTTATTTGCGCAAGATCTTGCCATATTAAGCGTCTTTTTCCCTGAAGGGTCGCTGCCGGCACGATAATTTTCGTGAATCGCCATCCTGATTGTGTTATAAGGAACCTGTTATATGCAGGTGTTTCGTTTATTGGAGGGAAGTATGAAGGGTAAACTCAACGCATTGGTGCTTGGCGGCCTGGTGGCGCTGGCACCGGTAACCGCATTCGCCAACGCCGTGTTCGATCAGCTGTTTGTGTCTGACGGCGCGAACGGCATCGCTTCGGACAGCGGAAATGGTTTTCCCAGTATGAAGTCGCCGACAATTTCACGCTTGGCACAGCGTCGATCCTGACCGGCCTAGTATTCGCCGGGAACCACTTCGACCCGCAGAACAGCGCGGACAACTTCATCGTCAACATCTACGCCGACGATCCTTCGTTCCCGGGCGCGCCGAGCATCGCGCCGCTGTGGTCGCAGACGGTCGGCGATATCGCCGAGACGGCTCTTGGCGTCAGCGATGTCGATGGCAACCCGCTGTTCCGCTACGAAATTGCGGTGGCAGGTCCGGCCTTGCTGGCTGGCCAGCAATATTGGCTGTCCATCGTCAACGAGCTCGGGCAGCAAGGCGACGACTGGTTCTGGTCGTTCTCGGAGGACGGCGCGGACGGCTTCAACGCCGGCCGCAGCCTGCTCGGCGGCTTGGTCGACTTCGACGTGTTCGCTGACGGCGATCTGGCGTTCACCCTGCTTGGCGAGCCGGTGCGCGACGTTCCAGAGCCGGGTTCCATCGCCCTGCTTGGGGCTGGTCTGGCGCTGGCCGGTTTTGCTCGTCGCAAGCGCGCGTAAGACATCTCAGCCCATTCTGAAAGGCGGTGGACATGCGTCCGCCGCCTTTTCTGTGTCCGCAACAGCCTGTCCCAGATCGCCCGCGTGCCGCCAGCGCCACGGCCTCATTCTTAGAGCGATTTCCAAGCAGATGGACTCATCTTCTGGTTAAGAAATCGCGGCAAAACAAAAGCATAGAGCGGCGATCTGATTCTATCAGATCGAAAACCGCTCTAATGAGTCCTGACCCTAGACCTTGATCGTTTCAGATTGAATCAATCTGAAACGATCAAGGTCTAAATTGTTGATAAGAGCCTGATTCACGCCCTCGGTTGCAGCACATATGCTTCAACCTCAACCGACCAGGCCCTAGGCAATCCGCGCCGCCAGAGCCTGGCTCTTGTTCCTGCCAGCCTACTCGCCCGACCCGAACCCCTTCGAGCAGATGTTCGCCAAGTAAAAACTACTGCTGCGTACAGCCGTCATCGCGAGGTGCGCATGCACCGCTCATCTCTTCGTCAAGCTCAGGATGAGCGGCGCGTGGTTGGTCCAGCTCACCGCGAGCCGATCTTGCCAGCCCGCATCGGCTCACCCTCAGCCGAAGGCGGCGAGGCCGGTGATGGCGCGGCCCAGGATGAGCGCGTGGATGTCGTGGGTGCCTTCGTAGGTGTTGACGGCTTCCAGGTTCATGGCGTGGCGGATGACGTGATATTCGTCCGACACGCCATTGCCGCCGTGCATGTCCCGCGCCAC
This sequence comes from Hankyongella ginsenosidimutans, assembly GCF_005144965.1. GTDB lineage: Bacteria > Pseudomonadota > Alphaproteobacteria > Sphingomonadales > Sphingomonadaceae > Hankyongella > Hankyongella ginsenosidimutans. The sequence continues at coordinate 1,554,569 of NZ_CP039704.1, forward strand.
CCGGGCGATCTCCAGCGCCTTGCCGCAATTGTTGCGCTTCAGCAGGCTGATGGTGTCCGGCGCCAGCAGCCCTGGTCGAGCAGGCGCCCGGCCTGCAGCGCGGCCGTGAGGCCCAGCGCGATCTCGGTCTGCATGTCGGCGAGCTTTTCTGGTAGAGTTGGGTCGCGGCCAGTGGGCGGCCGAACTGCTTGCGCTCCAGCCCGTAGCGGCGGGCGGCATGGAAGCAGAATTCGGCAGCACCCATCGCGCCCCAGGCGATGCCGTAGCGCGCCGCGCTCAGGCAGCCGAACGGCCCTTTCAGCCCTTTGACGTTCGGCAGCAGCCGGTCGGCGGGGATGGTCACATCGTCCATCACGATCTCGCCGGTGATCCCGGCGCGCAGCGAGAACTTGCCTTCGATCTTGGGGTGGAAAGCCCCTTGTCGCCGCGTTCCAGCAGGAACCCGCGGATGTCGCCGGCGTCGTCCTTGGCCCAGACCACGAACACGTCGGCGATCGGCGCGTTGGTGATCCACATCTTGGCGCCGTTCAGCCGGTAGCCGCCGTCGATTGTGCGTGCCCGTGTGGTCATCGACGCGGGGTCGGAGCCGGCGTCCGGCTCGGTCAGCCCGAACGCGCCGACCCATTCACCGCTGGCAAGCCTGGGCAGCGTGCGTTGGCGCTGCTCCTCGGTGCCGTAGGCGTAGATCGGGTACATGACCAGCGAAGACTGGACCGAGAGCGCCGAGCGGTAGGCACTGTCCACACGCTCGATCTCGCGGGCGATCAGGCCATAAGCGACGTAGGAGACGCCGGGGCAGCCATAGCCCTTCAGCGTCGCGCCAAGCAGGCCGAGCGCCCCGCATTCCTCCATGATCGCGCGGTCGAAGGTTTCGTGGCGGTTGGCCATCAGCACGCGCGGCATCAGTCTGTCCTGCGCGAAGGCGCGGGCGGTGTCGCGCACCTGCCGCTCCTCGTCGGTCAGGCTCTGCGCCAGCAGCAGCGGGTCTTCCCAGTCGCCGTTCGGCCAGCGGATGGCGTGTGCGTCAGTCATCATGGTCCCTCGGTCAGCGGTCGCTGCCTTTGATCTTGCCCCATTGCCGGGCCGCCGTATAGCCAAGGTAGCCGGTCCCGAACAGCACATAGAGCGGCTCCGGCAGGGCATTGAGGTAGGCGGTCATGCCGTGGGCGATCGCCTGCGCCGCCTCCGGGCGGACGGCGGCGATCAGCCCCATCGGCACGGACCACAAGAGCAGCAGATACATGACATAGAGGAAGCTGGGGCGGGCGCGGCTGGTCCAGGGTCGGCCGACTGCGCCTCGGCGATGATCGCAGCCATTTGCGCCTTCAGCTGCTCCAGTTCCTGGCTGCCCTGCAGGCGCAGCAGTTCCAGCTTGGCCTCCTCCCGCGCCTTGGGGTCGGGGATTACCTTGTCGATGATGCGGGTCAGCGGCCCGAGGATGAGGTCGAGGATCGCCATGGGTCAGGCTGCCAGGCCGGTGCGGGCGGCGAGCCAGCCATAGACGAAACTCGTTGGCGGGCCGCGCCTCGGCCAGCGCGATGTAGCGCGCCCCTTGCAGGCAATCGAGCGCGCGCGCCAGCACGGTCGCATCCTTGCGCACGGCCATGTAGCGTTCGAGCGCATGCAGGGTCGCAGGACCGATCAGGCCGTCGACTGCGACGTCCGGCCAGTCCTGGCCGCGCCGGTTCATGGCGTTGAGCGCGCGCTGCAGGAAGCGCACGGCAACAAGAGGCCCCATGTTGACGCCGGTGTCGAACATCTCGGCGGCGACTGCGGGTGCCAGCGGAGCGACCAGATCGAGCTTGGGCCGGGTCCAATAGTGCAGTTGGTAAATCCGGCTGGCGACCGCGCGCGGCAGGTCGCGCATCGGCCCGTCATAGCCATGCTCGCGCGCGACCGCCGCCGTGATGCCCCAGCAGGTCTCGCCGCCGCGATCATCGGGGTGGTCGACATAGCTGCCTTCGCGCGCCAGCAACGGCTCAATCAGGCTTTCGATCAGCGAACGAGTCATAAATGATCCTTTTGAGGAAATTTATATAAGCTATAAATAACCAAATAGGAACATTTTGTCAAGGCTGCTTTATCCGGTACGGGGCATCGACATCTGCACACGAGGTTCGCCATGGCCAAAATCACTGAGATTTCTCCCTTCGCGCCGGCGCAGTTCCCGGTTCTGCCGCCGGTTGCCGGGGTGGAGATCGGCGTGCTCTACGCCGGACTTCGTTACCAGCCCGGGCGCAACGACGTGCTGCTGGTCCAGCTGGCGGCAGGTACGGCCATGGCCGGCGTATTCACGCAATCCTTGACCGCCAGCGCCGCCGTGCTGCGCAGCCGGGCAGCGATGCTGGCAAGTGGCGGCCAGGCGCGCGCGCTGCTGGTCGCCGCCGGCAATTCGATTGCTGGCACCGGGCGGCAGGGCGATGCGGCCTGCGCCGAAATCATGGCGGCGGTCGCCGCGCATATCGGCGGCGCGCCGGAGCAGGTGCAGTTCGGGGCGACAGGCGTCATCGGCGAGCCGTTCCCGACCAACAGGCTGCTGGCGGCCCTGCCGGACTGCCGGCCCGGCGACTGGGAGGCTGCGGCGCGCACCATCGCCACCACGGACACCTATCCCAAGGGGCGGTCCGAACGGCGACGATCCACGGCGTGCCGGTCACCCTGGTCGGTATCGTCAAGGGGTCCGGGATGGTCGCGCCGAACATGGCGACCATGCTTGGCTACATCTTCACCGACGCAATGCTCCCGCATGCGGTGCTGCAGCCCTGCCTGACGCAGGCCTGCGGCAAGAGCTTCAACTGCATCACGGTCGACAGCGATACCTCGACGTCGGACACCATCCTCGCCTTCGCCACGGGGGCGGCGGGCAACGCTGCGGTGGCGGCGGCCGACGACCCGGCGCTTGCCGGCTTTCGCGCCGCGCTCGACGCCTTGTGCCTGGAGCTCGCGCATCAGGTGGTCAAGGACGGCGAAGGCGCACAGAAATTCATCACGATCCGGGTCACCGGTGCGGCCAGCAACCATGACGCCCGCACGCTGGGCATGGCGATCGCCAATTCGCCGCTGGTCAAGACCGCCATCGCCGGCGGCGATGCCAACTGGGGCCGCATCGTCATGGCCCTCGGCAAAGCCGGCCCCGCGATCGACCCGGACAATCTGAGCGTGGCGTTCGGCGGCATCGAAATCTGCGCCCGCAGCCAGCGGGTCGAGGGCTATGACGAGGCACCGGTTGCCGCACATCTGGCCGGGCGCGCGATCGAGATCGCGGCGGACGTGGGCGTGGGGCTGGATCGGCGACGGTTTACACCTGCGATCTGACGCACGGCTACATCGCCATCAACGCGGATTACCGCAGTTGACGGATTGCGGTTAACGGATCGTGATTTCCCGTAACGTTAGCGGATCGGTAAGGCTGTTCGCCTAGCGCTTTCGGCTCGTGCGGCGTTGTTCTCGCGTCGCCAGCTCGGAGCGCACGATGGCCAGTAATCCCGCAACCCGGTTCCAGACCTATCTGCAGGCGCGTCGGCGTCGTCGCCGGCTGGAGGCCGGCCCCCTCATGCTGTTCAGCCCTTTGCTGCTGGCGGCCTGCGGTGGTGGCGAAGCTGGCCCCTCTGGCAACCCTGCAGCGCCTGCGAACCCCAGTCCGCCAGCGCCGCCAGCCGCGCCGACTGCTGTCGCCGATACACTGGCCGTCACGCCGGGTGCGGGCACGCAGACGGGTAACGTGCTGACCAACGACACCGGGGCGACGCTTGCCGTCAGCGCCGTGAGCATAGCCGGCGGCAGCGGCGGCGGGTCGCGACGCCACTTGCCCTGAACATCGGCACGCTGACCGTCAATGCGGATGGCGGCTACAGTTTCACGCCCAACAGCGCTGCCCTGCAAGCGCTTGGCGCCGGCCAGACCGCGACGGCGCAAGTCACTTACACGGCCCAGAACAGCGCCGGGTCAGCCTCGACCACGCTGACCCTGACGGCGACGGGCGTCAACGACGCACCGGTGGCCGGCGCTGATGCGGCGCTCACCGTCGCCCCGGCTCGGCCACGACCTTCACGCCGACGGCGCCGACCGATGTCGATACCGGCGATGGTGTGCAGGTGCGGGTCGTGGCCCTGCCGGCATCCGGCACGGTCCAGCTGGCGAACGGGACAGCCCTCAGCGTTGGTGAAGTCCTGACCATCGCGCAGTTGGCGAACCTGCGCTTCATCGCCCCGTCGGCCGCGCAGGCGCAAGCGGTTGAGCTAGTGCTCGATGCGGTCGACCAGGCCGGTGCGACCGACCGTCAGACGATCAGCTTCACGATCCAGACAGGCGGCGGCTCCGGCGGGTCCGGCGGCGTGTTCGTGCCCTCGCACGTCTCGCTGGCGTTGCTTGACGGCACGAACGGCGTTGCCCTGCTGGCGGACAACGGCGCGACCCTCTCCGATCTCGGCGCAGGGCTGAGTGGCGGTGGCGACTACAACGGCGACGGCATCGCCGATCTGGTGATCGGCGCGCCGGGTGCACGCAGCGCCTACATCCTGCTCGGGGCGCGGCGTTCAGCGCCGGCAGCTTCGACCTGACCGCCGGCAACAGCCGGGTCGTCACGGTCACTGGCGACTTCGAAAGCTTCGGCACCACGGTGGCGTTCGGCGGCAATCTCGGCGGCGACGCCCGGCTTGATGAGGTTGTGATCGGCGCGCCGCTTGCAGACGGCGAGCGCGGCATCGCCTATATCCTCTACGACGCACCGGGCTCGGGCGACGTTCTGACGCTCGAGCGCATCTCCTCGATCGCCGGCAACCAGGGGCCGATTAACTTCGACAGCGGCGACCGGATCGGCGAGGCGCTGATCTACCTGGACGATTCCGATGGCGTTGGTGCGCTGGTGCTGGCCGCAACTGGGCGCGATACCCCGGCTTCGCTCAGCGGCGGGCAGCCGCCGGTCGAAGACCCGGCCTGACCTTCCTGCTGGACGGCTCGGCCATCACCCCGGACGCCCCGGCACGGATCGACGACCTGACCGCAATCGCGCGAATTCCCGGCAACGGCCAGTTCGGCGAGATCAGCTACCTTGATGCGGCCAGCGGCGACATCAACAACGACGGCGTGCCGGACCTCGTGCTGGGCAGCCCCTATTACAGCCCGGCGTCGTCGAACATCGCGCTGCCCGGCGACCTCGATGGCGGCGATTTCATCAACCAGGCCGGCGGCGTCTTCGTACGCTTCGGGCCAGCGTCAGCGCTCGATGGCGAGCGCATCGAACGGGCTGGCCGCCAGCGGCGGTGCGGACGGCTTCTCGATCACCATTGTCGAGGACCTCTCGCTGGCGGGTGCCAGCGTCTCGGTCGGCGACCTGAACGGCGACGGCATCGACGACATCGCGCTCGGCATCCCGAACACCTATGCGTTCGGCGGTGTTGGCGCGGTCGCCGTCATCTTCGGCGCCGAGGATCTGGGCACCCGGAGTGGCGGTGCGATCACCATCGGCGCGGATGGCGTTCTGCGCGGTGTAGCGGCGGGCGCTCCCGTCATAGCGGGTGTGGTGTTCACGCCGGTTCCCGAGACGGCCGGCGACGAGGTCGACACGTCGTTCGGCCTGAGTGTCGATTTCATCGGCGACTTCAACGGCGATGGTATCGACGATCTGGCGATCGGCGCACCGCAACCGGGCGCCGGGGCGGCTTATGTCGTGTTCGGGCATGAGACCTTCGCCAGCACCGTCAGTGTCGAGAATGCCGATCCGACAGCGATCCTGCGCATCGACGGTGGCATCGCCGGGACCGGTGAGCGCGTGGAGGGCATCGGCGACGCCAACGACGACGGACTTGCCGATCTGGCGGTTTCCGCTGTCGGCGCTGGCGATGGAGCTGTCTATATCGTGTTCGGCCACGATCCGGCGCTGCCACCAATCGCCTGAAAAACAGTCTGTTTCTAAAGACCCGACGCATTGATCGGCAATCCGTGAAAGTTAACGGGTTGCCGCCCGGCCTTTTCGTGCCTATTTCGTTCTCATTCTGTCGGTGAAGCCGCTGTGCTTCAGCCGCGACCGATCAGGCTCTCGAAAGGGGCAGCATGGACCTGGCGGAAGATTATGCGCGCATCCGCGCTGCGACCCTGTCCTGACCGAGGGGCTGTCCGAGGCTGACCAGACGGTTCAGTCCATGGAGGACGCCAGCCCGACCAAATGGCACCTGGCGCATACGACCTGGTTTTTGAGCGCTTCGTGCTCGCGGCGCACGATCCGGCCTACACGGCGTTCGATCCAGCGTACGACTTTCTGTTCAACTCCTACTATGTCGCCGCCGGGCCGCGCCATGCCCGCCCGCGCCGCGGCCTGCTCACGCGGCCGGCATTGGCCGACATTCACCGCTACCGCGCCCATATCGATGCGGCGATGGCGCGCCTGCTGGCGCGCGGTGGCCGGGATGTCGTGGGCCTGACGATCCTGGGGCTGAACCACGAGCAGCAGCACCAGGAGCTTATCCTCACCGATATCCTGCATCTGTTCGCGCAGAGCCCGCTGCGCCCCGCCTACACGGCGGAGCCGCGCGACCGTGCCATCGCGGCCGCGCCGGACGACTGGCTGGAGTTTCCCGGCGGCCTCGCGGCCATCGGCTATGGGCGGAACGGCTTCTGCTACGACAACGAGCTGCCGGTGCACGATGTGCTGCTGCGCCCTTACCGGCTGGCGCGTGCGCTGGTCACCAATGCGGACTGGCTGCGCTTCATGGCGGACGATGGCTATCGGCGGCCCGAACTCTGGCTCTCGGACGGCTGGGCAACTGTCGAGCGCGAAGGCTGGTCCGCCCCTGGTTACTGGGAACTGGCGGCTGATGGCGCCTGGCATCAGATGACGCTCTATGGCCTGCAGCCGGTAGTCCCTGAACGGCCGGTCAGCCACATCAGCTTTACGAGGCGGACGCCTATGCGCGCTGGGCCGGGCATCGCCTGCCGCTGGAAAGCGAGTGGGAACAGGCGGCTGTTCCCTTGAACGGGGCCGAAGCGCCGGGGCTGACCCCGTTCATCACGGCGGCGTTGGCGCGGTCTGGCAGTGGACCGCGAGTGCGTACACGGCCTACCCCGGCTATCGGCCGGCGGCCGGTGCCATCGGCGAATACAACGGCAAGTTCATGGCGAACCAGATGGTGCTGCGCGGCGGCTCCTGCCTGACGCCGGAGGGCACAGCCGCCCGAGCTACCGGAATTTCTTCTATCCCTTTCAGCGCTGGCAGATGACCGGCCTGCGATTGGCGGACGACGTATGAGCCTTCCCACGACCCTGCGAAAAGCCTCGCCAGGCAACCCGATGCTCGCCGACGCGCTGGAGGGGCTTTCCCGGCCCCGGAAAACCTTGCCGTCCAAATATTTCTACGATGCGCATGGCTCCGCGCTGTTCGTGCGGATCACCGAATTGCCGGAATATTATCCGACCCGGACCGAGCTTGCCATTCTGACGCAGGCCGCGCCGCGCCTGGCGCTACTGGCAAAAGATGTCGGCACGGTCGTCGAGTATGGCAGCGGCGACGGGCGCAAGTCGCAGGCGCTGCTGCAGGCTTTGCCGTGCTGCAAGGCTTATGTGCCGGTGGAGATCTCCGGCGATGCCCTCGTCGGCCAGGTTGCGCGCCTGCGCGCGGCGCTGCCTGCGCTGACCGTCATGCCCTTAGAGGCGGATTTCACCCATCCCTTCAAGCTGCCGGCAGGCTTGCCATCCGGGCCGCGCATGGGTTTCTTTCCCGGCTCGACCATCGGCAATCTCGTTCCCGCCGATGCCGTCGATCTGCTGCGCGGTGCCCAGGAAACGCTGGGCGATGATGCGCTGTTCGTGCTCGGGGTCGATCTGAAGAAGCCGCTCGAACGGCTCATCCCGGCGTACGATGATCCCGCCGGCGTCACAGCCGCTTTCAACCTCAACCTGCTGGCGCGCCTGAACCGCGAGCTGGGGCGGACTTCATGCTCGATCGCTTCCAGCACAGCGTGCGCTACGACGCGGGGCGCGGGCGGATCGAGATGCATCTGGAGAGCCTGTGCGACCAGGAGGTGGCGCTCGGCGGTCAGCGCTTCACGTTCCGCCGCGGCGAGACGATCCACACCGAGAACAGCCACAAGTTCACATTGGAGGAAGCAAGCCTGCTGGCGCGCGCCGGCGGCTGGGAGCCTGTTGAGACCTTCTGCGACGCCGAGAACCTGTTCGCTGTCCTGCTGCTGGCGGCCACACGCCGGGACCAGCCGTAAAACCGGACAGGTTGAGGTATAGAGCGATTTCCAGTCAGATGGTATCATCTGACGATTAAGAAATCGCGGCAAAACAAAATCATAGAGCGTCCGATCTGATTCCATCAGATCGAAAACCGCTCTAGCAGGCTGCTGAAAAGTGATTTCCAGCACTCCAAACGCACAGCCGTCACCCCGGCGAAGGCCGGGGTCCATGGCTAACGCCTTATATTCGTTGTATATATATGCTCCCATGGATTCCGGCCGGAGTTTATCCTCGTTAGGGGCCGGAATGACGAAATGGAGCTATATAATTCCACTTTTCACCAGCCTGCTAGGCCATCATCTCCCCTCCCCAGAGGGAGGGGCGACGCGACTCAACCTGATGTCATCAGCCCGCTAAAACGGCGTCGACCATGCGATGACGCCGCCGGTGTCGCTGTCTTCGCCGGCGGTGTGCCCGGGGTTGGAGCGACGGAACAGGCTGGCCTCCAGCGTGCCGAAATCGAACAGCCTGCGGCGGTACGCCGCCTCGATGGCGATCTCGCGCCCGGTCGGCGCCAGGCTGGCGCGTCGATCTTCGAAGCGCGCGATGCCGTCGATGGCGTCGTAGCCGACCGGGACGTTGAGGTTCAGACCCCGGTCTCGACCCGCAGCGGCTGGGAAACCCGAATACCCAGCCGATCGCCGCGGCTCAGCACGTCGGCGCCGATAATGCCGGCGCTGAAGCGGCTGGTGGTCAACCGGTCGACGCTGCTGACCAGCGACATGTCTGACCCGGCGCCGGGTTTGACCATCCCGACTTCGCCGGCAAGCGCCAATCGCCACGTGCCGACCAGTCCAAGCGTGGCGTCAAGACCGAGCGTACCATTGTAGGATTTGCGCGGCAGTGCCAGGCTGCTGGCGGCCGTGGTGCCGAGCAGGCTGCGCTCCTCCTTGCCGAAGCCAAGCGAGAGGCCGAGTTCGGCGCGCTCGTGGGCCTGCGAGAGCCGGACCGTCACGCGCCCGGCCTTGGCGGTGCCTGGCGCAACGCCCACTGGCTGTCGCGTTGCAGGTTGCGGTTCTGACCCGTGCTGGCGGTCAGGCCGATCCGCAAACCTTCGGCCCTGCGGCCGATCTTGCCGGTCGCCGCGAAGCTCAAGGTGCCGTTGGCCATTCGGCGTGAAGGGATCGTACTGCTGGTCGGCGACATAGTTGAGCTGCGGCGCCGGCGGCGCGAGCCCTGCGAGCAGGCCCTGCGGCGCGACGCCGAGTCCGGCCGCAACCTCGGCGCGCTGCCCGAGACGAAAGGTCGCCTGCCCACCCAGCGGCGTGCGGATGCTGGATGTCTCAGCCAGGCTGAGCGCGCGCCAGGCTGTCGCCTCGCGCCGGTCGAGAAGGTCAGGCGCAATGCCGTTCTGGAGGAAAGCCACTGCTCTTCGATATGGGCGCGCCGCTGCAGCTGGCGCGCCAGGTCCAGCTTGCTGGTGACCGCCCGGACGTTGGGCCCGAGGTTGACGGAAAATGCGCGGTTGAAGCGGTCGAGGACGACCACGTCACGCAGCGCCGAGCCAAGCTGCGCCCCATTGCCGAGTGCGCCGCCCAGGGCGATGTCCGCCTGGCTGAGGGAGACGAGGGTATCCGTTCCGGCCAGACGGGTCGACCCCTGGGGCTGGAAGGCGCGCGCGATGTTAAGACCGCCACGGCCGAACACCGGGTCCTGACCAGGGCTGCCGAGGTCGGTCGCCGAGCTCAGCAGCAGATCGACGAGCTGGCGTGAGGTCAGGGTCGGAAAGGCATCCGCCAGCAGCGCCAGCGCACCGGCGACATGCGGCGCGGCGAAGGACGTGCCGCTGACGATGAACTGTTGCGCGCCGATGCCGGTGGCCCGCACGTCCTCTCCCGGCGCCGTGAGATAGACGGAGGCATAGTCGCCGGCGGCGTTGGAGAAGTCGGCGAAGGCGCCGTCCGTACGCTGGCGCCGACGATGACGACCAGCCCGGTCCCCGCTGCGGCGTTGGCGAGGCTGACCGGCAGGCTGTCAGGGTTGCCGCTCGAATCGTTGCCGGCAGACACGACGACGATCACGCCGGCCGTGGTCGCCCGGCGCACGGCGGCGGTCAGGCGGGCGTTGGCCGGCGAACCGCCCAGCGACAGGTTGACGACGCGGGCGCCAGCCGAGGTCGCAAGGTCGATGCCGTCAGCGATGTCGTCGTCCAGATAGGTGCAGCCGTCGTCGGTGCAGGGCTGGTTGTTGTCGGCGCGCGCGATGAGCAGGTCGGCGTCGAATGCGACGCCATGGGTGGCAATGTCGTTGCGGGCGCGGCGGCGATTGCGGCGACCAGCGTGCCATGCCCGTCCGGGTCCTGCAGGGTGCGGTTGCCGAACACATCCCGGCTGGCGGCTGCAATGCGCCCGGTGAACTCGCTGTTGTTGAGGTCGATGCCGGAGTCGACGATGCCAATAGTTACGTTGTCTCCGGTGGCGCCGGCTTCATAAGCGGGGATCGGCTGCACCACGGCAAGGCTGCTCGATCGTTGGTACTCCGCTGTATCGAAGGCGCTGGCGGGCGGCGGCGGTGCGGGCGGCGGGGTTGCAGGTGCCGAAGGCGTGACGGCAGGCGCGGTCGGCGACCCGCCGGACGATCCGCCGCATGCCGACAGGCCCGCGCTCGCTGCGACGGCCAGAAGAAGCTTTGCCATCCGGGCGTTCAACACAACGCTCGTCCCCTGCATGGCCATCCATACACTTGAGCGGTACCCCCGTAAGCCACTCCTTTTCCGACAGGCTACCCAGATTCGCTTTGAAATGGAATGCTCATGCGGCGACGCGAAGCGACAAAAATTACAGCCTCTTCGATTCAAATGCTTATGCGCCTTTTCCACCCCAACGTAGTGAGGAGGCCTGCACCGCGCCGGCACTGCTGGGCGACCAGCCCTCGACTTCGGCGCGCAGCAGGCTCCAGCGGGCGGGAACGAACAGCGGCAGGAACGGCATGTCCTTCAGCATCGCCGCCTCGGCCTTCTGCAGCTCGGCGGTGCGCTGCACGATGTTCGGCAGTGATTGCGCCAGCGTTATCATGGCGTCCGCGCCAAGGTTGCAGTAGCGGCCGAAATTCTGCGCTTGCCCGCACGCGAACACGCGCAGGAACGGCAGCGGCGAGTCGACGCTTTCCACCCGCACGTCGAACGCCATGTCGAAATCTCCGGCCTTGAGCGTGGCGGCCTGGCTTTCCGGGCTGCGGGCGAGCGCGCGGACAGCAACGCCCAGCGGTGCCCAGGCTTCCGCGACCGCCTGGATGACGGAACGCGCTTCGACACCGTCGACGAAGCTGATCTCGATGCGCAGCGCATTGGCTTCGGCGTCATCCGGTGACATGGCGGCGGTCGCCGCCTCGCCATAGCCGGCCTCGATCAGCAGCCGGCGCGCTTCCGTCTGACGCTGGGCCAGGCTCCAGGCGGCCCAGTCCGGCGCGGTCGGGCTGGCGTAACCGGTGACCGTCGGCGGCACCAGGGACACAAGCGGCAGCATCTCGCGCATGTTGAACAAGCGGCCGACAAGTGCGGGCCTGTCGATCGCCATCGCCAGCGCGCGCCGCACCCGGGCGTCGGCGAGCAACGGCCGCTGCAGGTTGACCGTCAGGCCGACCGCGCCGAGAGCAGGGGTCGCGCGGAAGCTCTGCACGCCGCCGATCGCGCGCGCATCGGCGACGCCCTCCAGCGCGCCGCCGAGCACGGCGTCGACGGTATTGCTGCGAAAAGCCTGGATGGCCCTCCGTGCTTTGGAAGGGCAGGATGCGCAGGTTCCAGGGCTGGTCCGGGCGCGGCTGACCATGGTTGGCGAGGTCGTAGTGGATTTGCTTGGGATGGTCCGACTTCGGGGTCTTCTCCGCCGTCAGCCGGTACGATCCCAGCGCGAGGCGGCCGTTTTCTCGTCCCTTCACGCGCATCGGCCGGGTGATCGCGAGATTTGGTTCGGCAAGCAGCGCCAGCAGCGCCGGCGCAGGGCGACTGAGACGGATTTCGATCACATCCGGGGTCAGCACATGGACCCCGAGCGCGCTGAGCGGTTTGCGGCGCTCGCGCACTGGCACGGCGCCCTCGATGGCGTCCAGCTCCCCGAGCGCCGGCAGGTCCGGCCGGTCGCGAATGGAACGCCGCAGGCTCGCCGCTGCGTCGATGCCGGTGACATCCTTGCCGTCCGGCCATTTCGCGGGTTTCAGTCGGAACAGGTAGCTGAGGCCGTCGTCGCTCACGCGCCAGCTTTCCGCGACGCCCGGCGTCAACTGGCCGCCGCTCCCGATGCGCAGCAGCCCGAGGTGCAATTCGCCGGCAATCAGGCGCTCAGCCGGGCTTTGAGCCTGCAAGGGGTCGTCCGAGCGGACCTCGCCAAGGATGGCGATACGCAGGGCGGGCGCATCGGCCGGATCCGTGCCGCCGTTGCAGCCGCCGAGCGCGGCCAGCGTCGAGGCAAGCGCCATCGTCACCAGGCGCTGGCACCAGAGGCCGATACGGGGAAGGATTGAGGAATGCGACAAGCCCCTGATCAGTGAAATGAGCCGCCTCACTTTAGAGGAACAGGTTCCAGTCCGTCCACACTTGGGGCTTATCAGTCATTGCTGCCTCGCTGGTTGTCGAGCATCGGCTTGGCCGGTAAGGATTGCCGGAATAACAGGAGTATCCAATGCCCCAAAGCCTGCCCCGCCGGATTGACGAACTCGTCGGCAATACGCCGCTGGTCCGATTGAATCGGGTCTCGGACGCCACCGGCTGCGAGATTTACGGCAAATGCGAATTCCTGAATCCTGGCGGCTCGGTGAAGGATCGGGCGGCGCTGTTCATCATCCGCGACGCCGAGGCGCGGGGACTGCTGAAGCCTGGCGGCACCATCGTGGAGGGCACGGCCGGCAACACGGGGATTGGTCTGGCCGTCCTTGGCAATGCGCTTGGTTACAAGACCGTGATCGTCATGCCGAACACCCAGTCCGAGGAGAAAATCGCCACCCTGCGCGCGCTCGGTGCGGAACTGGTGCTGGTGCCGCCTGCACCTTACGCCAACCCGGACATTATGTGCACACCTCGCGCCGGCTGGCCGAGGAGACGCCGAATGCGGTCTGGGCGAACCAGTTCGACAATACCGCCAACCGCCTGGCCCACATCAAGACCACGGCCGTCGAGATCTGGGCGCAGGCCGATGGCAGGGTGGACGGCTTCACCTGCGCAGTCGGCTCAGGTGGAACGCTGGGCGGCGTCGCCTTGGGGCTGAAGGCGCAGAACGCAGATGTGCAGATCGCCCTCACCGACCCGATGGGGCCGGGCTTTATAATTACTACGCCTGCGGGGAACTGCGGGCGGAAGGCTCTTCGGTTTCCGAAGGGATCGGCCAGAATCGCATCACCGCCAATCTTGAAGGCGTGCCGATCGACCGCTGGTACCGGGCGACGGACGAGGAGGGCCTGGCCCACGTCTACAGCCTGATGCAGCATGAGGGGCTGTGCCTCGGGCTGTCGTCCGGCATCAATGTCGCTGGCGCTGAAAAACTGGCGCGCGATCTCGGCCCTGGACATCGGATCGTCACCATCCTGTGCGACTCGGGCCGGCAGTATCTTTCGAAGATTTTCAACCCCGACTGGCTTCGCGCCCGCAACCTGCCGACGCCGCCCTGGATGGCCTGACGGGCGCAGGGCGGCGCTAACGACTGGTTTGGGAGGCGCAATGGTCCCCGGCTTAACAGCAAAACATGGGTGCAGGCTGTGTTGCGACGCAGCATGGGCCTCGGTGTGATGGCCACAGTTTTACACCACGGTGACGATTCGGCGGGGTCTGTTCTGGTTTTGGCCATGGATTCCGGGCGCCGGGCAAAATATTTTCGGCCACGACGCTGCCCGACGGCGCGCGCGCCTGGCTGGCGATTTCGGGAGAAAACCTGGTGTCTGAGGCGGATGCCATGACCCAGATCAACCGGCACCTCGATCGGGACCCCGACCTTTGGGTGCTTGAAATCGAGACCCAAAATGTGCAATCAATCCTGCCCGAGCCAATGGTGCCGCTGCGAAGAGATAATCCGCAGTTAAGAGGCGACTGAATATACCAAGGCTCGCGGCGCGTAGCGGGGACCAATCCGTGCGCGTCATTTGGATCAACAGCTAGGGTAACATGGATGACGAAGCGCTTTTCACGGCCGCTCGTGGTGTGCGCTATTTTGGTCAGCTCCGTTGCATTGACCGCTTTCGCACAGTCCCCACAGCCGGCTGAAACGCCGACCCAGACCATCGCCGAAAATACCGAAACGCAGATTGTGAAACTGTCGGCAGACGCGACGCAATTCTCCCTTGCACCGCACCTGCCGCTGACGCCCATCAACAACGACGATATCGAGCGCGCGTCCGAGCGCCTGAAAACCGATGTCATGCCGGGGCCGCCGGTCCAGCAAGCTGCCTTGCGCAGCGCTGCGTCCCTGCGCGCCATGATCGCGGACGCCGCCGCGCGCATACCGGAGAGCATGGACGAGGAGATGAAATGCCTGGCCCAGGCCGTGTATTTCGAGAGCCGCGGTGAGCCTTTGATCGGCCAGCTCGGTGTGGCGCAGGTTATCCTCAACCGCAGCAAGGATCCGCGCTTTCCGTCCTCGGTGTGCGAAGTCGTGCACCAGCGCGGCACGAAATCCGCCTCCGGCTGCCAGTTTGCCTTCGCCTGTGACGGTCGTTCCGATCAGCCGCCGGCGACCTCTGACTGGCAGGTCGCCAAGTCCATTGCTTTTATCGCTTTAGAAGAGGCCTGGCACGACGTCACCGGCAAGGCGATCTTCTTCCACGCCAAGCGTGTAGCCCCCAGTGGCGGCATCGCATGGAAATGACCGCCACGCTCGGCCAGCACGTTTTCTACCGCCCATGACCCCGGATATCCCGTCCGATCTGCTTGAACGCTATCGGACGTGGGCGTCTACCGCCAAGGCGCAGATCGGTGCCGCGCTGGGGCGCACGATCTGTCGGCGCGCCATGAGGCGTTCGAGCTGGCGCATAGCCTGGCAGGCGTCGCCGGCAATTTCGGCGAGCCGGCGCTTGGACGCTGGGCCGCCGCCTTGTGCCGCTACCTGCGCCGCTGCGGCGAGGCTGCGCCGGATCCGGCGATCCTCGCGCAGTTCGCGCACGTCTATGCGCACCTGCAGGATGACCCCTGGCGCGGTGGACCTGACGGCGCTGGAGGCCTATTCCAGGACGGCCGCTTAGGGTGTGCCGCTGGTTAGAGCCGGTGCAGTGCCTGCCCGTCGATCATGGTCAGAACCGTCTGCGCTTTCAGGATGTCGGCCGGCGCACAGGTCATGAAATCGGCGCTGAAGGCGCTGATGTCGGCGCGCTTGCCGGGCTCCAGCGTGCCGACCTCCGCCTCCCGCCCGACCGCATAGGCGGCAGCACGGGTGAACAGGGCCAGCGCCTGTGCGCGGCTGAGCGTCTGGTCCAGCCCCAGTCTGACCCCGCTGTACCGTCCAGCGCGTGGCGGTGGCAGGCGGCATAGAATTCGATGCGCGGATCGCCGACTTCGACCGGCGCATCCGATCCGCCGCACACCGTCGCGCCGCTCTCGATCAGGCTGCGCCAGGCATAGGCTCCTTGCAGCCGCTCCGGGCCAAGCCGTGCTGGCACGAACGGCAGGTCGCCGATCGCATGCGAGGGCTGCATGGAGGCGATGACCCCTGGGCGGCAAAGCGTGCAATGTCATCCGGGGCGATCACCTGGGCATGCTCGATCCGCCAGCGCGCATGCGATCTACCGGGGCCCAGACTTTCCGCAAACCAGTCCAGCACCGCACGGTTGCCGGCGTCGCCGATGGCGTGCGTTGCGACCTGAGCCCCTGAGGCTTTGGCGCGCGCATAGACCTCGAGCGCCTGCGCGCGCTGGGTGACGAAGAGGCCGCGCAGCGCCGGTGCGTCGCTGTAGGGGCCAGCAGCGCCGCCCCGCGCGAGCCGAGCGCGCCGTCCGCATAGACCTTGACGCCACGCAGCCGCAGCCGGTCGCCGGCTTCGCCGCGCGGCCCTTTCGCCAGCACGTCCTCCGCCTCGCCGACATCCATGTAATGGTCGGTGCGCAGGCGGGCTGCACCCTGGGCGGTCAGCGCCTCGAGCAGCCGCAGGCTCTGGCGGTCGACACTCATGTTGTGCGCGCCGGTCCAGCCGCGCGCTGTGTACAAGGCATCGGCGCGCCGCAACGCCTCGCGCACCCGCGCGTCGTCCGGCGTGGGGAGGATCGGCGCGATCAGCTGCTCGGCGTTGTCGACCAGCAGGCCGGTTGCAGCCCCCGGCGTCGCGTTCGATCCGGCCGCCGGCAGGGTCGGGGTTGAGTCCGTAATGCCGGCAGCAGCAAGCGCCCGGCTGTTGGCGACGCCGGCGTGGCCGTCCGCGCGCTGCAGGTAGACCGGCCGATCCGGGACGACGGCGTCCAGGTCGGCACGTGTTGGCGTGCGGCGCTCCGGCCAGTGGGTCTCGATCCAGCCGCGGCCGCTGATGATCCCGCCGGGGTTTGCCTGCGCCCAGGCGCCGAGCCGCGCCATGGCGTCCGCGAGCGAGGTTGCCGGCGCGAGGTTGAGGGTCAGCTCGCGCATGCCGACGCCGGTCAGATGGACGTGGCTGTCGACGAAGCCCGGGAAGGCGGCCGCACCGCGCAGATCGATCAGCGCGGCATTCGCTGCCCGCCTGCGCGCCTCGGCCAGCGGCCCTGCAAACGCGATGCGCGCGCCCTCGACCAGCAGCGCCTCGACCCGCGTCGCGCCGACGCCGGTATAGATCGGGCCACCGGTGATCAGGGTCCGGGCCACGGCGGCGCGCGCCGGCAGGATGGCGAACGCCGCCCCGGCCGCCAGCAGTCCGCGACGGCTGAAGGGCGCGGTCATTGCGGGTTGAACAGTTTCTGGAGGAACAGGGTCTCGACCGCGCGGCGCAGATCGTTGTTGGGCTTTTCAGGAAGCCGTGGCCTTCGTCCGCGAACACGACGTACCAGGTCGCAAGGCCCTGCGCGCGCAGCTTCTCGACCACCTGGTCGCTCTCGAACTGCGGCACCCGCGGGTCGTTGGCGCCCTGCATCACCAGCATCGGCTTGGTGATCTTGCCGACGTTGGCGATCGGCGCGATGCGCGCGAACACCTGCTGCATCTTCGGGTCGCGCTCGTCGCCGTATTCCGCACGGCGGTTGTCGCGGCGGTAAGCCTCGGTGCGCTCAAGGAAGGTGCGGAAGTCGGAGATGCCGTAGCGCTCGACGCCGCCGACCAGCCGGTCCGAATAGAAGGTCATGGATGCCAGCGACATGTAGCCGCCGTAGGACTGGCCGTAGACCGCGACCTTCCGGGCATCGAGGTTGGGCTGGCGCGCCACCCAGTCGAGCAGGGCGCCGATGTCCTTGACCGAGTCCTCGCGCTTTTCCGCATTGTCGAGGTTCAGGTAGCGGGTGCCGTAGCCATCACTGCCGCGCACGTTGGGCAGGATCACGGTCGCCCCAGAACGTCTGCGAAATACTGCGCGCCGGGGTTCCAGCCGGGCCGGGTCTGCGCTTCCGGGCCGCCGTGGATGTCGATGATGACCGGTGTGCGGGCGTCCGCTGCCACACGGACCGGGCGATAGACCAGTGCCGGCACCTCAAGCCCGTCGAACGACTTGAACCGGATCAGGCTCGGCTCGGCGAGCTGCGCCGGATCGAGCGGCCCGAGTTCGGAGGTGGTCCAGCGGGTCAATTGCCCGCTGGTCACGCCCCAGGCCCAGGTGTCGCCTGCCGAATTGGCGGTCTGCAGGCCGATGGCGAGGGTTGCCCCGTCGTCCGTGAATTTCAGCGCCGTCAGCACGCCCTTGGGCAGGTCCGGCTGCGGCAGGGCGCGCCGGGTGATCCGGTCCTGCACCACGACGCGCGAGAAACCGTCCTCGTTGATCGCATAGGCCAGGATACGGCCATCCTTGCTGAGCGCGAAGGCCTCGACGTCCCAGGTCAGCGGCGGTGTGACCGGGGTCGCCTTGCCGGTCGCGATGTCCAGCTCGATCAGGCGGCGCACGTCGCTGTCGAGGTTGGAGATGGTCAGCACCGCGCGCCCGTCGTTGACGAACTGCGGGTCCTCATAGCGCGCCGGCTTGGATTTCGGCGCGATCCGCGTCGACTGGCCGCTGGCGATGTCGAGCAGGTAGAGCTCGGTCTCGCGGTTGGAGACGCCGCGCGCCAGCAGGGCCGTCCTGTCGTCCGCACGGATGTCCGCCGGGCTGATGGCACCGGGGAAGCGGAAGATTTCGCGCCGGCTGGCCGGGTCGTTGGGGCTGGCGGCCAGGATCGTGTAGTCGCTGGCCCCTTGGTCGCGCGCGACCAGAGCAGCAGCGTGCCATCCTGGCTGAACACGGGGGCGAGGTTGCGCGTGCCCGGCTCGGTCAGCCGGATCGGCGGCTTGCCGGCTTCCATCAGCTCAAGCTGGAACCATTCGTCGCCGCCGGTGTCCCGGCTGAGGATGAAGCGGCTGCTGCCGGGCACGGCGACGGCATCCGCCACCGGCTCCGGGAACCAGGTCAGCTGCGCCCGTGCGGCACCCGGTGCCGCGACCCGGTGCAGCTGGCTGGTGTCGCCGAAGCGGGTGGTGATCAGCATGGAGCCGTCGGCCAGCCAGTCCTGGAATTGCGCGCTGCGGTAGCTCTGGTAGCGCTGGACGGCGGCATCGACCGCCGCCGGGATTTCGGGCACGTTCTGGAGCGTCGCCGTGCCGATCTGCCGGGTCGTGACCGGCGACTGGGCAAGGGCCGGCGCGGCAAGCGCCACCACGATCGCAAGGGCCAGAGACTGCTGCTTCATCCCGCACTCCTGTGTATTTTTATTGCGCAATGAGCGATGCCTGCCGGGCGAAGTCAAGCGGCTTCTCTACGCAAAACCGGCACGGGTTCCGCGCTGATGGTCCGCGTGCCGTCACCGGCGACGCTGTCCTCGACGATCGGTGCGTCAACCCCGGGCCGTGCACGATGCGCCGCCGCAGCTGACCGCTGCCATCGTTAGCCGCTTTACGCTTGCGTTGTCTTGGTGGTTTGCGGGGAAATCCTTGGGCCAATCCAGATCAGGCCGCGCACGGGCGATCGCCTGGATGAACGCATAGGTGTCCTCCGCCCTGAAGTGATTGAGCGAGATGTCAAAGTGCTGTGGCCGGCCTTGATCGTCGTCATAATAGAGTGCCACCCGGCGGAACGGCCGCAGCGCCGGCTTCCACAGCCAACGCTGATCAGGCCAGCCCACCTCATAGCCCCAACGCTTGACTGCCTTGAGAGGTGCTCGCTTGGTGAACTTCAGCAGGCCGCTGTCGGTTAACATGCCATCTTTGAGCCTGATCCTAAACAACCAGAAAGTTAAAAATAAATACCCTATTGGAATAGATACAACAACAAGAGCAGGCAGCAAATGCAGAGATATTGACCAATCTTGTATTAATATTGAATACATTAAAGGAATACCTGCTAAACTCCATATAAATAAATATGCAACATACGGCCGCGCCACAACACGTAGCTCTCTTTGGTAACTCACGCCGAGGGGGCTGTCACTATTTTACCCTTACCGGGCTGGCGGCTCTTCAATGCCGCAGCACCAGTATCGACGCCATCCGATATCGTCTGACCAGCCACAGAGCCGGGCAAATCATAGATGTTGAGACCAATGGCGCTCTTAATCGCGGTCTTGCCCGTGATGTTGTTGATGGTGCCGTTGCGCAGCTTGGTGACTGTCGCGCGGCCAATCGCAGCCAAACTGTTGCGGCCTGCGGTAACACCAGCGATCCCCTCAGCCCGGGAACCGGAATGGCGGCTGCTACACCTCCAATAACGGTATCTTGGCCCAAACTACGATAGCTGAAGTTTTCATTCAATCCTCGATTATCAATCGCCTGTTTAACTACATTTCCCACAGCGCCACCGACGACACCCGCTCCAACCACCGATGCCCCGAGGTCGCAGGCGCATAGAGAATGCCCAGTCCGGTTGCTGCGCCATTGATTCCAGAAGCCGTATAAGTTCCCGCACTGCTCAGTTCGCCGCGCACGACATCCGATACGCCTTGAACAGCAACGCCGATCACGGCCCCCACTACGGCAAACGCTGCATCATCGATGCCGGTGTATAACCCCGTCGGATCGACGTTGTTGATGGGATCATTCTGGACATAGGCGTAGAGGTTGAGGCCGTCTTCATAGCCGATGGGGTCGGCCTGCAGGAAGCGGCCGAGGTAGGGCGAGTAGAAGCGGGCCTTGTAGTAGTAGAGGCCGGTCTCCGGCTCGTAGCGCTGGCCGGTGTAGCGCAGGGTCGGGCCGGCCTCCTGCTCGGACTCGCCAAACAGGCCATAGCCAAGCTGCTGCGCGGCTGTGCCGCCGGCATCGCTGCTGGCGACGACCGAGCCCTGATGGTCGGCATGCAGGAACCGCCGGGTCGGGGTCGCGCCGGCAAAGCTGTCCTCGGCGATCGGCTCGTCAACCCCAGGGCCGTGCACGATGCGCCGCCGCAGCTGTCCACCTTCCAGATACTCGGCGATCAGGTCGACGCCGTCATAAACCTGGTAGACGGTCTCACCGCCGGTCACCACCTTGCGCGCCAGCCGCCCGACCGCGTCATAGCGATAGCCAACGTCAATTGCTGCGACCGGATTCTGGACCTGGATCAGCTGGTTTTCCGGCGTGTAACGGAACGTCCACTGCAAGGTGCGCGTCTCGCCCGCCTGGCCGCGCCCACTCACCAGCACGTCCTGCGTCAGGTTGCCGTTGGTATCGTAGCCGAAGTCCCGGCTTGCCGCACTCCGATACTGGTTCAGCTCGTTCGCCGCATAGGCCCGGCCGCTGACCGGATAGTAGCCCTCCCATTGATAAGCAGGGTTCGACAGATCGAAGCGGGTGATCTCGCCAAGCCGGTTATAACTATAGGTGCGCGACACGTCGCCTGTCGTGCCCGCAAAGTCCACCGTCTGCCGGGACAGCAGGCTGTTGTCTGTGCGGTAATCGAACCGAGTCGCAACCCCGCCCAGGGTCAAGGCCGTGCGCCGCGACAGATCGTCATAGCCATAGGTCGAAAGCACTGTCGTTATCCCGTCGTCCGCCAACTGGTTCAGGCTCATCCTTCGTCCGGATCAGCCCGTTTCCGAACTTCTATCGGGGCGTGGATCACCTACCGGCAGAACGCGGGCCAAGGAGTTCATAACGGATCATCCACACACCAATAAAATAACCTATCAGAAACAAAGTCGATAAATAGCTAACCCAGTCACGATCTAGCGCCCTCTTTGGTATCATCGTCCAGGGGTAATCGATCGCGTCGAGGCTTACATAAATTAAAATCGCCATTATCAATCCTATGGCGGCTGTTAACAACCAAAAGCCAACGCGGCCGTTTGGGCACATATGCATCCAAAACCGCGGAAACCAACCAATTCCCATGGAAAAAATATAGCGGAGCGCTGAAGGTAAAATTAAGAACAGGCAGGTAACCGTCAAAAAATAAATCGTTATCCTAAATAGTAATTCACCTAAAATGCAACAAAAAGTTAGTAAAAAATAAGCGGGCGAGCCTATAAGCGTGTTTCGCTGGGCTCACACGCCCACCGTAGTCTATCTTTAAGTTTGGATCGCTATTACCCCCTTAAAGTAGTACTTCTTCTCAGGTTCCTTTTCCATCCGACGTCCTCTGTGCTCCAGAAACATTTCCGAAGGTGCCAAGACCATCCGTGACAGTTTTATCTATAGAACCTCCAATGAAACCACCCACAATATCTTCTGGACTGATGTATTGACTTAACGGTGCCGCAACCCGGCCGTTCAGCGCACCGATATAATTGCCAGTGGCATTGGCAAGGGTTTGGTTTCGACCGAGTGCTGACCCGACCACTGTACCTAGCGCACCTCCAAAGGCACCGCCGATTGCGGCGTTGCGGATACTGCCGTTATCGCCAGTGAACTGGTTGCTCGCCGCTTGAGACACCGCCCCAAGGCCGCCGCCGATGGCGGCATTGCCCGCTACATTGAGCCCGATATTGGTCGCCACCTGCCGCGCCGGCGTAGTCAGCAAGTTTCGTGTTACGATACTTGCCACACTTGCCACCCGGCCGGCACCGACTGCACCGACTGCACCTGCGGCAGCCGATATGCCCAAGCGCGCCACTTGCCCGCAAGCGGCGGCGCAAGCGCCCGATAAATCTCCTCTAAGTAGAGAACGAAAGCCTTGGCCATAAGCCGCGCGGCTACTAGGGCTAAGAGCTTGAAACGTTCCTTCAATAAGCAAGCCAATTCCAGCCCCGACCAGCCCAACCTCCCCGCTCGGGTCCGTGCCGTTCACCGGATCGTTGCCGACATAGGCGTAGAGGTTGAGGCCGTCTTCATAGCCGATGGGGTCGGTTTGCAGGAAGCGGCCGAGGTAGGGCGAGTAGAAGCGCGCCTTGTAGTAATAGAGGCCGGTCTCCGCCTCGTAGCGCTGGCCGGTGTAGCGCAGCGTCGGGCCGGTCGCCTGATCGGGCTCGCCATAGGGGCCATAGGCGAGCAGCTGCGCACCCGCGCCGCTCACTCCTTGGTCTCGCTCAGGGCGGTCGTCTTCAAGCCGAGGCACTCCCGGTCAGCCGATCAGGCGCGCGAACGCGGTATCGAAGTCGTCGTAATGCTCGATCACCGCGTCGGCGCCGAAGTCGGTGGCCGGGGTCTCCGAGAAGCCGAAGGCGACGGCGATCACCGGCACGCCGGCGGCCTTGGCGGCGTCAACGTCGACGGTGCTATCCCCGACCATGACGGCCCGCGTCCGGTCGCCGCCGGCCTGTGCGATGGTCTCCAGCAGGTGCTGCGGGTCGGGCTTGCGCACGGCCAGGCTGTCGCCGCCCAGCACCGCATGGAAGCGCTGAGTCCAGCCGAGCGCCTCGAACAGGCCGGTGCTCAGCGCATGCGGCTTGTTGGTGCACACGCCGATGCGCGCGCCGGCGGCGGCCAGCCGGTCCAGCACGCCGACGACTCCGGGGTAGGGTTGCGAGCCCACACAGATGTTGGCGGCGTAGTAGCGCATGAATTCGGGCAGCGCCTTGTCGAGCAGCGCCCTGGCGTCCGTGCTGCTGGCAGCCAGGCCCTGGCGCTGCAGGCCGCGCTCGATCAGCGCGCGTGCGCCATGGCCGACCAGCTTGGCGACATCATCCAGCTCGAACGGCGGATAGCCGAGCAGGCCCAGCGAATGGTTGAGCGCAGCAGCGATATCCGGCCCGGTGTCGACCAGGGTGCCATCAAGATCGAAGACGACAGTCACAGGGGTCATGGGCACTCCTTGGCGGCTTGGCGGCTTGCGGCCTTGTGTGGCAGATGGAGGGCAAGCGCAATGGCCGCCATCAAAAGCATCAGGATGACCATGACACAGTCCGCCGCCTCGCCGCTTGCCGCAATCGTTCTCGCTGCAGGCAAGGGCACCCGCATGAAAAGCGATATGCACAAGGTGCTGCACCCGATCGCCGGCAAGCCGATGATCGACCATGTGCTGGACAGTGTCGCATCGCTCGGTGCCGCGCGGGTGGTGGTCGTGGTCGGCGACCGCAAGGCGCAGCTCGATCAGGCGCTGGCGGCGCGGACCGGCGTTTCGACCGCGCTGCAGGAGCCGCAGCTGGGCACGGGCCATGCCGTCATGGCGGCGCGCGAAGCGCTGGCAGGCTTCGACGGGCCGGTGCTGATCCTCTATGGCGATGTGCCGCTGGTCCGGCCTGAAACCCTGCAGGCCATGCTGGAGCGGCTGCACCAGCCGCTTGGCGGCGCGCGCCCGGCGGCGGTCGTGCTGGCGTTCGAGGCCGCCGACCCCGGCGCGTACGGGCGCATTCTGCTGGATGCGGACGGCGCAGTCGCGCGCATGGTCGAATTCAAGGACGCAACGCCCGGGGAGCGCGCGGTCCGGCTGTGCAATGCCGGGCTGATGGCGGTCGATGCCGCGCACCTGTTCCGCCTGCTGGACCGGGTGACCAACGACAACGCGGCGGGAGAATATTATCTGCCGGACATCGTGATGCTGGCGCGCGCCGATGGCCTGCCGACAGCCGTTGTGGTGACGGGCGAGGCGGAGGTCGCAGGCGTCAACAGCCGGGTCGAACTGGCAGCGCTCGAGGCGCAGTTCCAGGCCATGCGCCGCACCGAGGCGATGCTGGCGGGCGTCACCCTGATCGCGCCGGAGACCGTGTTTTTCAGCCACGACACCAGGATCGGCCGGGACGTGGTGGTGGAACCCAACGTCGTGTTCGGGCCGAAGGTCATGATCGAGGACGGTGCGACGATCCACGCCTTCTCGCACCTGGAGGGCTGCCGGGTCGCGCGGGCGCCAGCGTCGGCCCGTTTGCCCGGCTGCGTCCTGGCGCCGATCTGCGCGCCGGCGCAAAGGTCGGCAACTTCGTCGAGGTCAAGGCGGCGGTGCTGCATGAGGGCGCGAAGGTCAGCCACCTGACCTACATCGGCGACGCGGAGATCGGCGCGGACGCCAACATCGGCGCGGGCACCATCACCTGCAACTACGATGGTTTCTTCAAGTACAAGACGACGGTCGGGGCCGGCGCGTTCATCGGCTCGAACTCGGCGCTGGTGGCGCCGGTCACGGTCGGGGCCGGCGCGATCGTCGGCGCGGGCTCCGTGGTGGTGCAGGACGTGGCGGCCGATGCGCTGTACCTTGGCCGCGGCGAACCGGCGCAGAAGACGGGCTGGGCCGCCCGCTTTCGTGCCGCCATGCAGGCGAAGAAGGCGGCCAGGCAGGGCTGATCCCGCCTTGTCGAACGATATCGTGTCATGATATCGTTTCCGCTGCGGACACTTGTAGACATTCCACGCGCCGATCTAGGATCGCGGGATCGTCTGGCCAGGCATCGCAAGGAGTCGCGTGCCGCCCTGATCCGCGCAGCAGTGCGGCAGTATCTGGCGGATAACAGCGCAGACCGCTTGCGTGAGGCCTTCGGCCTGTGGCGCGACGGCGAAGACGGTCTGGCGCATCAGGCCAGAATGCGCGCCGAATGGCCGGACTGATCTTCGACACCAACATTCTGATCGATTTCCTGCGCGGGATAGAACTGGCTCGTGTCCTGATCGACACAACGCCTGACCGCGCCATCAGCATGATAAGCTGGATGGAAGTGCTCTGCGGCGCTGGCCCGGACCGAGACGCCGCAACCCGCAACTTTTAGCAGCCTGCTAGAGGTATACCGAGACCTGTGTGCGGGTGATTATTCCTCCCCGCAGGGAGGGGACCACCTCCAGGGTGGTGGAGGGTGGGTGATTCATGATACTTATGGTCTTTTAGCCCCTCCGTCCGTCTTTCAGACGGACACCTCCCGGTGGGGAGGATTTTGTATTCGCGCACAGGTCTCTGTAAGGCGCATTTCAGCGGATTGATATTTCGCCAGCCATTGCGGAGCAGGCCATTGTGCTGCGTCGTCTCCATGGGCTGAAACTGCCGGATGCGATCATCTGGGCATCCGCCAAGGTGACGGGGCGCACGCTGGCAACGCGCGATGCCAAAGATTTTCCGCTGGATGATTTATCCGTCTGCTGCCCGTACCGTCTGTAGCTGGCAATAGTCACTACCGCAGGCTGGCCGCCAGGTCTTCGAGCGGGCGCTGCGAGATTTGAATCCCGCCGCTGCGGGAACGGTCGATATCCAGAATGAGGCTGAAGGCCAGAACCAGCAACAGCATGAGCAGGCCATAGGCCACGCGGTGGCGCGTATCGCTTGCAGAAGATACGGACCCGAGAATCAGCGCGCAGACTAGCATGTAGAGGATCAGCACCTCCAGCACACGGTCCGGCAGGTGCGCGCTGCGCGCTGCAGCACGCGCCGCCGCGAGGTCGAAGCTCTCGTTCATCGAGTCCATCAGGCCACGGACCAGCAAGGAAGAGGGTGCGTCCTGTACAGCCTTGCCGAGGCTGGTCCAGAGCGTCTCCTGCATTGCCTGTGTGGCGGCCATGGCATTGGCATCGGCGTCGACCTCGGACCAGTCGAGGCGCACGGACAGGTACGCGCGCATCTGGCTCTGCAGTGTTGTGCGGTGCGGCTCATCAAGCAGGCGGACCCGCAGCCATGTCGTGCCGATGGCGTTGGCCTCGGCAATCACCAGGTCGCGGCGCGCCTCATGGCGGTTGAGCGCAAGCGAGAAAGTGAAGCCGAGCAACAGCGCGAGCAGCCCGAGCATCGCGGACAACAGGTGATCCGGCGGCTGCGCGATCTTGGGCAGGGCCTTGCCGATCCACCTACCGGCCTCCAGGCCAGCCAGCAGGAGCGCCAGCAGCAACCCGGCGGCGGGGATCAGGGTAAGATGGGAAAACATGGCCATAATCGTCTCACCACGCAGGGGCCGTTCATCGCAGGAACGCACTGCAAACATCCCTTTATAACTTCCCGTTTACAAGGGCGCATTCGCATGCTTGGGGAGCAGCGAACCTCGGAGGGACAGACGAGCGATGTGCGGGATTATCGGGATTGTCGGTGAAGATACGGTCGCGGACCGGCTGCTGGACGGCCTGAAGCGGCTCGAGTATCGCGGCTATGATTCGGCAGGCGTCGCAACTCGTGAACGGACGTATCGAGCGGCGGCGCGCCGAGGGCAAGCTGGCAAACCTCGGTCGCAAGCTGAGCATGGAGCCGCTTGCCGGCACCATCGGCATTGCCCACACGCGCTGGGCGACCCATGGCGCCCAATGAAGCCAACGCGCATCCGCACGCGACCGACAGGGTCTGCCTGGTCCACAATGGCATCATCGAGAATTTCAAGGAACTGCGCGCCGAACTCGCCGCCGACGGCCGCGTGTTCGAGTCCCAGACCGACACCGAAGTCGTGGCGCACCTCGTCACCAAGGCGCTGGAGCAAGGGGCGAGCCCGGTTGACGCCGTGCGAGCGACCCTGAAGCGCCTGCATGGCGCGTTCGCGCTGGCCATCCTGTTCACGGGCGAGCATGACCTGCTGATCGGCGCGCGGCGCGGCAGCCCGCTGGTGGTCGGCTATGGCGACGGCGAGATGTATCTGGGGTCGGACGCCATCGCCCTGGCCACGCTGACCAACCGGGTGTGCTATCTGGAAGAAGGCGACTGGGCGGTGCTGAGCAGGCACGGCGCACAGGTCTACACCGCCGACAACCAGCCGGTCGTGCGGCCGGTGCAGACGATCAGCGTCGGGGCCGGACTGGTGGAGAAGGGCAATTACCGCCACTTCATGCTGAAGGAAATCCACGAGCAGCCGACCGTGGTCGCCCAGACGCTCTCCAGCTACCTGAACCCAGTCGATGGCACGGTGGCGCTGCCCAACCTGCCGTTCGATCTGTCTGCTGTCGAGCGGATCACGGTGGTGGCCTGCGGCACCAGCTTCTATGCGGGCATGGTCGGCAAATACTGGATCGAGCAACTGGCGCGCGTGCCGGTCGAGATCGATATTGCGTCCGAATTCCGCTACCGCGATCCGGTCTTGAGCCCTGGTGGCCTGGCGCTGTTCATCTCGCAGTCGGGCGAGACGGCGGACACCCTGGCGGCCCTGCGCCATTGCAAGGTGAACGGCCAGCATATCGCGACAGTCGTCAACGTCGTCACCTCGACCATGGCACGCGAGGCGGATGTAATGCTGCCGACCCATGCCGGGCCGGAAATCGGCGTTGCCTCCACCAAGGCGTTCACCTGCCAGCTGTCGGTGCTCGCCGCCTTCGCCGTGGCGCTGGCGCACGCCAAGGGCCGGATCGATGCGACCGGCGAGGCACGCCTCGCCGGCTTGCTGGCAGAGGCACCAGCACGCATGAACGACACGCTGAATGCGCTCGACCATCTGGAGCCGCTCGCTCACCAGATCGCCAGGGCGCAGGACGTGCTGTATCTTGGGCGCGGGCCGGACTACCCGCTGGCGCTGGAAGGCGCGCTCAAGCTCAAGGAAATCAGCTACATCCACGCCGAAGGCTATGCCGCCGGCGAGATGAAGCACGGGCCGATCGCCCTGATCGACGAGAATGTGCCGGTCGTGGTGCTGGCACCCTCCGGCCCGCTTGCCGACAAGACCCTGTCCAACATGCACGAGGTGATCGCGCGCGGCGGCAAGGTCGTGCTGATCTCGGATGCAGCGGGCGTCGCCGCCCACGGCGCGGAGGCGTTTGCCAGCATCACGGTGCCGGATGTCGACGGCTTCATCGCGCCGCTGGTCTACGCGATTGCCGTGCAGTTGATCGCCTATCATGTGGCGGTCGCCAAGGGCACCGACGTCGACCAGCCGCGCAACCTGGCGAAATCCGTGACCGTCGAGTGAAGTGACCCCATCCGGTCTCAACAGTGCGGGGCGTCAATCCCTCGTTTGGGGATGGTTTTACGCCCGTATTTCCCGCAATCCTGGAACAAACAGGGTTATCAGGGTGCGTTGTGCAATCAGATGGCAACAATATTGTCCTCAATCCAGCCTCCAGGCGTGAGCTGAAGCAGTTGCTTACGGCCTGGGAACGCGTGCGCGATCCGTGGGTTCGGCACACGATGCTGCAACTCATGGCCGACCTTGCGGATAAGCCGCAGCGCGGTGTTGCGCCGCAGTCAGAAAAGGCCTGACAAACGGCACCTGGATCGATATGGCGCAGGGATGACCAACCGCACCGCATCCTGGAGCCTCAGCCGCTGGCTGGCGATGTTCGCCATCCTGCTGAAGATCGTGCTGGCGCCGGGCACCATGCTGGCGGCGGCGCCGGCCGGCGGCCTGATGGTCACGCTCTGCACCAGCGACGGGCTGGCCAGCGGCTGGATCAGCGCGGATGGCAAGCTGCACCGCGATGCGCCGGGCAAGGCGCATCATGAGGATACGCCCTGCGCCTTTTCCGCCCTGTCTGCAGCGGCGCTCGATGCGGGCTTCTGCCGCCGTCACTGGTCCCGCCTGCGCGGGCAACCCTTGCCCATGCGATGCTGGCCTTGCGTCCCGGTGCCTGGCTCGCTGCGCCGCCCCCACCTGCGACCGGGCCTCCCTCACCCTCTGAAGCACCGTCCGCCCGGCCTTGATGCCGGCACGCCTGTTCTTGCTTTCAGAGGATGAACCTCCATGACCGTCTATACTCTGGCGTTGCGCGCATCGACTGCGCTCGCCTGCCTCGCCGCCTGCGCCGCCCATGCCGAAGAAGCCACGCCGCTCGACCGGATTGTCGTGACCGGACTGAAAGGGTCAGAAGACTTCGGCCTCAAGTCGGGCATTCCAATCGACAAAGTGCCGCAATCCATCCAGGTGCTGGACGCCGATGACCTGATTACGCGCGGCGCGACCAGCATCGGCGATGCGCTGCGCGCCATCCCTCCGCCAGTGTCGGCAACAGCCGCGTCGCCCGCTACCAGAGCTTCAGCTTGAAGGTCCGTGGCTTCCTGGTCGACCAGATGCGCAACGGCATCCGCCAGCGCTACTACGAGGACGTGGACGCGTCCGCGCTCTCCAACATCGAGCGGATCGAGGTGCTGAAAGGTCCAAGCGCCGTGCTCTACGGCCAGTCGGCGGTCGGCGGCATCGTCTCGATCGTCACCAAGCAGCCGACGGACAAGTGGCAGGCGACTATCGCAGGCACCTTCGGCAACTACAAGCAGCGGCAGTTCACGCTCGATCTCGGGGGCCGGTATCCGACACGCTGTCGATACGCCTGACCGGCGAGGTCGAGCGCTCGGGAACCTTCGTCGATTTCCAGGATATCGATCGCGACAATATCGCGCTCACCCTGCGCTGGCAGCCGGCCGAATGGGCGGTGGGGCATCTGGTGACGGAGTATGTCGAGCGGCGTACCCGCTCCAACCCTGGCCTGCCGGTTGTCGGCACGGTGGTCAGCAACGGTGTTGCGGATATTCCCCGCAGCCGCTTTCTGGCTGAGCCGGGCTTCAGCGACCTGAGCGCCAGTTCGCCCCTCGTGCAGGCGTGGGTCGATTTCAGCCTTGGCGGCGGGTGGACCCTGACGCCGCGTCTTCAGTATTCGCAGCTGAAGACGCCGTTCACGGAAATCCGGGTGCGCGGCGTCGAGGCGGATGATCCGACGCAGGTGCGCCGCACCGGCCGGATCGGCGCCGAGGACGACGACTACATCATTGCTCAG
The DNA here is from genome assembly GCF_005144965.1 of Hankyongella ginsenosidimutans. GTDB lineage: Bacteria > Pseudomonadota > Alphaproteobacteria > Sphingomonadales > Sphingomonadaceae > Hankyongella > Hankyongella ginsenosidimutans. Next base: position 1,584,789 of record NZ_CP039704.1, read on the forward strand.
CTCGATCTGGCCGGCAGCGTCAAGACCGGGCCGCTCACCCACCGCCTGCTGGCCGGTTTCGAGTTCGACCGGGAGCGCAGTACCTTCCTACAGTCCAACTTCGTCAGCGTGCCGTCGATCAATGCCCTGAACCCGGTCTACCTGACCGCGCGTCCGGAGACGGCGTTCGGCTTCGATTTCCGCCAGGCGCTGAACGGCTATGCCGTATATTTCCAGGACCGCATCGAGATTACGGACGCAATCGAACTGCTTGGTGGCGTGCGTCAGTCCTGGCTGAACAACGACGGCTATTTCAGCACGGACCCCACCGACCTCGGGCCGGTTGACGAGGCCAACATCACCTCGACCACGTGGCAGATCGGCGCGACCTGGAAGCTCGGGCACGGCTTCAGCCTCTACACCGGCTACAACACGGGCTTCGACGTCGAGAACGTGTTCGGCCTGCGCACCGTGTCTGGCAATCCGCTGCCGCCGGAGACCTCCAATCAGGTCGAGCTGGGGTGCGCTATGGCGGGGAAAACCTGCGCGTCAGCGTCGCCGGCTTCCAGATCCGCCGCCAGGATGTGGCCGGGGATGATCTCGATAACCCCGGCTTCTCGCGCGATCGGCGATCTGCGCGTGCGCGGCGTCGAGATCGAGGGTGACTGGCGGCCGCTCGAGGCACTGACGCTCAGCGGCGGCTATGCCTATTTGCGCGGCCAGATCACCGGCAGCGCGGATGCAGCGGAGATCGGCGGCCGCATCGCCGATGTGCCGCGCAGCACGGGCACCGTGCGCGCGACCGCTGACCTTGGCCATGGCCTGGAACTGCGCGGCGGCGTCAGCTATGTCGGCAGCCGGGCTGTCGCCAACGCCAGCGCGGTCTCGCTCGACGACTACGCCGTCGCCGATATCGGGCTGGGCTACCGGTGGCGCCGCGTCCGGCTGGACCTCAGCATCAACAACCTCGCCAACGCCCGCTTTTTCACGGTCGCAAACCAGGGCAACGCAAACGTCGTCTATCCGGGCGATCCGCGGACGGTCAGCGGCCGCATCGCTGTGACCTGGTAAGGAGAGCCGCATGCGCGACACCAACCCCGGCGCATATCGGGCCATCTGGCGCTGGCATTTCTATGCCGGGCTCATGGTCGCGCCTTTTGTGCTGCTCTTGTCGCTCACGGGGGCGCTTTATCTGTTCGATCGCGAGATCGAAGGCATCGTCTACGCAGACAGGATGCACGTGCCCGCTGTCCGCGCGCCGCTGCCGCTGCTGGACCAGCAGGCGGCGGTCCTGCGGGCCTACCCGGGCGTGACGGTCAAGCGCATCGTGCTGCCCGAGCGTCCGACGGATGCCGGGCAGTGGCTGGTGGCCCGGGATGGTGTCGATACGCTGGTGTTTGTCGATCCGGGCAGCGGGCGCGTCACCGGCGACATCGACCCCGAATGGCGGTTGATGGCGGTGGTGCGGCGCATCCACGGGACGCTGCTGGCGGGGCAGGTGGGCAGCTACATTGTCGAGCTGATGGCGTGCTGGACGCTGATCATGCTCGGCACCGGGCTGATCCTCTGGTGGCCGCGCCACTGGCGGCTGCGCGGCGTGTTCGTGCCCCGGCTCGCGGCACGCGGGCGGCGCTTCTGGCGCGATCTGCACGCCATCCCGGCCATGGTCAACGCGCTGCTGGTCATGGGCCTGATCCTGACCGGGCTGCCCTGGTCGGCGTTCTGGGGCGTGCAGTTCGCGCGGATCGGCACGGTCAGCCCCTTGACCGAGCCGTCGCCCAACTTCCGCGACCCGCCCGAGCATGCAGAACACAAGCTCACCACCGCCGACGGCGTGCCCTGGACCATCGCCAACAGCCCGGCCCGCACGGCGGCCATGGCCACGGCAGGGCAACGCTGGCGGATGTCGAGCGGGCACTCAGCGATTACAAGGTGGCGCCTGGCGCGCGCATCTTCCTGCCGCAGCCCGGCGGCAGTCTGATCACCATCAGCCTCACGCCCGACCAGGCCGAGCGCCAGCGTACCCTGTATCTGGACGCCGCGGACGGCAGCGTGATCGACGACATCGGCTGGGCCGACTACAGCCCGCTGGCCAAAGCGGTCGAATGGGGCACCATGACCCACATGGGCCGGCAGTTCGGGCTGGCCAACCAGCTGCTGGCGCTGGCCGTCGCCCTGACCCTGGCCGCCAGTGTCGTGACCGGGGTCTATATGTGGTGGCGCCGCGCCAGGGGCAGCTTGCGGCACCCGGCGGCGTGCAGGACCGGCTGCCGAGGCCGGTCAAGCTCATGATCGCGACCATCGCGGCCCTGTTCCCGCTGGTCGGCGCGTCGCTGGTGCTGGCGGTGACCGTCGAGGGCATTCTTGGTGCCGCCCGGCGGTTGCGGCGGACGTGACCCGGTCCTGCGGGTTTTCTCGGGGCTTGAGAGTAGCGCAGGCTGTCCCATCTGGCTATGAGGACACAAAACCAGCCGGAGCCGCGCTATGACCGCCTATGACTATGACCTGTTCGTGATCGGGGCCGGCTCGGGCGGCGTGCGCGCGGCGCGCATCGCGGCCGGATACGGCGCCAGGGTCGCGGTCGCCGAGGAATACCGGGTCGGCGGCACCTGCGTCATCCGTGGCTGCGTGCCGAAGAAACTGCTGGTCTATGCGTCGCACATGGCCGAAGAGTTCGAGGATGCAGCGGGCTTCGGCTGGCAGGCCGGGCAAGCGGCGGTCGACTGGGCGACCCTGCGCGACAACGTGCAGAACGAGGTCGCCCGGCTGAACGGCCTCTACATCCAGACCCTGGACAAGGCCGGCGTCGACATCCTGCCGCACCGCGCCACCTTCCTTGATGCGCATACCCTGCAGGTGGGCGACCGGCAGATCACGGCACGGACAATCCTGATCGCGACCGGCGCACGCCCTGCGATGCCGGACTGCGAGGGTGAGGCGCTCGGCTTCACCTCGAACGAAGCGTTTCACCTGGACACCCTGCCGCGGCGGATGATCATCGCCGGCGGTGGCTACATCTCCACCGAATTCGCCGGCATCTTCCATGGCCTGGGCGTCGAGGTCACCAACCTCTATCGCGGCGACCTGATCCTGAAGGGCTGGGATCGCGACATCCGCGAGCGCATCCAGGCAGCCTATGCGGCCAAGGGTGTGCGCTTTCACCTGAACACGGTGTTCCGTAAGATCGAGCGGCAGGGCGAGACGCTGCTGGCGCACCTGAAGGACGGCACAACGCTGGAGACGGACGCCATCATGTACGCGATCGGCCGCAAGCCGAACACGCGCGGCCTGGGGCTGGAAGCGGCGGGCGTCACCCTGGGCGAGAACGAGGCAGTCGCGGTGAACGCAGCCTCGCAGACCAACGTGCCGCACATCTATGCCGTGGGCGACGTGACGGACCGGGTGCAGCTGACCCCGTGGCGATCCGGGAGGGACATGCCTTTGCCGACACCGTGTTCGGCGGCAAGCCCTGGGTGGCCGCCTATGACGCCATCCCGTCCGCCGTGTTCAGCCAGCCGCCGGCCGCCAGCGTCGGCCTGACCGAGGAGAAGGCGCGCGCGACGCAGGCCAATGTCCTCGTCTACCGCGCCGACTTCCGGCCGATGAAACATGTGCTGGGCGGCCGCACCGAGCGGGCGCTGTGCAAACTGATCGTCGACGCCGATACCGACCGGGTGCTCGGCGCGCACATGGTCGGGCCGGACTCGGCCGAGATCATCCAGGCGCTGGCGATCGCCGTGAAGATGGGCGCGACCAAGGCGCAGTTCGATGCGACGGTGGCCCTGCACCCGTCCTCGGCGGAAGAATTCGTTTTGATGCGGTAAAGAGCGCAGGCGAAGTGAGTATTTATTCCCAGAGACTGGGGCTACTCCTTCAGAGGTGGTTCACGAGAAGAGCTAGCATTAATTCGGTGCAGTCTCACCAGTTCAGGAGACATTAGGCAATTTGCAATTCCGAACACCGTCGACGTGCTCGAGCAAATCGGCGGCCGCCTTCGCGTTCATAGGGTCGAGAACGACATCAATACCTTCTCGACGCGCGAGTTTGGCTGCTGGCACGAAGTCTGCGTCGGCTGTCACCATGACGATTTGATCGACTTGTCTTTTGTACGCCATGGAAGCGACGTCTAGACCGAGGCGCATATCGACCCCTTTCTGAACGACATCGAGCTCGAAATCCTCATCATCAGGTACAAAATTAGCGGTACCGCTGAGCCAACGTTTCACAGCGCTCTGCTTGGGCGCCATAACGAGTCGTCGTTAAGGCCCCAGCCTAAGCGCGACCTTCCGGACATTATGCAGCTTTTATGCACCTCAGTTCGAAATAGCGCCGTTTGACTCTTGCTCAGATCAAGCGCTCGTTTCGATACCGGGTAGTGAACCTTTTCGTGAGCGGCGCGCAATCATAGAAGAAAATGCGGTACAGATGTGAGGATTCTTCAGGCTGAAAACCATGTTCCTCAATGCCTCGAAGCATTGTTAGGGATTTAGTCGGATTGCCAAGTGCCAAGCAGCAAGAGCAGTCAAACCGAGCGCGACATGCTCAGGACTGCTCGCATTCAATTTAGGGAAAGCAGATGAGAAGCGTCTTAAAAGAACGCACCATCCACTACAAATGCGGTCGGCATATTACCCAAAAGAAAAGCTCCTGGGCTCGGCCTCCAGATGATTACCCTTGAAGGGCTGAGAGCGTACTGCCAGGAGCGATATGCAGAAAAATATGATAGTGCCGCTTTGATGTCAAGCATGGCTCGCCGCGAGCGCGACTTTCGCTTGAACCGGGCGCGGCGGGCGGCGATAGAAGCGGCACTGCCATAATGGACAAACGACCATGATCGTACCCTGGACGCCATCAAGCTGGCGCGGCTTTGAAGCGCGGCAGATGCCGGAGTATCCGGACGCTGCGGCGCTCACCCGCGTCGAGGCCGAACTGCGCCGCTATCCGCCGCTGGTGTTCGCCGGCGAGGCGCGTGCGCTGAAGGCGCAACTGGCCGATGCGGCGCTCGGCAAGGCGTTTCTGCTTCAGGGCGGCGACTGCGCGGAAAGCTTCGCCGAGTTTCACCCGGACAACATCCGCGATACCTTTCGCGTGCTGCTGCAGATGGCGGTGGTGCTCACCTTTGCCGCCAAGCTGCCGGTGGTGAAGGTCGGGCGCATGGCCGGCCAGTTCGCCAAGCCGCGTTCTGAGCTGATGGAAACCCGGGACGGTGTCTCGCTGCCGAGCTACCGCGGCGACAACGTCAACGATATCGCGTTCACGCCGGAGGCACGCACGCCCGATCCGCAGCGCATGGTGCGCGGCTATCTGCAATCGGTCGCGACCATCAACCTGCTGCGCGCCTTCTCGCAGGGCGGCTACGCGACGCTCAGCCGGGTGCACGGCTGGACCCTAGACTTCGTCGGCTCGTCCGCCTCGGTCAAGCGCTACCGGGAAATGGCGGACCGCATCTCGGAAGCACTCGACTTCATGGCTGCCTGCGGCCTCGACCCGGACCTGGTGCCGCAGCTGCAGGGCACGGATTTCTTCGTCAGCCACGAGGCGCTGCTGCTCGGCTACGAAGAAGCGATGACCCGGCAGGACAGTCTGACCGGCCAATGGTACGACACGTCGGCGCACATGCTCTGGGTCGGCGACCGCACCCGCTTCACTGGCTCGGCGCACATCGAGTTTCTGCGCGGCGTCGGCAACCCGGTCGCCATGAAGGTCGGCCCCAGCCTCAAGGCGGACGATCTGCTGCGCCTGATCGACGCGCTGAACCCCGCCAACGAGCCGGGCCGCCTGACCCTGATCGGGCGGTTCGGCCACGACAAGATCGGGTCGCACCTGCCGGAGCTGGTACGCGCGGTGCAGAAGGAAGGGCGGATCGTGGTGTGGTCCTGCGACCCGATGCACGGCAACACCATCAAGACCGCAACCGGCTACAAGACCCGGCCGTTCGAGCGCGTGCTCTCGGAAGTGCAGCAGTTTTTCGCCATCCACCAGGCAGAAGGCAGCTACGCCGGCGGCATCCACACCGAGATGACCGGCCAGAACGTGACCGAATGCACCGGCGGCACAGTCGCGATCACCGACGAAGCGCTGGCCGACCGCTACCACACCCACTGCGACCCGCGCCTGAATGCGGACCAGTCGCTGGAGCTGGCGTTCCTGTTGGCCGAAGGGCTGCGTGCGGAGCTTCAAGGCCGCCGGGCGGCGTAATATACATAATTTTATGTATAAAACACGTTGTAAATAACGTTGTATCTCGCCTATATTATGCTCAGAGCCGCACTGCGGCGCACATGCGACATGCCCCTTGGGCAGCAGAGGAGAGCGGGAAAATGGCCAAGGCACGTTTGAACATTGAATTGAGCGAGGACGTGGCGCGAATCCTCGACGAACTCTCAAGGAGTCGGACACGACCAAGACGGACATTCTTCGCCGAGGCCTGGCGATCATGAAAGCGATTTCCGATCAGAAGAAATTCGGTCGCAGTCATGTCGGTTTCGTCAGCGATCCGCGCAAGCTGGAGGCGGAGATTATCGGCCTATGAGCGCACAGCCGCCTTCCGGGCCGCAGCCTGCGCCGATACACATCAATCTCAGTCAGGTTGCTCCTCCGGGCGGCATAACGCAGACACCGACCTACACGGACAAGGCAAAGGCGACCGCACTGGTTGTCGCGGTCATCGCCCTGTCGATCATATCGGTGGCGATCGTGGGCGTTTCACTGTGGAAATGGGCGCAGGGCGACGCGGACGCCGCAGGGCTGATCAAGATCATGGGCGGCGCCGTGCTTGGATATCTGGCGGGCGCTATCGGGGCCAAGGCGCTATGATCGTCTCGGTCATCATCCCGGCCTACAATGCCGAGACCACGCTGGCGCGGGCGCTGGGGAGCGTACAGGCGCAGGATTTCCGCTTCCACGAGGTGATCGTGGTCGATGACGGTTCCACCGATGAAACGGTGGCGGTCGCAGAAAGATCAGTTCTCGATGGGCTGCGGCTGGTGCGCCACGCCGGCAACCGGGGCTCAAGCGCTGCGCTCAACACCGGCATCGCAGCGGCGTCCGGCGACTGGATCGCGTTTCTCGACGCCGATGATCAATGGCTGCCGGGCAAGATGTCCGCGCAGTTGCGCGCCCTGGAGCAGCAGCCGGATGCAGCGCTGTGCGCGACCGGTTTCGAGACCGTCGACGCGTCCGGCGCAGTCATGTACCGGTATGGTCTGGAGCCATTCCCGGAGGCTCCGGCCGTATTCTGGAAGCGGCTGCTGCGCGACTCCGCGGTCGCCAAGCCGTCCGTGCTGGCGCGGCGCGATGCCCTTGTCGACGCCGGGCCGTTCGATGAGTCGCTCACACTCGGCGAGGATCAGGACATGTGGCTGCGCATCGCTGCCCGCCACCCGGTTGCGTATGTCCATGAGGTTCTGCTGCGCGTCCATACCGGAGCGCCGTCTCTGACCGGGCGACCCCTGCGGGAGCGCGACCAGTTGCTGCCGATGATCGAGCGCCACCTGTTGGCGCTGTGGGGCCGGCTGGACGAACCGGAAGCGCGTACAATCCGTGCCGAGCGCTGGGCACGGACCGGGCAGAATCTTGCCAGTGCGCAGGCCGACTGGACTGTCTGGGCTGCCGGCGCGCGGCTGCTGGCGAATGCCGCGATGGCTGGCCATCGCCCGGCAGAGACCTTGACGGCGATCGCCAAGACCAGCCCGCCAGTGCGGTGGCTCAAGCGGCATCTTTAGTCTCTAGCCTTCCAGGTGGCTGCGCAGCATCCAGGCGCGCTTCTCGTGGCCTTCCATCAGCCCGGTCAGGAAGTCCGCCGTGCCCTCGTCGCCATGCTCATCGGCGATGGCAGTATCCGCGCGCAACTGGCGGGCGACCGCTTCGTGGCCGTCGCGCAGGCTGGCGATCATCGCCTCGGCGGACATGCCGCGCGACTCGACATCCTCCAGCCGTGCATGCTCGACATAATCGGCGAGCCGCGCCGGCACCTTGCCGCCCAGAGCGCGCGTCCGCTCGGCGACGTCGTCGATGATTTCATCCAGCGCCTCGTATTCGTCCTCGAACAGTTTGTGGTCGCTTGAGAAGTGCCGCCCGGTCACGTTCCAGTGGAAGGCGCGGGCGCGGCTGTAGAGCATGAATTCATCCGCCAGCAGCGCATTCAGCACCGCCGTGACTGCCGCACGGGCGTCTGAGGCAAGCCCGATATGCAGGTCGCCGGAAACCTTGGTGGTATCGCTCATGAACATCCTCCTCATCGTTAAAAGCCTTCATGTAAGTAGGGTTTCCGCCGGCATTATCAACGCAGGGCTTGATGGGTTTCCTTGATATGCGTCATCAAGCGGCTGGTTTTCCGAACAAGGATATCCCGCCCATGCCGACCTATCTCGTCATCGCCCGCGACCGCCCAGATGCTGGCGACCTGCGCGCACAAACCCGGCCGCGCCACCTCGAATATCTCGCAGCGCGCACGATCGATATCATCCTCTCCGGACCGATTCTCACCGAGGATGAACGGATGGCCGGTTCGATGTTCGTGATTTCCGCGCCAGACAGGGCGACAGTGGAGGCGTTTCTGGCCGGCGACCCCTATGCCAGGGCCGGGCTGTTCGACAGCGTCAGCATCGAGCGCTGGCGCCAGGTGATCCCGGCGCAGTGACACCCCAGTGACTCCCCGCTTGGCGGGAGCCCGGCGGGTGCGATATAGCGAACCAACGACGCACCCCTCGCACACCGTCCGGAGATCCCTTGGCGACCGAACATCGCACTGCGCACATCAAGACATTCGGTTGTCAGATGAACGTCTATGATTCCGAACGGATGGCCGAAGTGCTGGCCGAGGCGGGCTATCGCCTGTCCGACAGCGCGGACAACGCCGATCTGGTGCTGCTCAACACCTGCCACATTCGCGAGAAGGCATCGGACAAGGTCTATTCCGAAGTGGGGCGCGTGCGGGCGGAGGCGATGGAGCGCAACGCCCGTCCGCCGATGGTCGCCGTCGCCGGCTGCGTCGCGCAGGCTGAAGGCGGCGAGATGATACGGCGCGCGCCGGGTGTGAACCTTGTGGTCGGCCCGCAGTCCTACCACCGTCTGCCGCAGCTGCTGCAGGAGATGGATGCGCAGGCCGCACGGGGCAAGCGTCCGCACGTCGTCGACACCGAATTCCCCGCCGATGACAAGTTCGACCATCTGCCGACAGCGCGCAGCGTGCGCGGCCCGACCGCCTTCGTCACCGTGCAGGAGGGCTGCGACAAATTCTGCACCTTCTGCGTGGTGCCCTACACGCGCGGTGCGGAAGTCTCCCGCCCGGCGCAGGCGATTCTCGACGAGGTGCGCCAACTGGTCGACAAGGGCGTGGTCGATGTCACGCTGCTGGGCCAGAATGTGAACGCCTACCACGGCGAACATGCCGGCGGGCCGCTTTCGCTGGCGGGGCTTGCGGACCGGCTTGCGGAGATTCCCGGCCTGAAGCGCATCCGCTACACGACATCGCACCCTCGCGACATGGCGGACGATCTGATCGTCGCGCACCGCGACAATCCGAAGCTCATGCCGTTCCTGCATCTGCCCGTGCAGTCCGGCTCGGATCGCCTGCTTGCGGCGATGAACCGCAAGCATACGGCGGCAAGCTACCTTGCGCTGGTCGAGCGGTTGCGCGCGGCGCGGCCGGACCTGGCACTGTCCGGCGACTTCATCGTCGGCTTCCCCGGCGAGACCGATGCCGATTTCGAGGCGACGCTCGAGCTTGTGCGCGCCGCCGATTACGCGCAGGCCTATTCGTTCAAATATTCCCCGGCCAGGAACGCCTGCCGCCGAGATGGCCGACCAGGTGCCGGAGGCCGTCAAGGCCGCGCGCCTGGCGCAGTTGCAGGACCTGCTGTTCGCCCAGCAGGCGCGCTTCAACGAAGGCTTCCTCGGGCGCACGTTCGAACTGCTGCTGGAGCGACATGGCCGCCACGACGGGCAGTTCATCGGCCGTTCGCCATACATGCAGTCCGTTCACGTCACGGTACCGGGCGGCAGGCTCGGCGATATGATACCGGTGCGCATCGTCGGCGCCGGTCCGCACAGTCTTGAAGGGGCGCTTGTCCAGAAAGCGGAGGCCGCGTGAGCCGTAAACCGTCCAAGCCCGCCAAGGGTGCTGCGCCGCCCAGTGGCCAGCGTGGCGCCGTGCTGAACCTCGAGTTCGCGGATGCCAGTCTGCTCGGTCCGCTGTTCGGCCAGTTCGACCAGAACCTGATCGCCCTGGAGAACCGGCTGGGGTCTATATCGCGGCCCGCGGCAACAAGCTGACGATCGAGGGCGAGCAAAGCGCTGCCGAGCAGGCGCGCGATGTGCTGGTGACGCTCTACAACAAGCTCGATCACGGCGAGACCGTCGACGTCGAGGATGTCGACGCGGCGCTGGCCATGAGCGTGCCGTCTGCGGAAGCGCCGGGCGTGCGCGCGTTCGACGGGCAGTCCGCTGTACTGATCCGCACCCGCCGCAAGACCATCCAGCCGCGTACCCCGACCCAGATTCGCTACATGCAGCATCTGGCCAGTGACAATATCATCTTCGCGCTTGGGCCGGCGGGCACCGGCAAAACCTATCTGGCGGTCGCGCAGGCCGTCTCGCATTTGATCAACGGGCTGGTCGACCGCATCATCCTGTCCCGTCCGGCGGTGGAAGCCGGCGAGCGGCTGGGCTTTCTGCCCGGCGACATGAAGGAGAAGGTCGACCCCTACCTGCGCCCCTTTACGATGCCTTGTACGACATGCTGCCGCAGGAGCAGGTCGAGCGCCGGCTGGCGTCCGGCGAGATCGAGATCGCGCCGATCGCCTTCATGCGCGGACGCACCCTGTCCGATGCGTTCGTCATCCTGGATGAAGCGCAGAACACCACCGCGATGCAGATGAAGATGTTCCTCACGCGGTACGGCGCGCGCTGCCATATGGTCGTCTGCGGCGACCCGAATCAGGTCGATCTGCCGAACGGCACCTCGGGGCTGCACGACGCGGTCAAGCGGCTGGAGGGCATCCCCGGCATCGGTGTCGTCCGCTTCAGCGCCGCGGAGGTTGTGCGCCACCCGCTGGTCGGCAAGATCGTCGAGGCCTACGAGGGGCCGGCAGCGTCGCCGCCCGGGGTTGATATGTTGCGCATCGCGCTTGAAATCGCCGAAGATCGCTGGAGCGAGACCGGTCTTGACTGGAACGCCTTGGCCTGCGCGGTCTGTGACGCGGCCCTGAAGGCCACCCCGTTCGAACACTGGAGCAGCGCGGCCGAGGTGCTGGAGGTGAGCGTTCAGCTCACCAACGACGCTGAAGTGCAGGAACTGAATCGCGACTATCGCGGCAAGGACAAGCCGACGAACGTGCTTTCGTTCCCGATGATCGAAATGCGCGAGCTTGCGGACGGGCTGCTGGCGCCGGAGCAGTTGCTCGGCGATGTCGTGCTCGCCCTCGAGACGGTCGCCGCCGAAGCCGCGGCCCAGGGCAAGACCCTGCGCGACCATGGCCTGCACCTGATCGCCCACGGCTTTCTGCATCTGCTCGGCTACGACCATGAAACCGGCGCAGCCGACGCCGAGGCCATGGAGGCGCTCGAGCGGCGCGCGCTCGCAGAATTGAACGTGGCGGACCCCTATGGCGAGTGAGAAGCCGAGCGACCCGGAGAGCCGAAGTAGCGGCCTGATCGGTAAGCTGCTGCGCAACTGGCGTGGTGCCCAGCGGCGCGGCCATGACAGCTCGCTGCGGGAGAGCATCGCGCACGCCATGGAGGAACATGGCGAGCCGGCTGTCGCCGATCTCGACGACCTCTCCGTGAGCCAGCGGTTGATGCTGCGCAACCTGCTCGATTACGGCGACTTGAGCGTTGGCGACGTCATGGTGCCACGCGCCGACATCGAGGCGTTCAACATCGCCGACGGCTTCGAGGAGCTGGTGGCGCAATTCGCGCGCGCCGGCCATTCCCGCCTGCCGGTCTATCGGGACTCGCTCGATGCGATCATCGGCATGGCGCATGTGAAGGACGTCTATCGGCTGCTGGCCGAGCCTGTGCGTCCGCGCCAGCCGCGGCTCGACAGCCTGCTGCGCTCGGTCCTGTTCGTGCCGCCCTCGATGCGGGTGCTGGACTTGCTGACCCGCATGCGCGCCAGCCGCACCCATATGGCCATCGTCGTCGACGAATATGGCGGCACGGACGGCTTGGCGACCATTGAGGACCTGGTCGAGCAGATCGTCGGCGAGATCGACGACGAGCATGACGAAGCGGAAGCGGCCCTCCTGCGGCCGCTGCCGGACGGATCTTACGACGCCGATGCGCGACTGCCACTTGAGGATTTGGAAGCACATCTGAAGCAGGACTTTCTGCCCGCAGAAGCCGACGAGGAAGTCGATACCCTTGGTGGCCTGCTGTTTTTCCTGTGCGGACGCGTTCCGGTCATCGGCGAGGTGATCGAGGACGAGAGCGGCTATCGCTTCGAAGTCGTTGACGGCGATCCCCGTCGCATCACCCGTGTGCGCATCCACCCGCCCAAGCGCGTGCCGGACCTGGACGATGCGACTGGCTAGGTCGGGGATGATCCGTTTACAGCACCTGCGCGCGCTGCCGGAACGGGTGGCAGGCCTGCCGCTTGCCGTGCGGGAGGTGCTGATGGCACTGCTCGGCGCGCTCAGCGCGCTTGCCTTTGCACCGCTGTGCCTGCTGCCGTTGATGGGGTGGCGTTCGCTGGACTGCTGTGGGCACTGGATGGCGCGGCCACACGCCTGCAGGCGTTCCGGCTCGGCTGGTGGTTCGGCTTCGGGCAGTTTGCGCTCGGGCTGATCTGGATCGCTGAGGCTTTCCGTTTTCAGGATGCTCTGCCCCACAGCGCGGGCTACCTGGCGGTGATGCTGCTGGCGGCGTTTCTGGCGCTGTTCACGGCGAGCAGCGCCCTGCTGACGCAGGCGCTTGCGCCTCCCGGGGCGTGGCGGGTTATCGCGCTGGCGACGGCCTGGACGCTCGGCGAATGGCTGCGTGGGCATTTATTCACCGGCTTTCCTGGAACCTCGTCGGCTCTGCCTGGCTGGCCGTGCCGCCGGTTGCGCAGGCCGCCGGGCTGGTCGGGGTCTATGGTCTGTCTTTCCTGATGGTGTTTACAAGCGGCGCTCTGGCGCAGGCGATCGGCAGGCAGGGGCGGCCATCGGCTCTTTCCTGTTTGCCGCCGGCCTGCTGGCGCTGCTGTTCGTCGGTGGTGAACTGCGTCTCAACCGCCCGCAGCCGCCGACGGGGCCTTCGCTGGTCGTCGTACAGGCCAATATCGGTCAGGGGCAGAAATGGCGGGATGAAACCGGCCGCCGCAACCTCAACCTGCACCTGGACATGACCTTCAAGGCGCCGGGCCGGGATACGCCGCGCCTGGTGATATGGCCGGAGACCGCCATCCCCAATCTGATCGAGGAAGAAACGACGACGCGCTATCTGATCGCACGCCATCTCGGCGACGACGGCCTGGTGCTGACCGGCGGTGTCAAAGTCGAACGCGATGAAAACGGCTACGCTATTTCCGCGCGCAACAGTCTTTTGTTATCGATCCCAATGCGCAGGTAATCGCCAGTTACGACAAGTCACATCTTGTGCCGTTTGGCGAATATCTGCCGTTTCGCGATGTATTAACCATAATCGGCCTGTCTCGACTTGCGACGGGCGATCTGGACTTCACCGCCGGCCCCGGACCCAGAACGATAAAACTACCCGGTTTCCCTTCGGTCGGCCCCTTGATCTGTTATGAAATCATCTTTCCCGGCGCGGTCGTTGATCGCAATCATAGACCGGAATGGCTCCTGAATATATCCAATGATGCATGGTTCGGGACATTCTTTGGCCCACACCAGCATTTGGCGCAGGCGCGATTGCGCGCAATCGAAGAAGGTTTGCCGGTTGTGCGCTCGACTCCAACCGGCATCAGCACTATTATAGATGCTCGTGGCCAAGTGCTTAAAAACAGGGTTAGAGCAAAAGTCATACTTTCTGGCAACTTGCCACCCGCGCTACCGCCTACACCTTATGCGAGAAATGGCGATTTACCCATCGTTTCACTACTGATATTGTGCAGTTTATCTTGCATCATCTGCGCCAAGAGGGTAGGTAAGCGAAACGTTCGCGAATAGCGGCGTTCCACCCCTCGGGGTGAGACCTTTGTTCTTCGTTGCGTATCCAGTCGAAGGTCGCGTAAATATGGCAGACCAGCCACACCCAATCGATGTCCACGTTGGCATGCGCTTGCGCGCGCGCCGTCGAATCCTCGGCATGACACAGGAAAAGCTTGGCGAACTTCTCGGCCTGACATTCCAGCAGGTCCAGAAATACGAGCGCGGTGCCAACCGCATCGGCTCAAGCCGCCTGTTTGAATTGTCGCAAATACTTCAAACGCCAGTCAGTTACTTCTTCGAAGGCATGTCGGGGAGACTTCCGCAGCGGTCGGCGTCGCCGAGCCGACGGAGGGGTTCGAGCACGACAGCCTGGCGTCGAAGGAGACGCAGGATCTGCTGCGGCACTATTATCGGATCTCCGATCAGAAGACGCGCCGCAAGCTGCTGGAGTTGATCCGCTCGATCGGGACGGACCCAGGCGCAGCCTGATCTCGCGCGGCGGCGCGGCAAAGACACGCCGCCGACGGTGAGTTAAAGACATAAAGATGGCTTTATGTCCTTGCTTCCGACGGACGCTCTGGGTATGAGCGCGCCATCAACCGCGCAGCACTTTCGTGCGGCTGCGCACCTGGCGCCAATACGCGAAGGAGTTTGCCCGTGGTCCGTTCTTCCTATGTCTTCACCAGCGAATCCGTGTCCGAGGGCCACCCGGACAAAGTGGCGGACCAGATTTCCGACGCGGTCGTCGACCTGTTCCTGAGCCGCGATCCGGTTGCGCGCGTCGCCTGCGAGACCATGGTGACCACGAACCGCATCGTGCTTGCCGGCGAAGTCCGCTGCCGCGACGATAAGACTCCGACCCTGGACGAGATCGAGAAGGCCGCCCGCGCCACCGTGAAGCGCATCGGCTACGAGCAGCATGGCTTCCACTGGCAGTACGCCAACTTCGAATGCCACCTGCACGGCCAGTCCGAACATATCGCCATGGGCGTCGATGAGAGCGGCAACAAGGATGAAGGCGCCGGCGACCAAGGCATCATGTTCGGCTATGCCTGCGACGAGACCCCGGACCTGATGCCGGCGACGCTCTATTATTCGCACCGCATCCTGCAACGCCTGGCGGACCTGCGCCACAGCAACGAAGCGCCGTTCCTCGAGCCGGACGCCAAGAGCCAGGTGACCCTGGCGTTCGAGAATGGCCGCCCGGTGCGCGCGACCAAGCTCGTCGTTTCGACCCAGCACGCCAAGGGCTTCGATCAGGGCAAGCTGCGCGATTACGTGAAGGGCGTTATGGCCGATATCCTGCCGCAAGGCTGGATGCCGGGCGATGAAGACGCGATCTACGTCAACCCGACCGGCCTGTTCGAAATCGGCGGCCCGGACGGCGATGCCGGCCTGACCGGCCGCAAGATCATCGTCGACACCTACGGCGGCGCCAGCCCGCACGGCGGCGGCGCCTTCTCCGGCAAGGACCCGACCAAGGTGGACCGCTCGGCCGCCTATGCCTGCCGCTACCTCGCCAAGAACGTGGTCGCCGCCGGTCTGGCGCGCCGCTGCACCATCCAGATCAGCTATGCGATCGGTGTCGCCGAGCCGCTGAGCTTCTACGTCGACCTGCACGGCACCGGCCTCAACGGCGCGAGCGAGGACAAACTGGAAGCGGCGCTGCCGACCCTGATGCGCCTGACGCCGAAGGGCATTCGAACGCACCTCGGGCTCAACAAGCCGATCTATGAACGCTCGGCGGCTTATGGCCACTTCGGCCGCACGCCGGATGCCGACGGCGGCTTCTCCTGGGAGCAGACCAACCTCGTCGACGCGATCAAGCAGAGCCTGTAGAGCCTGGCGGCTTCAGACGGAATCGTCATTGCGAGGCAAAGCGCCTCGCAATGACGCGCGCGTCAAGCACCGGCGGCCTCCAGGCGCAGGCAGCGCGGACGCCCGCTGAGGTCGGGGATCAGGGTGGCGGCGAAACCGGCGTCCAGCGCCATGTCCATCAGAGCTGCGCTTTGCCCGGCGCCGAACTCAAACAGGACGACTCCGCCCGGCGCCAGGTGCCGCCCGACCTGCGGCAGCAGGGTGCGATAGGGTCGAGCCCGTCCGTACCGCCGTCAAGTGCGCTCAGCGGCTCGTACGCGGTGACATCCGGAGCAAGGGTCGCGAGATCGGCGCTGGGGATATAGGGCGGGTTGCTGACGATCAGATGAAAGCGCTCATCGGCGTGGACGGCCGCGAACCAGTCGCCCTGCCGCCAATCGATGCGGCCCGCGACGCCCAGATGCCCGCCGTTGGCGCGCGCGATCTCCAGCGCCGCCGCGCTGGCGTCGACGCCGACCCCTGCGCATCGCGGCGCTCGTGCAGCAGCGCGATCAGCAGACAGCCCGAGCCGACGCCAAGGTCGAGAATGCGCGGGCGCTCTACCGGCGCCAGCGCTTGCAGCCCGGCCTCGACCAGGGTCTCGCTGTCCGGCCGCGGGATGAGGGTCGCAGGCGAGACTTTGAAGTCCAGGCTCCAGAATTCGCGCAGACCAAGGATATGCGCCACCGGCTCCCGCCGCAGCCGGCGCGCCAGAAGAGCGGTGAAGCGCTTCTCGCTCGGGCCGTCGACCGCCAGCCGGTCCTGCCCGAGCAGCAGGATGTTGCGGGACATGCCCATGGCCTCCGCCAGCAGCAGCTCGGCGTCCAGGCGCGCGGTCTCGATGCCCACTGCTTCCAGGCCGACGCGCGCCTGACGCAGCGTCTCGCGGATGCCGGTCAAGCCTGCTGGTCGTCGAGGGCGGCCAGCCGCTCGATCTGATCCTCGGCGATCAGCGCCGAGACCAGTTCATCCAGCCCGTCGCCGAGCAGAACCAGGTCCAGCTTGTGCAGAGTCAGGTTGATGCGATGGTCGGTCACGCGTCCCTGCGGGAAATTATAGGTGCGGATGCGCTCCGACCGGTCGCCGGAGCCGACCTGCAGTTTGCGATCAGACGCGCGGGCCGAGTCCAGCTTCTCGCGCTCCAGTTCGAACAGGCGCGCGCGCAGCACCTTCATCGCCTTGGCCTTGTTCTTGTGCTGGCTTTTCTCGTCCTGCTGGCTGACCACCAGCCCGGTCGGCAGGTGGGTGATGCGTACGGCGGAGTCGGTGGTGTTGACCGACTGGCCGCCCGGCCCCGACGAGCGGAACACGTCGATGCGCAGGTCCTTCTCGTCGATCTGGATGTCGACTTCCTCCGCCTCCGGCAGCACGGCGACGGTGGCGGCGGAGGTGTGGATGCGCCCGCTCGCCTCGGTCGCTGGCACGCGCTGCACCCGGTGCACGCCGCTTTCGAACTTCAGGCGCGCGAACACGCCGGCGCCGGTGATGCTGGCGACCACTTCCTTGAAGCCGCCCTGGTCGCTGTCCGACGCGCTGATGAGCTCCACCTGCCAGCCCCGCAACTGGGCGTAGCGCTGGTACATGCGGAACAGATCGCCAGCGAACAGCGCCGCCTCGTCGCCGCCGGTGCCGGCGCGGATTTCCAGGATCGCCGATTTCTCGTCCGCGGCGTCCTTGGGCAGCAGCATGAGTTTGAGCGTGCGCTCGGCCTCGGGCAGGGCGTCCTTCAGGCTTTCCCACTCCTCGCGCGCCATCGTCCGCATGTCGGCGTCGGCGGTCGTGTCGCTGGCGAGCGCCTCGGCCTCTTTGAGTTCGGTCACGACCCGGGCGTAATGCTGCCCCGCCTCCACCACCGGCGTCAGCTCGGCATATTCCTTGGACAGCTTGACGAAGCGGTCCGACGGCAGGTTGGGGTCGACCATCGCCGCGGAGACTTCGGCATGGCGCGCCTGGATGCGCTCAAGGGTGGCGAGGGGAATCGTGCTCATAGGCGCGTCTCAATCGCGATATTGCGCCAGCGCGTCAACCAGTGCGTCCTGCGGCACCAGGCGCTGTTCGCCGGTGCCAAGGTCCTTGACCGCCGCCTGCCCCGCCTTCAACTCGTCCTCGCCGACGATCACCGCAACCCGGCAGCCGAGCGCGCTCGCCCGTGCCATGCGCTTTTCATGGTGCCGCGGAACGCCTGGTCGACGCTGAAGCCGGCGCGGCGTAGCGCCGCCGTCAGCCCCAGCGCTGCGCTCTCGGCCGCCTCGCCCATCGGCACCACCGCGACCGCCAGCCCCTGCGCCGGTGGCACTGTGGCCAGCAACGCCAGTCGTTCGATGCCGCCCGCCCAGCCGACCGCTGGGGTCGGCGGGCCGCCGAGTTCGGCGATCAGGCCATCGTAACGCCCGCCGCCGATCACCGTGCCCTGCGCGCCGAGGTGCGTGGTCACGAACTCGAAGGCGGTGTGGGTGTAATAGTCCAGCCCGCGCACCAGCCGGGGTCGCGTACATAAGCGACCCCGGCCGCATCAAGTCCGGCGGTCAACCCGGCGAAGAACGCTGCGGCGTCCGCACTCAGGTACGGGTCGAGCACCGGCGCCTCCGCGACCACCGCCCGGTCGCCGGGCTCCTTGCTGTCGAGAATGCGCAAGGGTTGCGCTCCAGCCGCATCAGGCTGTCCTCGGACAGGTGCGCCTGATGCCGCGTGAAGTGTGCGACCAGCGCCGCGCGGTACGCTACCCGGCTGGCGGGATCGCCCAGCGTGTTGATCCGCAGCTCGACCTTGTCGCCAAGCCCGAGCGCTGCCAGCAGATGCTGGGCGAGCGCGATCAGCTCGACATCGGCCTGCGGCCCCTCGACGCCGATGATCTCCGCATCGATCTGGTGGAATTGCCGGAACCGGCCTTTCTGCGGCCGCTCGTAGCGGAACGCCGGGCCATGCGCTGCCAGCTTGAGCGGCGCGAACTGCTGCCAGCCGTTCGAGAGGTAGGCGCGGCACAGGCCGGCGGTGAATTCCGGGCGCAGGGTCAAGGACTCGCCGCCGCGATCCTCGAACGAATACATTTCCTTGGCGACGACATCGGTGGTCTCGCCGATGCCGCGGGCGAACAGCTCCGTGAACTCGAAGATCGGCACGTCGACCGGCTGGAAGCCATAGCGCCGGCTCAGGGCCTTGAAGGTGTCGACCACGTGCCAGAAGCCGCGCGCATCGTCGCCGAACAGATCGTGGGTGCCGCGCACAGGCTGCAGGCGGCTCAAGGGTTTCTCGCTCATGCGGCTGCGCTAGAGCATTTCTGCACTGAACGAAAGAGCGCCGCTGCGCTACTGCGCGCGGTCTCGCCGCAGCAGGTAGCGGCCCTGGGTGTAGCCGTCGAAGAGATCCTCGATCGCCGGGTGGTGCAAAGGGTCCTCGCTTTCGTCCGGCACCAGGTTCTGCTGGCTGACATAGGCGATGTAGGTCGCCTGATCGTTCTCGGCGAGCAGGTGATAGAAGGGCTGTTCCTTGCTCGGGCGGATTTCCTCGGGGATCGCCTGATACCATTCGTCGGTGTTGGCGAAGGTCGGGTCCACGTCGAAAATCACGCCGCGAAACGGCAGCAGCCGGTGGCGCACCACCTGGCCGATGTTGAAGACGATCGGGGCTTCGCCGGCAGGCGGCGCACCATACTGGGTCTGGCACATAAAAGCGTCCACTTTGTGGCGGGCAGGCGCGACTCACCTGCCCATGTCCCAGCATGTAGGATTGCGATGCTGCTTGTGAAGCCCCACCCTTGCATTCGCTGCGCCGGACGCGCCGGAGCGGTCGTTTGCGCAGTTCATTTTGTATTGGCATTTGCACCGGCTTCTGCTTATGGTCCGCGCCCGTCGCTGGGCCGGAGAGCTGGCTGAGTGGTCGAAAGCACCGCACTCGAAATGCGGCATACGGGCGACCGTATCGAGGGTTCGAATCCTCGCTCTCCTCCAGCGTCGCGCTTAGACCATGATTCACGCCCTCGGTTGAAGCACATATGCTTCAACCTCAACCGCTCAGGCTCTCGCCCTCGTCGATTGCGATCACCCGCTTGATCTCGTCGGTCCTGAAGCCGAGTGCCGCCGGGCGGCGCACCCCGGCAGCACGCCGACATCATAGAGTTCGCGCACCACGCCCTCGATGCGCACCCAGTGCGCCATGTCGCCGGTCGCAAGGTCAATCACTGCCAGCCCGCAGCGCGGTTCCACGTCGCGGGCGGCAAGCGCTGCGTCGATCGGCAGGCCGCTGAAGGTGCGGCTCTCGCGCGGCAGCGACAGGCCGATGACCGCATGGCCGCCGACGAACGCCAGCCCGCGCGCAAAGCCGGGCAGGAAGGCGACCGGCACGAACCGGCCACTGGCCAGGTCCACCGTGCCGAACTCGCCGGTGCCGGAGTTGAGCAGCCACAGCCGCCCGTCATGCCAGCGCGGCGAGTGCGGCATGGAGAGCCCGTCTGCCACCACCGCGCCGTCCGGCACAGCGATCACCACGCCGCCATCGACCCGCCGGTCGCGCCAGCCATCCGCCACGTCCGAGCGCGAGACGGCGGTGACATAGCGCGGCGCGCCCTCGACCAGCGCCACGCCGTTCAGGTGGCAGCGGTCCTCGGCGGCCAGGCGCGAGATGAACGGCGGCCGCCACAGCGGCCTGAAACTGTAGCCGGGGCTGACGGTCGCCAGGCAGCCGAACAGGGTGTTGACGAACAGCGGCGCGCCATCGGCCCCGAAGCCGATGTCGTGGATGTCGCAGTCGCCGGTGATCCAGGCCTGATGCGGCACGAACAGCGCGTCATGGCCGGAGGGTCCTGCTCGCCGGGCGGGATGACATTGTCGAGCCGCAACAGCTGATATTCGCTGGCCAGCAGCAGGCTGCGGCCATCATCGCTGACGCCCAGCCCCATGCAGCGGGCGAAGCTGCGCTCGAACACCGCGAGCTTGCCGTCCGGCTTCACCCCCAGCAGGAACAGCTTGCCGGCCTGGTAGGTGGTGAAGGCCAGCCCGCCGCCGGTGCGCCCCAGCCACTGCGGGAAATGGCGCGAGGTGGTGAGTGCAAAGGCGGGTTCGGTGGGTGACGCCACAGGGGATGCAGGCGGCGATGGCGGCAGGGGAGTGTCCATGGGATGCGCTTCCGAGTTGATGCGATCATGCGCTTGCGAAAGCGCATGGCATCGTTGAGGTCGTCATTGCAAGCGGCTGTGAGCGAGGCGGCAATCCAAATATTCTGTTGATATTCGCGCGCAAGTCCCTGGATCGCTCCGGCGGCACCGCAGCCTCAAGGTGGCACGATTATCAAAATATGTCAACGGGATAACACCATTGTGAGCGTCTGCAAACAGCACAGACACCGCCACGCGCTGCGCGCGAAGCTTTACTCGCCGAGTGCCCGTATGAGTCATTATAGTGTCATACAATCTTGCTAATTTTTGGCTAACAGTTCATTACTCGCGGTAAGCGAGTGCAGCAGAGGTTTCGTCATGTCAAATATTTACTTAAGCTCACTCACGCCCGCGCAAGGCTTTAAAATTATCGGCGAACCGGATTTTTACTACACCGGCTCGAGCGTCTCCAACGCTGGTGACGTTAACGGTGACGGCTTCGACGACCTGATTGTCGGCGGTGCAAATGGTGGTTACTATCTTCGCCGTCCCTATAACGAAGTCCCTCGTTTTGAGAGCGTTGGTGCTGCCTATGTCATCTATGGACGTAGCGATCCGAATCGGACACGTGGGCCGCTCGACCTAGAAAACCTCTCAGTAGCCGATGGCTTCAAGGTAATCGGAGATATTACCGCTGATTACGATGGGGATGGGGCGGGGCGCAGCGTGTCTAGCGCGGGTGATTTCAATGGTGATGGTATTGATGACCTGATCGTCGGCGCACGTTTAACGGAAGTCGATAGGGGACGGCCTATGTCATTTACGGTCGCACGGGCACTCGTGGGCCGCTTGTCGATCTTTCTTCCCTCAACTTCGGCGGTTTCGAGATTATCGGCGAAGCGAGATATGATTTCGCGGGGGCAGTGTCTCCAGCGCCGGGGACGTCAACGGCGACGGCCTCGACGACCTCATCGTCGGCGCATCTGGCAACGACGCTGGTGGCGCCGTTGCTGGTGCTGCTTATGTTATCTACGGTCGGACCGGCACCTCCACTAGGCCCGTCAACCTGGCCAGAATTACAGCCGCTGAAGGCTTCCGCATCATCGGCGATGCGGCGGGTGATTTTGCGGGCGAAGTGTCCAATGCCGGGGACGTCAACGGCGACGGCATCGACGATTTGATCGTTGGCGCAACTGGCAACGACGCAGGTGGCACCGATGCCGGCGCGGCTTATGTGGTCTATGGGCGTAGCGGCGGCCGCAGCAACCTAGACCTGTCCACCCTCACTGCGGCAGACGGCTTCCGCATTATCGGCGATGCGGCGGGTGACCGTGCAGGCTACAGCGTCTCCAACGCCGGAGACGTCAACGGCGACGGCATCGACGACCTGATTGTTGGGTCACCTTACATCAATGCTGACGGCTTTCGTGCCGGCGCGGCCTATGTGATCTACGGGCGCAGCGGCGGGCGTAGCGACCTCGACCTGACCAGTCTCAGCGCCGCCGACGGCTTCAGGATCATCGGCGATGTGGCGGGCGACGAAGCGGGCTACAGCGTCTCCGTAGCGGGGACATCAACGGCGACGGCATCGACGACCTGATCGTCGGGGCCTCGCAACTACGCCGGCGCTTCTCAAGCTGGCGCTGCCTATGTGGTCTACGGGCGCAGCGGCGGGCGCAGCGACATCGACTTGACCAACCTCACCGCAGCAGACGGCTTCATCATCATCGGCGATTCGCTGGCTGCCGTTGTGGGCTTTAGTGTCTCCAATGCCGGGGACGTCAACGGTGACGGCATCGATGACCTCATCGTCGGCTCGCGCTACGAAGGGGCCTATGTGATCTACGGGACCAATACTGCGCCGGTCATCACCTCGAACGGCGGTGGCGAGAGCGCCGTGATCAACGTCGTCGAGAATGTGACCGCTGTCACCACGGTGGTGACCAATGAAGCCCGCCTGACCTACAGCATAACCGGCGGCGCGGACGCTGCCCGCTTCAGCATCGACGCTGCGACCGGGGCGCTGGCGTTTGTTGCCGCGCCAAACTTTGAGGCGCCGGGCGACTTAGATAGAGACAATGTTTATCAGGTGGTCGTCCGCGCGACCGACGCCAGTGGTCTGTTTGACGAACAGGCGCTGTCCGTATCGGTCCTGGACCTGGCCGAGACGGGTACGAACGGGGATGATACCCTGACTGGCGGCGACGGCGACGACCGCCTGGAGGGGCTGAACGGCAACGACACCCTGATCGGCGGGGCTGGCAACGATAATCTGTTCGGCGGCAACCGCAACGACACGCTGTTCGGCGGGATTGGCAACGACAGCCTCTTTGGCCAGGAGAGCAATGACATACTTGTTGGCGGCCTTGGCAGCGATGTCCTGAACGGCGGCAGCGGCCTAAACGACACCGCCGACTACCGCTTCCTGGATTTTGGCGTGCTCGATACCGCGGGCCTCACCGCCAGCCTGCGCGATCCGAGCGCCAACAGGGGCGCGGCGCAGGGCGACACCTACATCGATGTGGAAAATCTCTCCGGCACCGATTTGCGCGATATCCTGATCGGCGACAGCGGTGCCAACAGCCTGTTCGGCAACGGCGGCGACGACCGCCTGGAAGGCTGGGAAGGCAACGACTTCCTGTATGGCGGCGAGGGCAACGACCAGCTGCTGGGTGGCAACAATACCGATCTGCTCGATGGCGGGAACGGCAACGACATCTTGGGCGGCGGTGCCAGCAACGACACCCTGACCGGCGGTGCGGGCAACGACTCGCTCGATGGTGGCACCGGTCGTGATACCGCCAGCTTTGCAGGCGACCTGTCCAACTTCGACATCGCCCAGGTCGGCACCAGCATCGTGGTCACCGACCTGACCGGCACGGAAGGCGTGGACACGGTCTCCAACGTCGAGCAGTTCGCGTTTGCCGGCGTGGTCTATTCGGTCAACAGCCTGGTAGGCCCGGCCACGATCAGCGGCTTGGTCTACGAGTTCGGTCAGTCCCATCAGATCGCCTGAGGCTGATCGAATGAGAGTCTGTCCGCTCCAGGCGGAATCGTCATTGCGAGGCGCTTGCGCCGAGGCAATCCAGGAACATCTGTGTTTCCATGGATCGCCACGCGCCTGCGGCGCTCGCGATGACGGCTGCGTCTCACTTTAAACAGGACAGGCATAAGCGGGGCGGCCTTTTCCCTTCCTGCCTGAGCGCGGGGCAGCGTCACACTGCGACCATGGTGCCATAGGGCGGCACGTGCTTCGGCCATTCGGAGACAGGCAGGCCGTCGCGCAGGCCGAGCAGCGCCGCAATCGGCCCGCCGTGGGTGACGACCAGGGTCGGGCGGGTGAGCGCGAAGGCGGGTTCGGTCATGGGGTTCTCGGCTGGCAGAAAAGCTGCGGCTGCATAGCGCCTTGTCACGCTGGTGTCATGGATGATCGTTAGAAGTATGATTAACGAATGATTATGCGCCTTCTGGGTGCATTTTATTGCTATGAGGGGCTTTGCATGGCTGATATCGACCTGACCAACCTCACGCCCACGCAGGGCTTCCGCATCATCGGCGATGGTGTGGGTGACCGTGCGGGCATCAGTGTCTCCAATGCCGGGGACGTCAACGGCGACGGCATCGATGACCTGATCGTCGGTGCTGACCGCAACGGCGCCGGCGGCAGCTATGCCGGTGCGGCCTATGTGGTGTACGGGCGCAGCGGCGGGCTGGGCAACCTCGACCTGACCAACCTTGCCTCCGCCGACGGTTTCCGCATCATCGGCGATGCGGCGAGAGACTACGCGGGCAGGAGCGTCTCCAGTGCCGGGGACGTCAACGGCGACGGCATCGACGATCTGATCGTTGGCGCGAGCTACAACGACGCCGGCGGCAGTTCTGCAGGTGCTGCCTATGTGATCTACGGGCGCAGCGGTGGCTTGAGCAACCTCGACCTGACCAACCTGACCACCGCCGACGGCTTCCGCATCATCGGTGATGCGGTGTCTGACGTTGCGGGCACCAGCGTTTCCGCTGCCGGAGACGTCAACGGCGACGGTATCGATGACCTGATCGTCGGCGCATTCCTAAACGACGCCGGCGGCTCCAGTGCCGGGGCAGCCTATGTGGTGTACGGGCGCAACGGCGGGCGCAGTGACCTCGACCTGACCAATCTCACGGTAGCAGACGGCTTTAGGATCATCGGCGATGCGGCGAGAGACTTTGCGGGCACCAGCGTCTCGAGTGCCGGGGACGTCAACGGCGATGGCCTTGATGATCTGATCGTTGGGGCGACTGGCAATGACGCTGGCGGCAGTGAGGCCGGTGCGGCCTATGTGATCTACGGGCGCAGCGGCGGGCGCAGCGACCTCGACCTGACTACCCTGACCGCCGCCGACGGCTTCCGCATCATCGGCGATAATTCATATGATTTAGTTGGTGAATCCGTCTCCAATGCCGGGGACGTCAACGGCGACGGCATCGATGATCTGATCGTGGGTGCACGCAACAACGACGCCGGCGGCACATATGCCGGTGCAGCCTATGTGATCTACGGGCGCAACGGCGGGCGCAGTGCCCTGGACCTGACCACCCTGACCGCCGCCGACGGCTTTCGCATCCTCGGCGATGCGGCAAATGACCTGCGGGCTTTAGCGTCTCCAATGCCGGGGACGTCAATGGCGACGGCCTCGCCGACCTGCTCGTGGGTGCGCGTGACAACGACGTCGGCGGCGGTAATGCCGGGGCAGCCTATGTGGTGTACGGGCGCAACGGCGGGCGCAGCGACCTTGACCTGACCAATCTCACGGCAGCGGACGGCTTCCGCATCATCGGCGATCTGGCGGGTGACAGGGCGGGCGTTAGCGTCTCCAATGCCGGGGACGTCAACGGCGACGGCATCGCCGACCTGATCGTCGGGGCGACTGGCAACGACGCCGGCGGCACAGATGCCGGTGCGGCCTATGTGGTCTATGGTGAGCGCAGCGCCCTGGTTGGTGCTCCGCCGGTCATCACCTCCAACGGCGGTGGCGACGCCGCCAGCATCAGCGTGGTGGAAAACACCTTTGCCGTCACCACGGTCACTGCGACTGACGCGGACGCCGGCACGGTTCTCACCTATTCGATCGCCGGCGGTGCGGATGCCGCCCGCTTCACCATAAACGCGACCACCGGCGCGCTCGCCTTTGCCCAGGCACCAGACTTCGAGACGCCAGGCGACCTGGATGACAACAACATCTACGAGGTCATCGTGCGCGCCAGCGACGGCAGCCTGTTTGACGACCAGGCGCTTAACGTCACTGTGCTTGATCGGCTTGGCAACGAGGACAGCGACATAGACTTGACGTTCCTTGACGCCACGCAAGGCTTCCGCATCCTCGGCGGGGAGGCAGGCCCCAGCGTCTCCAATGCCGGGGACGTCAACGGCGACGGCATCGATGACCTCATCGTCGGAGCACCCTCCAACGACGCCGGCGGCACTAGTGCTGGTGCGGCCTATGTGGTGTACGGGCGTAGCGGCGGGCTGAACGACATCAACCTGAACGCCCTCACCGCCGCAGACGGCTTCCGCATCCTCGGCGATGCGGCATTCGACTATGCGGGCAGTAGCGTTTCCAATGCCGGGGACGTCAATGGCGACGGCCTCGACGACCTGATCGTCGGGGCGTTTTTCAAGGACACCGGCGATACAGATAGCGGTGCTGCCTATGTGGTCTACGGGCGGAGTGGTGGGCTGAGCAACCTTGACCTGACCACCCTCACTGCGGCGGATGGCTACCGCATCATCGGCGTTGAGCGGTCTGATTATGCAGGCAAGAGTGTCTCCGGTGCTGGCGATGTCAACGGCGATGGTATCGATGACCTGATTATCGGCGCGCCTAAAGAATTTTACCTTGGTGGTAATCGAGGATCAGCCTACGTGATCTATGGTCGAAGCGGCGGGCGCAGTACCCTCGACCTAGGCAACCTCTCAACCACAGACGGCTTCCGCTTCACCGACAGTTATGCATATGACCCGTTGGGCAACAGCGTCTCCAGTGCCGGGGACGTGAACGGCGACGGCATCGATGACCTCATCGTCGGAGCACCCTCCAACGACGCCGGCGGCATTAATGCGGGCGCGGCCTATGTGATCTACGGGCGCAGTGGCGGGTTGAGTGACCTCGACCTGACCGCCCTCACCGCCGCGGACGGCTTCCGCATCATCGGCGATGCGGCGGGTAACCGTGCAGGCTACAGCGTCTCCAACGCCGGGGACGTCAACGCCGACGGCATTGATGATCTGATCGTCGGCGCGTTTGGCAACACTAGCGCCGGCGCGGCCTATGTGATCTTTGGGCGCAGCGGCGGGCGCAGCAACATCGACCTGTCTAACCTCTCGAGCGCGGACGGCTTCCGCATCATCGGCAGGGCGGGTATTAGTGTCTCCAACGCCGGGGACGTCAATGACGACGGCCTCGCCGACCTGATCGTCGGCTCTTCCTCGCGGGGCCTATGTGATCTACGGGACCAATACTGCGCCGGTCATCACCTCGAACGGCGGTGGCGAGAGCGCCGCGATCAACGTCGTCGAGAATGTGACCGCTGTCACCACGGTGGTGACCAATGAAGCCCGCCCGACCTACAGCATAACCGGCGGCGTGGACGCCGCCCGCTTCAGCATCGACGCTGCGACCGGGGCGCTTGCATTCCTGTCCGCCCCGAACTTCGAAGCGTCGGGCGACTTAGATAGAGACAATGTTTATCAGGTGGTCGTCCGCGCGACCGACGCCAGTGGTCTGTTTGACGAACAGGCGCTGTCCGTGACAGTCCTGGACCTCACTGAGACGGGTACGAACGGGGATGATACCCTGACTGGCGGCGACGGCGACGACCGTCTGGAGGGGCTGAACGGCAACGACACCCTGATTGGCGGGGCCGGTAACGACACGCTGCTCGGTGGCAACCGCAACGACACGCTGTTCGGCGGGGCCGGCAACGACAGCCTCTTTGGCCAGGAGAGCAATGACATACTTGTTGGCGGCCTTGGCAGCGATGTCCTGAACGGCGGCAGCGGCCTAAACGACACCGCCGACTACCGCTTCCTGGATTTTGGCGTGCTCGATACCGCGGGCCTCACCGCCAGCCTGCGCGATCCGAGCGCCAACAGGGGCGCGGCGCAGGGCGACACCTACATCGATGTGGAAAATCTCTCCGGCACCGATTTGCGCGATATCCTGATCGGCGACAGCGGTGCCAACAGCCTGTTCGGCAACGGCGGCGACGACCGCCTGGAAGGCTGGGAAGGCAACGACTTCCTGTATGGCGGCGAGGGCAACGACCAGCTGCTGGGTGGCAACAATACCGATCTGCTCGATGGCGGGAACGGCAACGACATCTTGGGCGGCGGTGCCAGCAACGACACCCTGACCGGCGGTGCGGGCAACGACTCGCTCGATGGTGGCACCGGTCGTGATACCGCCAGCTTTGCAGGCGACCTGTCCAACTTCGACATCGCCCAGGTCGGCACCAGCATCGTGGTCACCGACCTGACCGGTGCGGAAGGCGTGGACACGGTCTCCAACGTCGAGCAGTTCGCGTTTGCCGGCGTGGTCTATTCGGTCAACAGCCTGGTAGGCCCGGCCACGATCAGCGGCTTGGTCTACGAGTTCGGTCAGTCCCATCAGATCGCCTGAGGCTGATCGAATGAGAGTCTGTCCGCTCCAGGCGGAATCGTCATTGCGAGGCGCTTGCGCCGAGGCAATCCAGGAACATCTGTGTTTCCATGGATCGCCACGCGCCTGCGGCGCTCGCGATGACGGCTGCGTCTCACTTTAAACAGGACAGGCATAAGCGGGGCGGCCTTTTCCCTTCCTGCCTGAGCGCGGGGCAGCGTCACACTGCGACCATGGTGCCATAGGGCGGCACGTGCTTCGGCCATTCGGAGACAGGCAGGCCGTCGCGCAGGCCGAGCAGCGCCGCAATCGGCCCGCCGTGGGTGACGACCAGGGTCGGGCGGGTGAGCGCGCGCGCCGCCCGACGACCCGCCAGGCCAGCTCCATCGTGGTCTCGCCATCGCCGCCCGGCCGGAAGCCCTCCGGGTCGGTGAGCATGCCGTCCATGGCGTCGCCGGTCGCCCGGTAGATTGCATGCCAGGTCTGCCCCTCCCAGGTGCCGAAATCGCGCTCGCGCCACTGCGCATCCTCAATGCGTGGAACGCCAAGCGCGGCGGCCAGCTTTTCCGCCGGACCGCGCGTGCGCCGGAGGCCGGAATGCACCACCCGCTCGACCGGTGGCGGTTCAGGCAGGGCAAAAGCGGCGCGCGCCAGCGGCACATCGGTGACGCCATAGCAGCGCGCACGCCACGTCACGGCAACCGGGGATGTCGCAGCAGCCAGAGCATCACGCCGCCACCGCTAGCGGCTGCGTGGGCTGGCGGCGAGCCCCAGGAACACCAGCATCGCCCGGTTGAGGCGCAGCATGTCGTCATCTTCCAGTCGGCCGATCGCGGGGCCGATCTTGGTCTTGTGAACCGTGGTGATCTTGTCGACCATCAGGCGGCAGGGCGCGCGCAGGCCGTTGCCGGGACTGGGCTGCACGGGCAGCCGAAACAGCGGCGCATCGGTCTCATCGGTGGTGAAGGCGCACAGCGTGACGGAGTCGGTCGCATCGAACAGGTCATCCTGCACGATCACCGCCGGGCGCGGTTTGCCGGCATAGTCCTTGCCGCCTGCAACCGTACGGATTTCGCCGCGCCTCATGCGTCGGACACGGCGTCGATGAAGCTTTGGTCGTCATGCGCCTGCCGGCTGCTCGCCACTGCCTGCGACTGACGATGCGCCTCGGCCCGAAACGATGCTGCCCGGACGTCCGGAACCCAGATCTGGATCGGTCGCAGCCCCTGCGCCCGCAGCCGGGCCCGATGCGCGCGCACCTTCGCGCGGGTTGCGTTTAGGGTGGCGTTGCCATGCTTCTCTCCTGCATCTCGCGTTACATGTAACACAGTCTACGCCGCCACCGCCAGCAGGAGGAGGAGTTGCCCGGCGTAGCAGGCAAAACCCAGCGCGTCGCCGGTGACCCCGCCGAGCCAGGCCATCAGCCGGCCGCGCAGCCAGAGCGCGAAGACAGAGCAGGCGACAAGCGCAAGCAGAAGGCTGCCGGCATCCGTCAGCAGCAGCCAGGCGACGCCGGGCAGCGCCCACAGCCCGCCATGCCAGACATTACGCCACGTCGCCTGCGCACCGATGTCCTTGGCTAGTCCGGCGGCGGCAGGTGGTGCCAGCGCCATCACCGGCAGGATCAGCCAGCGCCCCAGCGTTGCGGACGCCAGCAGCGCCGGCAGGGCGGCAGCCATGGGCAGCGCGATCAGCAGCGCCGCGCGCAGCCCGACCGCCAGCAGGAGGCCGAGCGCGCCGTAGCTGCCGATCCGGCTGTCCTTCAGGATGTCCAGCTTGCGGGCGCGGGTCTGGCCGCCGCCGACCGCATCGCAGAAATCGGCGACCGCATCCTCGTGGAACGCGCCGGTCGTCAGCGCCTCGACGATCAGCGCCAGCAGCACCGCGACCGGCCACGGCCAGGCCTGTCCCGCACCCCAGAGCACGGCGGCGCCGAGCGCGCCGACCAGCGCGCCCACCAGCGGGAACAGCGGCAGGCTGGCGCGCAGGCCCGCCTGCACGGCATCTGCCGGCAGGTGCGCGGTCGAGGGTGTCGGCAGCCGGGTCAAAAACTGGAGCGCCAGCCAGAAGCGGATCATCCCAGCACCTCCTTCAGGGTCGCCATCGACAGCAGGGCGGCCGCCGCATCAAGCATCGGCATGGCCAGCAGCGCGCCGGTGCCCTCCCCAGGCGCATGCCCCAGTCCAGCAGCGGGTCGAGGCTGAGGTGCGCGAGTGCGGCGGCATGGCCCGGTTCGGCGGACCGATGCGCGGCGATCATGGCGGCGGCTGTCCCCGGTGCCAGAGTCTCGGCGATCAGGGCCGCACTGGTCGCGACATAACCGTCCAGCACCAGGGTGCAGCCGCGTCGTGCGCCCTCAGTGAAGAACCCGGCCATCGCCGCGATCTCGAACCCGCACAGCGCCGCGATGGCGGCTTTCGTCTCCAGGCTCCCGGTGCGCGCCAACGCCTGCCGCACCACCGCCAGCTTGCGCGCCAGGGTCGCATCGTCCGCGCCGGCCCCGCGCCCGCAGGCGGCGGTCGGGTCCAGCCCGGCGAGCAGCGCGGTCAGGGCGGCGGCCGGCGTGGTGTTGCCGATGCCCATCTCGCCAGCGGCCAGCACGACCATGCCATCGTCGGCCGCGCGCTGGGCTTCCTCGACGCCGACCGCCCAGGCGGCATCGAATTCGTCCAGGCTAAGGGCGGGCTCGACCGCCAGATCGCGGCTGCCGGCGCGGATGCGGGCATCGCGGTAGAAAGGCGGCGGGTCGGCCAAAGGCGGCCCGGCGCTGCCGACATCCACCAGCCGCAGCGCCGCGCCCACGGACGCCGCCAGTACGGCGCTGGCCGAGCGGCCACTGGCGATGGTCGCGATCATGGCAGCAGTCACCGCCTGCGGCCAGGCGGTGACGCCCTGCGCCACGACGCCATGGTCGCCGGCGAACAGCACCAGCCGGCGCGGCCGTGTCACCGGGTCCAGGCGCCCTGCACCTGCGCCAGCCTTGCCGCCAGCGCCTCGAGCCGCCCGAGGCTGCCGGGCGGCGAGGCCGTCGAGGTGCTGGGCGATAGCGTGGGGGTCAAGCATGGGCGATCTGCTCCAGTCGGGGAATATCGAGGTGGGTTTCCAATGCACCGGCGATTGCGTCGAGCGCGGCGTCGACGACCTCCTGCTGGTCCTGCTGCGCGCCGGGCAGCCGCAGCCAGTCGCTGCGCACAGCGGCACTGTCGAACAGGCCGTGGACATAGCAGCCCATCACCCGCCCGCGCACCGCGCCGTCCGTGCCGCCACCTGCAAGTTGTAGCAGTGGGGCGGTGCAGTCCGGCCCGTGGTGCGCCCGCAATGGATTTCATAACCCTGAAACGGGGCGTTGCCGATCATGCCGGACGTCCGCCGCAGCACCTTGTGCGGGGCCAGCACGGTCTCGACATCCAGCAGGCCAAGCCCTGCCGCCTCGCCCGGCGGGCCTTCGATGCCGTCCGGGTCGGCGATACGCTGGCCGAGCATCTGATAGCCGCCGCACAGGCCAAGCACGAAGCCCCGCGACGGGCATGCGCCAGAATGTCGATGTCCCACCCTGCGCGCGCATGAACGCGAGATCGGCGAGCGTCGCCTTGGTGCCGGGCAGGATGATCCAGTCGGCGGGCGGCAGCGGTCGGCCCGGCGGCGCAAACACCAGCCGCACCCCGGCTGCTGGCGCAGTGGGTCGAGGTCGTCGAAGTTGGCGATACGCGGCAGCATCGGGCAGACGACGGTGACCGCGCCGTCCGACGGCTTGGCGGTCCGCTCGAGGACCACCGCATCCTCGGCGGGCAGGCGGGCGGCGTCCGCCAGCCACGGCACGACGCCAAAGCCCGGCCAGCCGGTGTGGCGTGTGATCGCGTCGAGCCCGGCATCGAACAGCCCTATGTCGCCGCGGAACTTGTTGATGAGAAAGCCGCGCACCTGCGCCCGGTCCAATGGGTCGAGCACCGCATGGGTCCCGACCAGGCTGGCGATCACCCCGCCACGGTCGATATCGCCGACCAGCAGTACGGGCACATTGGCAGCGCGCGCAAAGCCCATATTGGCGATGTCGTCGGCGCGCAGATTGGTCTCGGCCGGGCTGCCCGCGCCTTCGACGATCACGAGGTCGGCGTCCGCGCGCAGACGTGCGAAACTCTCCAGCACGCGGGCCAGCAGGTCCGGCTTGCGGGCCGCATAATCGCCGGCCCGCCATGTCCCCTGCACCCGGCCCTGCACCACGATCTGCGCACCGGTGTCGGACTGCGGCTTCAGCAGCACCGGGTTCATGTGCACGCAGGCGGCGACCCGGCAGGCCAGCGCCTGCAGCGCCTGGGCCCGGCCGATCTCGCCGCCGTCGGCGGTGACCGCCGCATTGTTGGACATGTTCTGCGGCTTGAACGGCCGCACCTGCAGGCCCCGGTTGGCGAACAGCCGGCACAGGCCGGCGACCAGCACCGACTTGCCGACATCGGACCCCGTGCCCTGCAGCATCAGCGCGGCGCTCAATACTCCACCCCGCGCTGCGCCTTGAACCCGGCCTTGTATGGGTGCTTCACCTCGCGGAACTCGGTCACCAGGTCGGCGATCTCCAGCAGTTCCGGTTTTCCGCCGCGCCCGGTGATGCAGATATGCTTGGTGAGCGGCCGGGCCTGCAGCGCCGCGACCACCTCTCCGATGGGCAGATAGTCATAGCCGATGACGATGTTCAGCTCGTCGAGCACCACATAGTCGATGGCGGGGTCGTGTATCAGCGCCAGCGAACGCGCCCAGGCGGCGCGGGCGGCAGCGATGTCGCGCTCCCGGTCCTGCGTGTCCCAGGTGAAGCCCTCGCCCATCACCTCGAAGGAGGCGAACTCCGGGTGGTCGCGGAAGAAGTGCTTCTCGCCGGTTTCCCAGCTGCCCTTGACGAACTGCACGATCGCCACCCGCATGCCCCAGCCGGCGCTGCGCAGCGCCATGCCGAAGGCTGCTGACGACTTGCCCTTGCCGTCACCGGTGTGGACGATCAGCAGCCCGCGCTCCAGCGTCTTGGTCGCCTGGATGCGTTCGCGCGCCTTCTGGATGCGGGCCATCCGTTGCTTGTGGCGGCTGTTCAGGTCATCGGTCATCGCAGTCCCCTTCTTTACAGCGCCGCGCGCAGGCCGATGAACCCGGCGCGCCCGAAGGTGCCATACTGGTCGACGGTTTCGTACTGCGCATCCAGCACGTTGTCGAAGCGACCGTAAAGCTCCAGGCCCTGGTAAAATTCATAGCTCGCCCGCAGGTCGAGGGTCGTGTAGCCGTCCAGCCGCCGCGTGTTGGCGGCATCGATGAAGCGGTCGCTGGCCGTGGTGACGGTCACGCCGCCGGCCAGCCCCGAGCGATGACGGTAGTCTGCGCTGAGCGAGAACGTCTCCTGCGGCCGTCGCACCAGCACATTGCCGGCGTTCGGGCTGTCCGCCGCCTTGTTGCGCGGGTTGAGGTGGGTGTAGCTGGCGTCGATGCTGAGCCCTTCGACCGGGCGCGCCGAGACCAGCAGTTCAACGCCGGTCGAACGGGTGCGAGCGACATTGTCGTAGAAGCCGAAGCGGCCATCGTCGCACAGGCTGTTATCGCTGGGGCAGAAGTTGAAGTCGATCTGGTTACGGGTGGTGCGCCGGAAATAGGTCGCGCCAATACTGAGCGCCTCACCCCAGAGCTGCTGGTCGCCGCCGACTTCCCAGCCTTTCGAGTCTTCGGGCGCGAGGTTCGGGTTGCCGAACTCGCTGCCGAGCTGGAACGGTGTCGGTGCCTTGAAGCCTTCCGAATAATTCGCGCGCAGGCGGCTGCGGCCCTTGTTGGGCGAGTAGACGCCGCTGGCAGCAAAGCTGGTCGCGCCGCCGAAGCTGCTGTGCTGATCCTGCCTGATGCCGAGCGTGCCGCTGAAGCCCGCAAACGGCTTGGCGAACAGGTTGGCGTAGCCGCTGGTCAGGCGCTGGGTCCGGTGAGCGGCGTGGGGCGGGGTCGAACGTGGAAGGCGAGGCGGTGCGCAGACGCTGGACTTCCCGCTCGGCGCCGGCCGTCAGCTCCCAGCCCTCGGCGATGGCGTACGTGCCCTGATATTCGAGCCGGGTGTTGCGCCCGAGCGCATCAAAGGTCGTGGTGACATCGAGGGTCGGATCGGTGTTGCGGCGCTTGATGTTGGTGTAGCCGATCGCCAGCCGGTTCTTCAGCCGCCCATCGAACAGCGCCGCGTTCAGCCCGGCATAGCCGACGAACTCGCGGGAACGGCTGCGCTCAGCGGTATCGGCGAAGCGGAAATCCGGCGGCGGAAAGCCGTCGATCCCGGTGTCGCCCCGGCTGAACCAGCCGCGCAGATCGAGCGAGATCGCCTGCGACAGCGTCACCCGCACCTGCGCGTTGGCGCCGACATTGTCGTAGCTGTCCTGCTCGCGTCCGCCCCGGGTTTCGTCGAAGGCGGAGATGCCGTCGGACGCCAGGTAGCCTGCACCGACGCTGGCCGCGACCGGGCCGATGGTCTTCGAGACGTTGCCGGTCGCCTGCCAGGTGTCGCGATAGCCATATTCCAGCCGGGCGTTGGCCTGGAGGTCCTCGGTCGGCGGCGCTGTGAGGATGTTGACCACCCCGCCGATCGCCTGGCTGCCCCACAGCACCGACTGCGCGCCGCGAATGATCTCGATGCGGCGGATATTGCCGGCCAGCAGGTTGGCGAAATTGAAGCCGCCGCCGGGCGAGGCGGGATCGTTGAGCTTGACGCCGTCGATCAGCACGACCGTCTGGTCCGACTCGGCACCACGGATGAATACACCGGTCTGCGTGCCAAGCCCGCCATTGCGGGCGACAGCGATCCCCGGCGTCGTCGCCAGCAGGTCGGATACGGCGACGGTCTGGCGGGTCTCGATGGTCTGCGCGTCGAGCACGGTGATCGACTGGCCGAGATCGGCAACCGTCACCGGAGTGCGGGTGGCGGTGACGACGATCGCGTCCAGCGAATCCTCGGCGTGAGCGGCGGTCTGCGAAAACCCGGCGACAAGCGCGGCGGGGAGGATAAGAAATATGCGCATTCAAGGCTCCCTTTGACAGGGGCCGCCGCCGCCGACTATCGGCGCATCACCGCGATGAAGGAAACCGCAACCGGCTCCCCGCGCACGACCCCAATCGTCGCCACGCGAGGAAACCCTCGGACGCATCGGTACACCCCGCCCGCACGTCAGACGACCGAAGCGAGCAGGTCTCCTGGCTCTCGGGTCATTGCTGGCGCACCGCCTTCCCAGAGGTTACCCTCCAGTGGCCTTGTGGTGCGCCCGCTCGCCGACAACAGTTGCGGGGCAGCGCCGGACTGACGGACTTGTCCGCTGTACCGGCTTCCTTTTCATGCCCTTGCGGGCAACTCTCTTCGCGAATGCCGCAGTGGCGCAACGGAACGGCAAATGCAAGAGCCTGATATCACCCTTGTCCTCGGCGGGGCCCGTTCGGGCAAGAGCCGGCTGGCGGAACGCCTGACGAGCGAAGCCGCCGCTGCACGCGCTGCCCGGCGCGTCTACATCGCGACCGCACAGGCGCTGGACGCGGAGATGGCGGCGCGCATCGACCGCCACCAGGCGGAGCGCGGTCCCGGCTGGGCCACCCGCGAGGTCCCGTTCGCGCTGGCCGACGCCATCCGCGCGGCCGGACCGGAGGAGGTGGTGCTGGTCGACTGCCTGACCTTGTGGCTGAGCAACCGCCTGTGCGCCCTGCCTGACCCGCTGGCGGCTGACGTGCTGCTGGAACCGGAGGTCGAGGATCTCCTCGACGCCATATCGCAGGCGCGAACATCGCTGATCCTGGTCAGCAACGAAGTCGGGCTGGGCCTGGTGCCGGAGACACCGCTTGGCCGCGCTTTCAGGGATTGCGCCGGTCGGCTGAACCAGCGCATGGCCAGCATTGCCCACCGGGTGGCGTTCGTCGCCGCGGGGCTGCCGCTCTGGCTGAAAAGATGCTGAAATACAGCTTAAGGGAGACCTGTGTGCGGATGTAAAATCCTCCCCTCAAGGGGAGGTGTCTGTCTGAAAGACTGACGGAGGGGTGAAAAGCCCGTATATCTCATGCATTCGCCACCCCTCCACCACCCTGAAGGGTGGTCCCCTCCTGCGGGGAGGAATAATCATCCGCACAGGTCTGTAAGAACAAAATTGGCCGGAGTTTTCACTCCGGCCAAGTCAATCAGGGAGGTTCCGCCCAGGGGAGGAAAGGGCGGAACAGGGAGCGCGTGGCGGGGAGGAATGCCAGGCGCTCAAAGATCAGGATCGGGAGAGGATCCTGTGATCGGGCGCTGCAGTGCAGCGTCAGGAGCGCATATGCGGATTCCTGTCCAAAGCACCAGACGCATTGCCGAGGGGAGCTATGCAATCACCGCATATCTCTCAAGCATCCTTTTCGTTTGACCCATCTGTCATCGCGAGGCTGCGGAGCAGCCGCGGCGATCCAGTGCGAAACCGGGGACACTGGCCAAATTCTTTGGATTGTCGTGTCGGCCTTACGGTCTCCTCGCTATGACGCGCGCCGCCCATGTCATTGTACTTTTACGGCGAACATCACAGTTGATCGCGTGTTTGGTTCGTTCAGTCGCTGATGGGCAGTCGTTCAGGTTCAATTCAGTTTCCGACGCCTACCTCACGCTTGATTGCACAGGAGGTTTGCATGATTTCGACCCTATCCCGCCAACCGGCGCTCAAAGCCGGTTTGATTGCGCTGGCCTTGCCGCTTGCAAGCTGCGCCTCGGATGGCAGCGTCAACAAGGAAGCCGTCGGCACGGCTACCGGGGCAGCGCTCGGCGGCTTGCTCGGCGCCTCGATCGGCGGACGCGGTGCCGGCAAGGCGGCGCTGGTCGCCGGCGGCGTGTTCCTCGGCGGCCTGCTTGGCAACCAGATCGGCAAGGGCCTGGACAAGGCCGACCGACTGGAGGCCGAACGCACGGCGCAGGACGCGCTGGAACACGCACCGTCCGGCGTCGAGCGCACCTGGCAGAACCCGGACTCGGGCAATTCCGGCTCGATTGTCGCCAAGCCGGCGTATCAGGAAAACGGCCTACTGCCGCGAGTTCACCCAGACCGTGACCATCGACGGCAAGTCCGAGCGGGCATACGGCACAGCGTGCCGCCAGCCGGACGGCACCTGGAAAATGGTCGCGTAGTGTCCGCGTAATCCGGGCCGGCTTCCAAAGCTGGCCCGGATCAACGGACATGACCTGCTGACAAAACGCATTCGTCGTCCTATCTGGGCCATGGACAAGATACCCGTTACCGTACTGACCGGCTTCCTCGGAGCCGGCAAAACGACGCTCCTCAACCGTATTCTCTCGGAAGATCACGGCCGCCGCTACGCGGTGATCGTCAACGAGTTCGGCGAGATCGGCATCGACAACGACCTCATCGTCGGCGCGGACGAGGAAGTGTTCGAGATGAACAACGGCTGCGTCTGCTGCACGGTGCGCGGCGACCTGATCCGCATCCTTGGCGCGCTGCTCAAGCGTCGCGGCCGGTTCGACCGCATCATCGTCGAGACCACCGGACTCGCCAAGCCGGCGCCGGTCGCCCAGACCTTCTTCGCCGACGACGACGTGCAGGCGGCGACCCGGCTGGACGCCGTGGTGACGGTCGCCGACGCCAAACACATCGGCTTCAGCTCGGCGATACCGAGGCGGCGCGCGACCAGATCGCCTTCGCGGACGTGATCCTGCTGAACAAGACCGATCTGGTGGACGACGCCGGCCTGAGCGCCGCCGAGGCGCAGATTCGCGCCATCAACCCCGGCGCAAGGCTGCACCACAGCCGCCGTGGCGACGTGGCGCTCGACGCCCTGCTCGATCAGGGCGCATTCGACCTCGACCGGCTGCAGGCCTGGGCCGCCGCAGACGATCAGCACGATCATGGGCATCACGATCATGGGCATCACGATCATGGGCATCACCACCACGATCACACGCACTGCCACCATGATGTCCACGCGCACGACAGCCGGCTGGACCATGATCAGGACATCCACTCCGTGGCGCTGTCGGCGGAGCGGCCGCTGAACGGCGACGCCTTCATGCTCTGGGTGCAGGCGCTGGCCGCAGACAAAGGCCCGGACCTGCTGCGCTGGAAAGGCATCCTGAACTTCGCCGGCGAGGACCGCCGCTTCGTGTTTCAGGGCGTGCATATGATCCTGGATGGCGACCTGCGCGCGCCTTGGGGCGCAGACGAACCGCGCCGCTCGCGCCTGGTGTTCATCGGTCGCAACCTGGACGCCGCAATGCTGCGTGAAGGCTTCGAGAGTTGTCTGGCCGCATGATCGAGCGTGACGCAGCCAGCCATGTGCTCGCCATGCTGCCGTGGCGCGGGGCGCTTGCTGCAGTGCTCGCTGACGGGCGCTGGCTGACCCCGGGCGACGAAGGCCGCGCAACGACCGGCGAATGCCTGGCAGCGGCTGGTAACGGCACGGACGTCGTCGTCGCCGACGACAGCGGTGCCGTGACGCTGCTGGGCCGGGACGAGCCCGCGATGGTGCTGGCCGGCCAGTGGGTCGATCAGGTGGCGATCAGCCCGGACGGGAAATGGATCGCGGCGGCCGCTGGCAAGCGCGTCCATGTCGCGCCGGCAAGCGGCGGCGCCGCCCGCATCCTGGAGCATGACAGCTCGGCGACCGGCCTCGTGTTCGATGCGCGCTCGAAGCGGCTGGCGGTCAGCCACTATAACGGCGCCTCGCTGTGGTGGCTCAACGCCGCCGACAGCAAGCCGACGCCGTTGTCGTGGGTCGGCTCGCACACTGCGATCACCTGGTCCCCGGACGGGCGCTTCATCGTGACCGCCATGCAGGAGAATGCGCTGCACGGCTGGCGGCTTGAGGATAAAGCCGACATGCGCATGAGCGGCTATCCGGCCAAGACCAAGTCGTTCGCCTGGACAGACAGGGGCCGCTGTCTGGCGACGTCCGGCGCGCATAGCGTCATCCTATGGCCATTCGCGGACCGCAACGGCCCCATGGGCAAAGCGCCGCGCGAGCTGGCCGGCCCCGGTGCTCTGGTGAGCCAGATCGCCGCCCACGGACGTTATGATCTTTTGGCAGCCGGCTATGCGGACGGAAGCATGCTGCTCTATCGTTTGGGAACGTCCGAGTCGCTGATGGTCTGGGACAACGCAGACGCGCCAGTCAGCGCTGCTGCCTTTTCGGCAACACGCTGGGGTGCGGCACGCAGGACGGGCGGCTGCTCTGGCTTGACCTGCCATTCTGAGTGCCCGCATACTGAAAATCACGTCATATTTATATCGAGTATCCGCCATGATCCGCACCATCGTTTTCGCCAGCCTGCTTTCCCTGACGGGTACGCATGCCTTCGCCGCCGGCGACGCTGCGGCTGGGGAGAAATATTTCAACCGTATCTGCAAGGCCTGCCATTCAGTGCAGCCCGGCAAGAACGGTGTCGGCCGAGCCTGGCCGGCGTGGTCGGCCGCAAGGCCGGCACTGCCGCCGGCTTTAAATTCTCTCCATCCTATGGGGCGTCCGGCGCCACCTGGAACGCGCAGACGCTCGACACCTATCTCACCGACCCGCGCAAGATGATGAAGGGCAGCCGGATGATCACCAAGGTCGCAGCACCCGCCGACCGCGCCAACGTCATCGCCTATCTGGCGACGCTGAAGTAGGGCGCATCAGGCCGGGATCGGCACGCCGGGGTCGTTCTTGGATTTGCGGATGACGAGGGACGTCTTGACGCTGGCGACATTGGGTGCCGGCGTCAGGTTGCTGGTCAGGAACCGCTGGAACGATTGCAGGTCCTGCGCCACCACGCGCAGAACGAAATCGATCTCGCCGTTGAGCATGAAGCATTCACGCACTTCCGGCAGCTTGGCGATATGCTGCTCGAACGCCTGCAGATCGTCTTCCGCCTGACTTTTCAGGCTGACCAGCGCGAACACGGTGATGGTGTAGCCCAGCGCGGCAGGATCGACATCTGCGTGATAGCCGCGTATGATCCCGCTTTCCTCAAGCGCGCGCACCCGGCGCAGGCACGGCGGCGCGGTGATTCCGGCCCGCTCGGCGACTTCGACATTGGTCATGCGGCCGTTTTCCTGGAGACTCGCCAGGATACGCCGATCGATTTCGTCCAGCCTGCCTCGGGACATTATGGCGCCTCGCAATTAATTGTTTGTTTGCCGCGATTTTGAGGCAATCATCGTACGTTTTCGGTTCTACTTATTTCAACGAGCGATGCAAGAACGAAATACGGCACTTGGTTCCGCCGGCGTGATTAACGGAATCTTTACCTCCGTTAAGCAAAGAGAGGCGATTGTTGAGCTCGTACGCTCGGGGGTACTGTTTTCCCATGGATTTGCGTTTCGACGACATGTTCGCGCACATCTCCCGGCTGGCGGAAGACTCGGCTCCGGCGGCGCAAAACGTCGCCTACCGGCAACTGATCGATCTGTTCGCGCAGGGCCGCCTGCCGCAGGGCATGCCAACCGTGAACTGGCGCTGCAGTTGCTCGAGCGTTGCCAGCCGCGGGCACCGGCAGCCACCCGCCGCGAGATGGCGCGCCTGGTCGCCGATTATGCACCGGGGACTGGGATGTGATCGGCATCGTCGTCGACGACTCGCTGGAAATCATCGAGCCCGTGTTGCTGCGCGCGCAGCTCCCGGAGGAAGTGTGGCTGCTGCTGCTCAACCGGCTGCCGCCAGCAGCCGCGACTGTGCTTGATGCGCGCACAGATCTGCCGCCGCGCGTCCAGACAGCTATCGCGCGCGCGCGCTGGGCCGCTGAGGCAACCCGTGCGCTCGGGATGCCGCCGATCGCCATGGCCGCCGCCGATCCCGCACCAGAACCGGACGTGGCGTCGGCCGAGCCCGAGACTCCGGCCGCGCCGCAAGGGGAGGCTGCGGTGTTGGAAGCGGGTGACGAACTGCCCGCAGATTTCGAGTCGTCGGAGCAGCAGATCCAGGAGCTGATCCGGCGCATCCTCGCCTATCAGGAGCGGCGCCGGCAGGCAGAAGCCGGAGATACAGCATCCGCCGGAGAGCCGGGCCGGATCATCCCTGGCCGCTGATCCCGCTTCCCGGCGAGCGGCAGCGCGCGCCGGAGCCGCAGCGGGCGTCGACGGCGATGGAGGACATCGTGCGCGCCGCGACCGACTGGTGCTGGGAGACCGACCGGCAGGGCAACTTCACCTATCTGGATGCGCCGGACGCAGCGCTCCGCCCCGATGGCCTCAACGGTCTGGCTGGCATGAACCTGTTCGATTGGCTGCCGGACAGCCCTGCCTTCGATGCGGTACGGCTGGCGTATCTGCGCCATGCGCCGTTCCGCGCGCAGACGGTGCATATCGAGCGCGGGGCCGCGGCGGGTATCTGGTCTCTTGCCGGGGTGCCGGTGTTCGAGGACGCCTCCGGGCAGTTTCAAGGCTATCGGGGTACGGCGATCGCCGTGCCGTCCGAGCTGGCGCATCGTGTTCCATCCGCGGTTGCGTCCAAGTCCCCGGATAGCGGCGCAGACGACGATAGCTCTGTCGATCGCATGTATATGCTTGCGCACGAGCTGCGCTCGCCGCTCAATGCCATCCTCGGTTTCGCGCAGATGATCGAGCGCGAAGCGCTGGGCGCTGTCGGCGACGACTACCGCGCGCAGGCGGGCGGCATCCTCAACGCGGGCGGCCGCCTGCTGCATCTGGTCGAGGAGTTTCTGGAAGCCGCGCGCACGCCGGACAGCGAGGTGGCGCAGCCGTGCGCCCTGAACGCGCCCGTGTTCGTCGGCGACGTGGTGGACAGCCTGTCGGACCATGCCCGGCACGCAGGCGTCTACCTGATCAGTCGCGTCTCAACCGCAGTCAGAACCATCACCGCCGAGCCGCAAGGCCTGCGCCGGGCGCTCAGCCGCGCCATCCTGAAAATGATCGATATCGCCGGCCGCGACCAGACCGTCATCGTCAGCGCGCAGGTGGAACCGGGCGACCGGGTGCGGCTGATCGTTCATTGCCCGGTCCTTGCCGCCTCGCTGGAGGCCACGACGGAAAGCGGGGACTTTTCCTGCATCTGCTGCGCCAGCAGGCCGAACGGGCCGGTGCCACCGTCGAGGTCGACGCGCACGGCCTGTCGATCCTGGCGACCGCAAGCGGCCACGACGCGCCCCCGCCGATCGCAGAAGCGCCGTCTGAACGCAGCGTTCGTCGCAGCCGCCTTCGCATGGCGCGCGCAGGCCCTATATCGTGCTCACCTGTTGCAGAATGAGTCGTCCGCATGGCACATCGCGGGCGAAGGATGAGGAGTCGATCATGGCGGAAACCGTTCGCGCAAGCGTTGTCATCATCGGATCGGGGCCGGCCGGCTACACGGCGGCGATCTACGCCGCGCGCGCGGCACTGAAGCCGTTGCTGATCGAGGGCATCCAGCCCGGCGGCCAGTTGACCATCACCACCGAGGTCGAGAACTATCCCGGCTTCGCCGACCCGATCCAGGGGCCGTGGCTGATGGAGCAGATGCGCGCCCAGACCATCCACGTCGGCGCGGACCTGCGGCAGGACCACATCAACGCCGTCGACCTCAACCAGCGGCCGTTCCGGCTCACGGGGACAGCGGGACGACCTACCTCGCCGATACCCTCATCATCTGCACCGGCGCGCAGGCGCGCTGGCTCGGCCTGGAGTCGGAGTCCCGGCTGCGCGGCTTCGGCGTCTCGGCCTGCGCGACCTGCGACGGCTTTTTCTATCGCGGCAAGACCGTCACCGTGGTCGGCGGCGGCAACACGGCGGTCGAGGAAGCGCTGTTCCTGACCAACTTTGCCGAGACGGTGTATCTGGTTCACCGGCGCGACTCCTGCGCGCTGACAAGACCAACCAGGCCCGCCTGCTCAGCCACCCCAAGGTCAAGGTGATCTGGAACCACACCGTCGAGGAAGTGCTCGGCGACAGCGAACCAGCGTCGGTGACCGGCGTGCGGCTGCGCAGCACGGTCGACGGCGGCACGCAGACGCTCGCGACCGATGGCCTGTTCATCGCGATCGGCCACGATCCGGCGACCACCCTGTTCAAGGGCCAGATCAGGATAGATGAGGAGGGCTATATCGTCACCGCCCCGGACTCGACGGCGACCGACATCCCCGGCGTGTTCGCTGCCGGCGACGTCAGGACAAGGTCTACCGCCAGGCCGTCACCG
The DNA here is from genome assembly GCF_005144965.1 of Hankyongella ginsenosidimutans. Taxonomy (GTDB): domain Bacteria; phylum Pseudomonadota; class Alphaproteobacteria; order Sphingomonadales; family Sphingomonadaceae; genus Hankyongella; species Hankyongella ginsenosidimutans. Next base: position 1,628,564 of record NZ_CP039704.1, read on the forward strand.
CCGCCGGCATGGGCTGCATGGCGGCGCTGGAAGCGGAACGCTATCTTGCGCACCACAGTCTGGCGATCGCTGCCGAATAACCCGCATGACCATCGACTGGAGCCGGCTGAAACTGTTCAACGTGGTGGCCGATGCCGGCAGCCTGACCGAGGGCGCGCGCAGGCTGAACATGAGCCAACCCGCGCTGTCCCGGCAGATCCAGCAACTGGAGCAGGAGGCCGGCGCAGCCCTGTTCCACCGCCATGCGCGTGGTCTGGCGCTGACCCACGAGGGCGAGCAACTGCTCGCCGCCAGCCGGGAAATGACTGACCGGGTCGACCGGGTCGAGCGGGCGATCCAGGCCTCGCGCGGTCGCCCGACCGGTGAAATCCGCCTGACCACCACGGTTGCGTTCGGGTCGGTGTGGCTGATGCGGGTCATCGCGCCGTTCATGGAGCGCTATCCGGATATCCGGCTGCGGGTGGTGCTGAGCGACGACGACCTTGATCTGTCGACCCGCGCGGCGGATGTCGCGCTGCGCTTTCACGCGCCGCACCAGGCCGATCTGATCCAGCGCCCGCTCGCGACCGTCACCCAGCAGATCTGCGCCTCGCCGGCCTATCTGGAGCGCCATGGCGCGCCGGCCACGCTCGACGATCTCGATCGCCACCGTATCATCGCCTACGGCGATCAGGCGCCCAGCCGATGCGCAGCGTCAACTGGCTGCTGACCGTCGGCAAGGCCGGGCGCGAGCGCACGCCGGTCATCACGGTCAACAACCAGTTCGGCGTGCTGCGCGCGGTCGAGCAGGGGCTGGGCATCGCCGTGCTGCCGACCTACCTCATCCGCTCGTCGGGCCAGTTATCCATCGTGCTGCCGGAAATCGCCGGGCCGCCGTTCCAGATCTTCTTCGTCTATGCGAGCGAGTTGCGCGGTTCCGTGCGGGTCGCCGCGCTGCGCGACTTCCTCGCCGAAGTGCTGACCACTGAAGCCCTGGCGGCTTGACCCCGATCCCCACCCGCAGGAAGGGCGTATCCGCGCTGCTCCGCGTGGGACGATCCAGCCACCCCTGCCCACCCCGGCCTGCGGCCACCCCTTCCGCGCGCGGGAGGGCGGCGAACTCCGTGCAAGCTGATATATCATGTAAAATTGACAGAATACACATGATATGTCATATGCGTCGCCATGCCACGCGCCTCCAGAGCCGCCAGCGGACTCCCGCCGCAGAGTCAGCGTGCAATTGTGCAGCTGGGGAAGGATATCGCGCTCGCACGGCGGCGGCGCAGGCTGCCGCAACGGCTGATGGCCGAGCGCATGCTCGTGTCGGTGCAGACGCTGCAGCGGCTGGAGGCTGGCGACCCGACGGTCGGCCTAGCGGTCCTTGCCAGCGCACTCCATGTGTTCGGTATGACGGCGCGCCTTGCCAGCCTCGTTGCCGCCGACAGCGATCGTGCGGGCATTAGCGAGGATCTCGCGCGTCTCCCGAAGACGACCCATGCGTCAGACGACGATGACCTGGATTTCTGATCCGCCATGGTGAGCGTGCGCACCTATGTCTTCGTGCATCTGCCCGAAGGTCCGGTTCCCGCTGGGCTGCTCACCATGACCGACGAGCCGCGCAACAAGTTCGCGACATTTGCCTATGGCCGCCGCTATCTTGAACGTCCTGACCGGCTTGCTGTCGACCCGGTTGCCCTGCCACTCCACGATGCGAACAGCGGCCATACTTTCCGCACGGAAGAGGGCTTCGCGGTCTTCAACGGCATCCGCGATGCAGCCCCGATGGCTGGGGCCAGTATCTCATGTACAAGGCCATGGGCGACCGGTTGCCGAACGAGATCGACCTTATCCTCGCATCAGGCGAACACCGGGTTGGTTGTCTGGCCTTTGGTCCGACCCCGGAGCGCCCGCAGCGCATCACACCTTGGGGTGATGGCGATGCGCGGGGCGAGCACTTCACACTGGCGGAATTGGCCGAAGCAACCGAACGCGCGCAGCACGTCGATGCACTCGACGAGAACTTGCGGCGGCTGCTGACGGCTGCATCGTCACTCGGTGGCGCGCGCCCCAAGGCCGCAACCGAAATCGGCGACCAGCCTTGGATCGCCAAGTTCCAGGCACGCAACGACAGCTTCCCGAATGCCGGGTGGAATATGCCACGATGCGCCTCGCCCGTGAATGCAGGCTCGACGTGCCCGCGCTCGATCTCAGACGCGTGCTCGATCGCGACATCTATCTCATCGAACGGTTCGACCGGGTACCGCATGGCAACTGGATGGAGCGGCGGCATTTCGCGTCTGGCCTGACGATGCTTGGCGCGCATGAAAGCGAGGTCAGCCGCTACAGCTATGCCGACCTGGCTGGCGCCTTCGTCAGCACGGCACGCGGGTAAGGCAGGATTTGCGCGAATTGTTCCGGCGCATGGTGTTCAACATCTTCGTCACCAATGACGACGATCACCTCCGCAACCACGGCTTCCTTCATGACGGCAAGGGCTGGCGCCTGTCCCCGCTCTACGATGTTGTGCCCAAGCCGCAGGTTGGCCTCGAACGGCGGCTGGTGCTCGGCGTCGGCCCGGAAGGACGCAACGCCACGCTCGAAAATGCCCTGGCCGGAGCGGCGGTGTTCGATCTCGGCCGAGACGAGGCCGAAGCGTTGATTGCCGAAATGCGCGCTGTGGTCGCCGCACGCTGGGAGCCGCTGTTCGAGGCGGCCGGGCTGGGCCAGGCCGATAGGGGACGTTTCGCGACTTGCTTCCGGCTGGCTGGCAACCATGGATGAGCAGAATGCTCCTTCCTGTGACCATCGCCCCTCCACCCTTCGTCTGTGCTTGGGGGCGGTGGGGGCGACTCTTTCCTTCCTCAGGGAGGGTCGCGAAGCGGGGCGGGTGGAATCAAGCTGCACCCACCCCGGCCTGCGGCCACCCCTCCCGCGTACGGGAGGGGAGGGAATGAGTGAGCCTTATCGCAGCTTGCTATTAAGTGTATTTAGTAAACTGGCACCGTAACTGCATGGATCTCCACGGCAGCATTGCTGGCTCGCGATGACGTGAGGCTCAAGCTGAAGTCGTCAAAACGTCAAGTGTTGGAATTGCGGGAATTCAGCGCGGCGCCAGTTCGACCCGGCGGTTTTTCGCGCGGCCGGCCTCATCGGTGTTCGGGGCGCGCGGGCCGGTCATGCCCGCGCCAAAGCCGGTCAACCGGGCAGGCTGGATGCGATAGTCGCGCACCAGTGCCGCAACCACGGCGTCGGCGCGCCGCTTGCTGAGCATGACATTGGCGTCGAAGCCGCCCACATTGTCGGTGTAGCCCGTGATCACCAGCGCCAGCCGGGCTCGGCCGAGAGCAAGGCGGCAATCTGGTCCAGGGTCGGTTTGGAAGCCGGTTTGATCTCGGCCTTGCCGGTATCGAAATAGATGCCGTAGAGTGCGATTCGGCCCTCGCTGCCAAAGGCGCGCGCCATGTCCTGCGCGCTTGGCACCGTGACCTTGCCCGTCTCCATGGCGGCAGCTTCGGAGACGCTGATGAGGACTTTCGGGTTGAAGACCTTGTTCTTGCACTCCTCGACATAGAGGGCGACCGTCGCCTGCGCACCTTTGCGAAACAGGCCATAGCGCGCGTTGTCCCAGCAGTTGCCATTTTCCAGCACGGTGGCTGGCAGGGGAAGACGGCATATTTGATCTGGCGCTGGTCAGGGCAGCCCTTTGGCCGTCCCTGCACATTTTCGCAGACATAGGCCTGGGTGAAGCCTTTGGCCACCAGGGCTGCCTGATAGTTGCGGAAGACCTCGAGCGACGAGCGGTCGCCGGGGCCGGAATAGGCCAGCACGGTCGATTTGCCCTCGATGGTCTGCTTGTCGGCATCGACCAGGCTGCGGTCCGGCGTGCCCTTGAAAACGAACTGGCGGGCCTCGAAGCGGCGCTGTTCGTAGCCCGACAACTTGGAGCCTTCGTAGCGACCGACCAGCGGATGATCGGTGCCATTGACCTGCTGCGCGGCAGCCGTCGCCGCCGAAGAAACGATGATCGCTGCCAAACAGACCTGCCGCATCCTGCCCTCCCCGGAACCACGGTAAGACCTGCGCACACATAAGATATGCACGCAGTCCGATCACCCGCCGATGCACTGGTATCGCCCTGGCCGGTCACGGAACACAGGCTCGGCTTCACTGGTTAGATCATGTTTCACGAATCAGATCACGCGGAAACGCCTGACCTCGGCACATTGGAATTACCCTGTCAGTTTACGAAGTGTACCAAATATCACAAGCGCTGCGGGTGGCTCGTCATTGCCTCCTCATTGTCCCTGCGTGCCCGAGCATGCCTCCCGGCGCGGTACTCTAGCAGGCTGTTGAAAAGTCGCGGAGATACAGCTCCGCTTCGTCATTCCGGCGAAGGCCGGAATCCATGTGCGCATATATACACAACGAATATAACGTATTAGCCATGGACCCCGGCCTTCGCCGGGGTGACGGCCATAGGGTTGGAGTCTGAGAAACCACTTTTTCAGCAGCCTGCTAGAACGTGATGACATCAGGGGAATCGTCATTCCGTTCTTCGCAGAACAGGCTGTAAAGTCCGCTCGTGGTGAGCCTGGACGAACCACGAGCCGCTCAGCCCTTCGTCCAGCTCAGGGTGAGCGGCGTGTGTGCAAACGCGCGATGACGTGTGGTTCAACCTAAAGTCTCAGCCTGTCAAAGCCGGTTGGTCATGCTTCCTTCGCGCCGATGTCGCGCCGGCAGAAGCCATCCGCCCACTGGATACGGCCGATTGTCGCATAGGCCCGGGTCCGCGCCTCGGCCAGGGTCGCGCCGCGGGCCGTCACGTTCAGCACGCGCCCGCCGTTGGCCGTCAGCACGCCGTCCCGCAGCGCCGTGCCGGCATGAAACACCGTGACATCCGGGTCTTCGGGTTCAAGCCCCGCGATGATGCCGCCCTTGACCGGCGTCTCGGGATACCCGCGCGCCGCCAGCACCACGGTCAGCGCCGCGCCGTCCCGCCACTGCACGCTTTGCTCGTGCAGCGTGCCGGTCGCTGCTGCCGAGACCAGCGGCAGCAGGTCGCTCTCCAGCATCACCATCAGCACCTGGCATTCCGGGTCGCCGAACCGGCAATTATATTCGATCAGCCTGGGGCCGTCTGCCGTCAGCATCAGCCCGGCGTAGAGCACGCCGCAGTAGGGCGTGCCTTCGGCCGCGAGCGTGCGGACCGTCGGCGTGATGATCTCCTCGAGGATGCGCGCCTCAAGGTCCGGCGTCAGCAGGCGGGTCGGCGCGAACGCCCCATGCCGCCGGTGTTCGGTCCGGTGTCGCCGTCACCGACCCGCTTGTGGTCCCGCGCGGCCATCAGCGGCACCGCGGTCTCGCCATCGGTCACCACGAAGACGCTGATCTCCTCGCCGGTCAGGAATTCCTCGATCACCAGTTCCGCACCCGCCGCGCCGAACCGACCGTCGAGCATCTCGGCAGCAGCGGCTTCTGCCTCGGCGATGGACTGCGCGATCACCACGCCCTTGCCGGCGGCCAGCCCGTCCGCCTTGATGACGACCGGCGCGCCGAACGTGGCGATCGCGACCCGCGCCGCCTGCAGGCTGTCGCAGCGGACGAACCGGGCGGTCGGGATCCCGGCGCGCGCGCACAGCTCCTTGGTGAAGCCCTTCGAGCCTTCGAGCCGCGCAGCCGCCCGGCTTGGCCCGAAGCAGGCGATGCCGGCCGCCGCCAGCGCATCGGCGACACCCGCGACCAGCGGCTGCTCCGGCCCGACCACCACGAGGTCGATCTGCGCTTCCCGACAGAAGGCGAGCACGGCGTGCCGGTCTGCGGGGTCGATCGCGATGCAGGTCGCGTGCGCGGCAATGCCCGGGTTGCCGGGTGCTGCGTACAGCGCCATCAGGCAGGGCGATTGCGCCAGCTTCCAGCACAGCGCATGTTCGCGGCCGCCGCCGCCCAGCACCAGAACCTTCATATGCTTGCTCCCGACAGTTGGTCGGCGCTCATAACTGGACAAGCCGCGCCCGGCAATGCACCTAGCAGCCATGACCGAACCAGCGGCCCCAGGCGTCAACCTGCCCGAATACAGCGTCAGCGAAATCGCCAGCGCCATCAAGCGTACAGTGGAGGAGCGCTTCGGCCTCGTGCGCGTGCGCGGCGAAATCTCCGGCTTCAAGCGCGCTGCCTCCGGCCATCTGTATCTGGCGCTGAAGGACGATGCGGCGGTGCTCGACGCGGTCATGTGGAAAGGCGCGGCGCTTGCCCTGCCGTTCCGCCCGGAAGACGGGCTGGAGGTCATCGCGACCGGCCGGCTGACCACCTATCCCGGGCGCTCCAAGTACCAGCTGGTGATCGAACGCATGGAGCCGGCAGGCGTCGGCGCGCTCATGGCGATGCTGGAGGAGCGCAAGAAACGGCTCGCCGCCGAAGGGCTGTTCGACCCGGCGCGCAAGAAACCGCTGCCTTATCTGCCGGGCGTGGTCGGCGTGGTGACGTCGCCGACCGGGGCGGTGATCCGCGATATTCTGCACCGTCTGGGCGATCGCTTTCCCTGCCGGGTGCTGCTGTGGCCGGTCGCGGTGCAGGGCGAGGGGCGGCAGCGCAGATTGCCGCCGCCATCGCCGGGTTCAACGCCCTGCCCGACAACCTGCCGCGCCCGGACGTGCTGATCGTCGCGCGCGGCGGCGGCTCGGTGGAGGATCTCTGGGCGTTCAACGAGGAAGCCGTGGTGCGCGCGGCCGCCGCTTGCGCGATCCCGCTGATCTCCGCCGTGGGCCACGAGACCGATACGACCCTGATCGATTTCGCGGCCGACCGCCGCGCGCCGACGCCGACCGCCGCCGCCGAGATGGCGACCCCGTGCGCGCGGACCTGCTGCTGGCGCTCGATACCCTGGGCACGCGGCTGGCAGGGGCGCACTGCGGCTGCTGGCGCAGCAGCGGCAGCGGCTGGAAGGGCTGGCGCGCGGCCTGCCGCCGCCGCGGCACCTGCTGGGCCTGGCGCAACAGCGGGCGGACGACCTTGCGGAGCGCTTGCCGCGTGCGCTGGCGCACCTGCTGGCCGAGCGCCGCGCGCGCTTCGAGCGCAGCATCCTGTCGCCGGCGCTGCTCGCGCAGCAGGTGCAGGCGCAGCAGGCGCGGGTGCTCAACGCCGGCACGCGGCTGGCGCGGGCTGCAGCCACCCAGTTCGACCGGCGCTCGACGCACCTCGACGGCCTGGGACGGCTGCTGCACACGCTCAGCTATCAGGCGACGCTTTCGCGCGGCTACGCCGTGGTGCGCGATGCCGACGCGCAACTGGTGACCGACAGCAAGACCGCGCAGGCGGCCGGCCGCCTGTCCATCGAATTCGCGGACGGACGGATTGCCGTCACCACTGCCGCGCCTGTGTCACGCAAGCCGCAGAAAGCGCCGGGCGGACAGGGGACTCTTTTCTAACGCGCTATTCGCCGTTATAGTCAGGCCATGCTCAAGACCAGCGGTCTGCCGGACCAACCGGCCAAGCTAATTTATTATTCCGGGTCGTTCCGCATGGTGTCCCCGGGGACCATGTCGTGTGTGCCGTCACCGGCGTGAGGGTACCGCTGGGTCGGCTGCGCTACTGGTCGGAGGAACGCCAGGAAGCCTATGCTTCGGCGGAAGCGGCGACGCAGCGGGCGCGCCGGGCATGAAGGCGCGGCTGGGAACGCTGGGTCTGGTCATGACCCTGGTTGCCTGCGCCTCCGAGCCGATCCCCAATGTCGCGGTCGCCCCGCCGCCGGCATCCTCACCGTCAACCCCGCCGGCAGCACCCGCCCTGGTACTGGAAGGCGCGTTTGAGCAGGGCGGGCTGCTGTTCGGGAAAACCGCCCCGAACGTGCGGCATGTCAGCGTCGACGGGCGCCGATCCTGGTCGGCGACGACGGCGACTTTCTCGTCGGCATCCCGCGCGAGGCTGGCCCGGTGCTGGTCCTGCGCGCAGAGGCGGACGACGGCGGCGTCACGGCACGCACGCTGGAGATCGCCCCGAGAGACTTCCGCATCGAGCGCATCAACGGCCCCAAGTTCGATACCAGCCAGCCGATGCCGCCGGCGCTTGCGGCCCGCCGCGAGCAGGAGACGCGCCGCATCGCCAGTGCCCGCGCGGCGCTGATGGCGCGCACCGCCTGGCGCAGTCCCTGGGTCTGGCCGGCGGTTGGGCGAATCAGCGGCGTCTACGGCTCCCAGCGTGTCCTGAACGGCGTGCCGCGCGCGCCGCATTGGGCGTCGATATCGCCGCGCCCACGGGCACGCCGGTGGTGGCGCCCGCAGCCGGCATCGTCCGTCTGGCCGGCAGCAACTTCATGCTCGAGGGCGGGCTGGTGATCCTCGATCACGGCCAGGGCCTGTTCTCGCAATTCCTGCACCTGAGCCGCATCGATGTGGCGGACGGCCAGAAGTTGCCGCCGGCGACCGGCTCGGCGCGATCGGCGCGACCGGCCGGGCAACCGGCCCGCACCTGCACTGGGGCTGGTGGTGCGTGACACGCGCGTCGATCCGACCCGCGTTCCAGGGCTGGGGCCGATGCCGACTCAGACCACCAGCGGACACCGCACCACAGCGCGGTGAGGCGCAAATTACAATCCACACTCTGCAAAAAATAGAGAGTAAAAATCCTGAAATTAATTACCTCGTTCTGATGAAATTTGCGCCTGCATCTCGTGTGTCTGACGGCGGTGCTCATCTTGGGAAAACTCCCACTGCTTTTAGTCAAGCACGTTTTTTCTTCCTGATATATGAGCCAGTCTGCTCTTCACTTTTGCATATTATCTTGTTTTGGGGTCTTTTGTCACGGTACCCGTACCTGAACCCGAGCTGGTGGCCGCCGCAGATTCCGATTGCGCCCATGCTAAGACGGGCTGGAGTGAAAAATACTCGACAAAATCAAAAGGCAGCGGGTTTGGTGGGCAGAATGGGCATTATGGGCACTCCTGTGGTGCATCGGGCAATTCACTATAATCTATAGATATCAATTGCAGGTGGCAATGCAGCGCATTGTGGGCTGGTGCGCAATTTTTGCCCTTCAAAAATTCAGTTGATGTCAATCCCTGGCGTAGGCGGCTATCGCATACTGCAGGCATTTTGGCGCAGCGGTGGAGCCGTTACGACAGAAAATTACAATATAGCGGCACAAAGCGCAAGACTGGTCCAAAACTGTTGTCAAAAACACAGCGTGGCTGCTGCTAAGCGATCTCGTCGCTTGGTGGCTTTACACAACGTTGGCGACCTAACAGGGTAATGAAATAACGGTCGGTACCTAGGTTAAGTGCTTGCCGCCAGGCATTGGGGATTTGGGTTGTGTGGCGTGTCATGCTTCCGCAGGCGCTCTCGGTACGGCTTGAAAAGTCTTGGTTAAAATAACAAAAGGGATGAACGACGTGAAACTGCATAGACATATGATCGCCCGGTACAGTGCGTGCACTGCGTTGGCTGCTATCGCTGTTGGTTTGGGCGGGGTGCTGCCTTGGCGCAAGACGCGCAAAGCACTAAAGACGAGGCAAATCTCGACACCATTGTCGTTACAGGTTCATTGATTCGCAATCCTAATCTGGTTAGTGCTGCTCCTATTAGTGTTATTGGTGCTGAAGAAATCCAGTTCCGCCAGTCGACCAATGCTGAAGAGTTGCTGCGCGATTTGCCCGGCATTGTGCCAAGCGTCGGCTCTGCTGTGAACAATGGCAACGGCGGGGCCTCGTTCGTCAACTTGCGCGGCCTTGGAAGCTTCAGAAACATTGTCCTTCTGAACAATACACGCCTGGTGCCGGCTGGCCTTGGTGGCCAGGTCGACTTGAACAACATTCCTGTCTCCTGATTGAGCGCACGGACATTCTGACCGGCGGCGCCTCGACGACATACGGTGCGGACGCTGTGTCGGGTGTTGTTAACTTTGTGACCAAGCGTGATTTCTCTGGCGTAGAGGTCAATATCTCCGACCAGATCACGGAGCGCGGCGACGGCAACCAGTTCCGTGTTGACTTGACGGTCGGTGCAAATTTCGATGACGGTCGCGGCAATGTCGCGCTCAGCATCGGCTATCAGAAGAGCGACCCGGTATACCAGGGCGATCGGCCATACTCAGTCGATAACATCTTTTCTGAGGACGGGTCGGCAGGTGGTTCGGGGACGACGGTGCCAACGCGTTTCACGGGTGCGCGCCCGGTTATTGCCGGTACGACAACCCCTAATACCAATCCGACTGTCAACAATTTGGGCTTGACGGTCATTAATCCGACTACCGGTGTGATTGGAGGGCATTTACGCCATTCAACTTCAATCCGTTCAATATTTTCCAGACACCCTACAATCGCTTTAATATCTTCGGTACCGCCCGCTATGAAGTCGCGGATGGCCTTGAAGTCTATTCGGAAGCACTCTTCTCCAAGAACAGCGTCTCGACGATTATCGCCCCAAGCGGTCTTTTCAACACTTCAGTAACTGTACCGCTCAGCAACCCGTTTTTGTCTGCGACGACGCGCAATCAGTTCTGCGCTTTCAATACTGCGCCAGCAGGTAGTGGTCTTTACACGCCGCGCTTCACGCAGGCGCAATGCGATGCTGCGGCCCTCGCGACGGACCCGGACGATCCAAATTACCAAACCGTCACCGTTAACGCCTCTCGCCGCTTTACCGAGGGCGGGCCGCGTTTTCAGAATTTACGACCACGCTTTTCCAGATCAAGGCGGGTTTGCGCGGTGATATTACCGACGCGATTTCGTTCGATATCTACGGCACTTACGGTGAAAGTGAAAACATCCAGCGTCAGTCGGGTAACGGTATTCTGTCACGCGCGCGGCAAGCGATACTCGCGACCGACCCGAATTCGTGCCTTGATCCTTCGGGAGGCTGCGTACCTTTGAACATTTTGGCCCAGAAGGGTCAATAACTCCTGAGCAGTTCGCGTTCCTGAACGTTTCTGCATCGTCCTCTACCCTGACCTCCCTTGGTACAGTACGCGGTGTTGTCAGCGGCGACGCCCTGTGACCTCACCATTCGCAGAGACGTCGGTCGGTTTCGCTATCGGTGGGGAGTATCGCGGCTACCGTGGCTCAAGCCTATCAGACTTGCTGTCTCAAACACCTGGAGAGGTTTTGGGTAACGGGGCGGCGAACCCAGACACCTCTGGCCGCTACAATGTTTACGAAGCCTTCGGCGAGTTGATTGTTCCTGTCGTTGAGGATCGCTTCCTGGCCAAAAATCTGACTGTCGAGGTCGGTGGCCGTTATTCACACTACAACACAACAGGCACCAGTTTCACGTACAAAGCTGGCGGTACATGGGAGCCGGTTTCGGGCTTCAAGCTCCGCGGGAACTGGCAAAGAGCGACCCGGTCACCGAACTTGGCAGAACTATTTAGCCCGCAAACCACCGGTCTCGATAACTTTGCCGTCGATCCGTGCCAAGGGGCAAGGGGCGCGCTGGCCCCTGAGACCAACGCTGCCATTGCGGCAATCTGTAATGCGCAGGGGGCCTGCCGGCTTTGCGGCAGCTGGCCTGATCGAGGCACCTTCGGCGGGCCAGGTTAACGTGACGGGCGGGGAATCCCGATCTTGATGTCGAGCGGGCAACAACCTGGACTATCGGCGGGGTTTTCCAGCCAGATTATCTCCCAGGTTTTGCGTTGACGATCGACTATTATAAAATCCGCCTGACCGACGCCATCACCACCCCACGATCGGGGACGCCTTGGACGCGTGTTTCGACACGGCCTTCAACCCGAGTCTAGCTATTACAGCTGAGTGCGTGGCGATTAGGCGTAACCCCGCAACCGGTCAGTTGAGCGGTGATGTGGCCGATACGCCAGGTGTTCCACTTGTCCTCTCGAATCTTGGCGTAGTGAATACAGACGGCATCGATCTGACAGCCTCTTATCAACGCCAAGTTGGGCCAACCAGACTGAACTTTGTGTTCAACGGCAACTGGACGAAATCTAACCGCTTCCAGGCAACGCCATCTGCCATTGATCGCGAGTGTATCGATTTGTACAGCGTAAACTGCGGCAGCCCAGCTGGGGAACCGGCTCTATTCAGCCTGAATTCTCCTTCAACATGCGCTCAACTGTAAGCTACGATAAGTATGACTTGTCTCTCCGCTGGCGTTATGTCGACTCGGTCAGTGTCGAGCCAGAAGTTGCAGATCAGTTTCTGGAAGACTTCCGCCGCATCAAGGCACGTCACTATTTGGATCTGACCTTGCGGGCCAGCGTGCACGAAAACCTCGACCTGACTTTCAGTGTCATCAACCTTACCGACGTCCAGCCACCAGTGGTAGGGTCAACAATCGGGACCACCGCTTTCAATAGCGGAAATACGTACCCTCGACCTATGATCCGCTTGGGCGTCGCTACGCTTTGGCTGCCAAGCTTAAGTTCTAAGGCTTACTTAAATAAAGACTACTGAGAAGGGGCCAAAAGGCCCCTTCTTTTCTGGATTTATGTGTTATGTTTCCTAAATTCGGCACCAACTTGTGAGTTGCGCTTATGCATTGGCCTAGAGACGCAGAGGCCTTACGCCTCAGGGCTTTGGAAGCTCAAAAGCAGGCGACTTGTCGCTTGCATCACGGCTGTTCCAGCAACTCCTCGATCTGTCACCCAACGATCCACAAATCTTGAACACACTCGGGATTATTTGCCTTCAACGTGGCGAGGTGCAGTTATCGTGTGACTATCATCGACGTGCCGTTGCAGCGGACGCCCATGCCAGTGTGTTGCTGGTTAATCTGGCAAAGGCCCAGCGGGCGGCCAACGATGATGCAGGGGAACTCGATAGCCTTGATAAAGCGCTCAACTTGGATCCACGTGATGTTACTGCGCTGACCAGAAGAGCACAGCTTTATGAACGGCGTGGCAAAGGACTGGACGCTTGTCGCGACTGGCGTGCATTGTTGGCACTGACTGGTGGCAATCAGAATTATACTCCGGAGTTTGAAGAAATTCTCCGCCACGCACGTACAAGTATCGCAGAGCAGCATAAACAATATGAATCATATATAAATGATAACATGGAAGAATGTCTGGCTGATTTGTCGAAATTACAGAGAAGGCGAGCTTCGGCATTCATGGATGTCTATTTTGGTCGTCGTTCAGTATACGTCAATCGGTGTGCTGCTTTTATTTTCCGTTTATCCCAGCGGACGAGTTTTTCCAGAAGAGTACTTTCCGTGGTTTACAACCATTGCCGAAAATTGGCAAAGTGTACTTGAAGAGTTTACCAGGCTGGAGGCTGATGGCCTGAATGATTTTGAGCCATACGTCAGCTTCCCACAAGCAATTCCAGACAACCTCTGGACAAAGCTGAATCACTCGAAGCGCTGGAACACGCTCCACCTTTGGCGGTATGGACGTCGCAATGAAAACGCGTGCCAGGCCTGCCCGCAAACTGTGAAGTTGCTGGAAAGCCTGCCTTTGGCACATCTGGCAGACCGCGCGCCAAGTGCATTCTTTTCGATACTCGCGCCGCGCACGCACATTCCACCACATACTGGCGTAACCAATGCGCGAACGATCATCCACCTGCCTTTGGTCGTCCCTCAGAACTGCAGCTTTCGAGTGGGTGGAGAGACGCGTCAGTGGGTGGAAGGCCAGCCGTTCGCGTTTGATGACACCATCGAGCATGAAGCCTGGAATAACAGCGACTCCCCACGAGCCGTCTTGATTTTTGATGTATGGAACCCTCATCTATCCCCTGAGGAAATCCTCTTTCTGCAACGTTTTTGAGGTATCGGCAGAACTCGGAGTGCATCCCGATAATGGGCATGACTGGTGAGTACGCCGATGATCTAGGTTGCACATGATGCTCCGAGTTGGCATGGAAGCGTGGATTTTGCACTGCAGCAATAGGATGCGCTAGCATGGACATTTCCAAGATTCCGACCGGACCGAACCCGCCGCACGACGTTTATGCGGTCATTGAGATTCCGCAGGGCGGCTATCCGATCAAATACGAGCTGGACAAGGATTCGGGCGCGCTGTTCGTTGATCGGTTCCTGCATACCTCCATGGTGTATCCCGCCAATTACGGGTTCATCCCGCATACGCTCTCGGCGGATGGCGACCCGACTGACATCATGGTGGTCAGCCACGAGACGGTGGTGCCGGGCTGCGTCATCCGCTCGCGCCCGGTCGGCGTGCTGCTGATGGAGGACGAGTCGGGCAGCGACGAGAAGATCATCGCGGTGCCGGTCGACAAGCTGCACCCCTTCTACACCGGCGTGCGCACCTATGAGGATCTGCCGTCGATCATGCTCGAACAGATCAGCCACTTTTTCCAGCACTACAAAGACCTGGAGAAAGGCAAGTGGGTGAAGGTCGTGCGCTGGGGCGGCCGGATGAAGCCGCCCGCATGATCCAGGAAGGCATGGCGCGCGCTGCTGAAAAGGCCGTCAAGCCGATGATCGGCTGAACTGCAACGGTGCCGGCAGGCCCATCTTCATGGTGGGCCTGCTAAAGCTGGGCTATGCTTTTGTTTTGCCGCGATTTCTTAACCAGAAGATGAGTCCATCTGCTTGGAAATCGCTCTAGAGCGTTTGTCGATCAGTCTGGATCATATCCGCACGAACTGAAGTAGTTGGCGCATTCGTTGGGCTGGAAGATATCGACGAGCCTGCCGATGAGTTCCCAAAGGCCACTGACGGTGCGTTCGCCGATTTTTCTGAGCATGGCTTTGAGCTTCGAGAACGCCTTTTCGATGGGGTTGAAGTCGGGGCTATAGGGTGGGAGGAACATCAGGCTCGCGCCTGCCGCCTCGATCCTTTCGCGGACCGAGGCGCGCTTGTGGCTCGACAGATTGTCCATGATGACGACATCGCCGGTCCGTAATTCGGGCACGAGCACCTGGGTAACATAGGCCTCGAACCAGTCGCCGTTGATCGGGCCGTCGAGCACCATCGGTGCCACCATGCCCGTCATGCGCAGGCCCGCAACCAGCGTCGTGGTTTTGCGATGCCCATGCGGATAGCCCATTCGCAAGCGCTCGCCTCTCGGGCAGCGGCCATGGCTGCGGGTCATGTTGGTCGCGGTCCACGTCTCGTCGATGAACACGAGGCGCTCTGGTTCGAGGTCGATCTGTTCCTCGAACCAGTCCAGGCGCTGCTTCAGGACGTCGGGGCGATCCTGCTCAATCGCGTGGCCAGTCTTTTTGCGCGTTATGCCGTGGCGCGCAAAGAAGCGGTGAAGCCCGGCCACGGAGACGTGCAAGCCGATCTCGACCAGCGCTATACGCAGTTCTTCAAGCGAGATGTCCTTGCGCGCTTCCCAGATCGCAAGAATATCCGCCCGCCGCTCTTCGACCCGGCGCGAACGCATGTCGCCCCTTGCGGCTTGGGAGCAAAGCCGCCGGTTGTCCGGCGTTGCCCCTGCCAACGGATCGCGGTCGAGGGCGCGACTCCGAACCGGGCCGCCGCCGCGCGACAACTCATCCCCTGATCAATCGCCGCCAAAAGCCGCTTGCGCAAATCCATCGACAAAGGCTGACCCATCCATCCTGGCCTCCTTCACCAGCGTAAATGATGAATCAGAAATCAGCCCGCAAGGGAATCCCCTTTCGATTCAGACCGCTCGAAAACCGCTCTAACAGGCTGCTGAAAAGTGGTTTCCTGCACTCCAAACGCACAGCCGTCACCCCGGCGAAGGCCGGGGTCCATAACCAACACCTTATATTCGTTGTATATATATGCGCACATGGATTCCGGCCGGAGTTTATCCCCGTTAGGGGCCGGAATGACGAAATGGAGCTGTATAATTCCACTTTTCAGCAGCCTGCTAAGCCTAGATCTCCACCTGACTGCCAAGTTCGACCACGCGGTTGGTCGGTAGTTTGAAGAACACCATGGCGGTTGCCGCGTTGCGCAACATCCAGGAGAAAATCTTCTCGCGCCAGATCGCCATGCCCGGATGCTCGGAAGCAATGAGCGTCTGGCGGGAAAGAAAGAAGCTCGTCTCCATCATCTTGAACTTCAGGCCCTTTTCGGCCGCCAGGCCAAGTGCCATCGGCACATCGGCCTCCTGCATGAAGCCGTAGTGTACCAGCAGGCGGTAGAAGCCGTTGCCGAGTTCCGTAATCTCGATGCGCTGGTCGTCCGGCACATAGGGGATATTGTCGATCATCACGGTGAGGAACACGATCCGCTCGTGCAGCACCCGGTTGTGTTTCATGTTGTGCAGCAGGGCGTGCGGCACGCCGTCCGATGTCGAGGTCAGGAACACGGCGGTGCCGCCGACCCGGGTCGCGGTGTCGCAGGCAGAGCGGATGAACACTTCGATCGGCATGGCGGAGGCGCGCATCTTGGCGATCATCAGCTTGCGGCCGCGACTCCAGGTGGTCATCAGCAGCAGGATGACGGCGGCGATGGCGAGCGGCACCCACCCGCCGTCCAGCACCTTGGTCAGGTTGGCCCCGAGATAGGCGAGGTCTACGAACAGGAACAAGGCAATCAGCAGCGCCCCTTGCCAGGCGCGCCAGCGCCACAGGCTGAAAATCACGACCGCCAGCAGGATCGTGTCGATGGTCATGGCACCTGTGACCGCCACGCCATAGGCCGCCGCCAGATTGGAGGAGGACTGGAAGGTCACTACCAGCAAAGCGACGCAGACCATCAGCGCCCAGTTTATAAACGGCACGTATATCTGTCCCTGCGCGCGTGCCGAGGTATGCATCACGCCGAGCCGAGGCAGGAAGCCGAGCTGGATCGCCTGCTGTGTGACCGAAAAGGCCCCGGAAATCACTGCCTGGCTGGCGATCATAGCAGCCATGGTGGCCAGGATCACCAGCGGCACCAGCAGCCAATCCGGTGCCAGCAGATAGAAGGGGCTGCGGATCGCGCTTGGGTCAGCGAGCAGCAGCGCGCCTGACCGAAGTAGTTCAGCACCAACGCCGGCAGGACGATCCACAGCCACGAGAGCGAGATCGGCTTGCGCCCAAAGTGGCCCATATCGGCATACAACGCCTCGGCCCCGGTCACCGCAAGGACAACCGCGCCCAGCGCCAGAAAGGCGGTCGTACCATCCAGGATGAAGAACTGGATCGCATACCAGGGTTCACGGCCTGCAACACCTGCGGCGCATGCAGTAGCCCCTGAATGCCGAGCCCGGCCAGGGTAAGGAAATAGGTGAGCGTAATCGGCCCGAACAGCGCGCCAACCTTGGCCGTGCCGTTGCGCTGCAACACAAACAGGTCGATCAGGATAGCCAGCGACACCGGCACGACGATTTCGGTGAACGCCGGGCTGACGATGCTGAGCCCCTCGACCGCGCCGAGGACGGAGACCGCTGGCGTGATCATGCTGTCGCCATAGAACAACGCCGTGGCCAGCACCCCGAGCAGCACCAGACCGCGAGTCCAGCGCTTGGACGCCAGCCGGCTGGAAACCAGCGCCAGCAGCGCCAGCGAGCCGCCTTCGCCACGGTTGTCGGCGCGCATGGTGAACATCACGTACTTGACTGTCACCACCAGCATCATCGACCAGAGGATGAGGCTGAGCACGCCAAGGATGTGCGGCTCGTCGACCGGCAGCGGGTGGTGGCCAGCGAAGGTTTCGCGCAGGGCATAAAGCGGGCTGGTGCCGATGTCACCGAAGACGACGCCGATCGCGCCGATCATCAGTTTCGGCAGGCTGCGGCCATGGCCGGCGTGGCCATGCAAAGCGGCGTGGGCGCTGTCGGATGCAGCGCCGGCGGCAGGAGTGTGGGGGTCAAGGGAGAACTCGTGTCGAACCGCTTGGCGCAGCAGCATGCCCGGCAAGGGATGAACGGAAGTGGGTCACAAGGGTCTCGCCGATTGTTGAATCGCCAGCGTACCGAATGCTGCACTGCACCGCAATGCAGTCAGGCCTGTTAGCACAACCCGCCAGCCATCACAAGCGACGCCCGCTACTGGTATAGTGGGTCATCTTGAGTAAACCGCTCGTGGTGAGCCAGGACGAACCACGAGCCGCTCACCCCTTCGTCAAGCTCAGGGTGAGCGGCAGAATTTCAAACTGAGACACTACCCCGCTACTGGTATAGTGGGTCATCTTGAGTAAACCGCTCGTGGTGAGCCAGGACGAACCACGAGCCGCTCACCCCTTCGTCAAGCTCAGGGTGAGCGGCAGAATTTCAAACTGAGACACTACCCCGCTACTGGTATAGTGGGTCATCTTGAGTAAACCGCTCGTGGTGAGCCAGGACGAACCACGAGCCGCTCACCCTTCGTCAAGCTCAGGGTGAGCGGCAAAATTTCAAAATGACCCACTACCCCGCTACTGCCCGGCGCCGGTAAGTGCGGCAGCGAAGCTGGCAGCGTCGAACGGGCGCAGATCATCCATCTGCTCGCCGACTCCGATGGCATGGATCGGCAGGCGGAACTGCTCGGCCGCTGCGACCAGAACGCCGCCGCGCGCTGTGCCGTCGAGCTTGGTCATCACCAGGCCCGTGACGCCGGCGATCTCCTCGAACACCGCAATCTGGCTCAAGGCATTCTGGCCGGTGGTCGCATCGAGCACCAGCACGGTCTCGTGCGGGGCGCTGGCGTCCAGCTTGGCGATCACCCGGCGCACCTTGGCCAGCTCGGCCATCAGGTCCTTCTTGTTCTGCAGCCGGCCGGCGGTGTCGATCAGCAGGATGTCGACGCCTTGCGCGCGCGCCTGTTCCAGGGCAGCAAACGCCAGCCCGGCGGCGTCGCCGCCTTCGCGGGTTGTCACCACCTCTGCACCCAGCCGCTCGCCCCACACCTGGAGTTGCGCAATGGCCGCCGCGCGGAAGGTGTCGCCGGCCGCCAGCATGACGCTGCGCCCCTGCGCCTGGAACAGGTGGGCGAGCTTGGCGATCGTCGTGGTCTTGCCGGAGCCGTTGACGCCGACCACGAGGATCACGTGCGGGCGGGCGGCACCTTCGGCCAGCGGTTTTCCAGCGGCTGCATCAGTGCGGCGATGTGGTCGGCGAGGATCGCCTTCACTTCGGCGTCCGTCACGTCCTTGTCGTAGCGTTCAGCGGCCAGCCGGGCGCGGACCGCAGCGGCGGTCTTCAGGCCGAGGTCGGCCGAGATCAGCGCTTCCTCGATCTCGTCGAGCATGGCGTCGTCGAGCCGCGCCTTGGTGAACAGGCCGGTGATGGCGCTGGAGACCTTGGCGCTGGAGCGCGACAGGCCCTGGGTCAGGCGGGCGAACCAGCCGCGTTTCTCGTCGGTCATAGGGCCTCGGCAGTGACAAAAGTATCGGCAGCCGCGACGATGCGCACGCGCAGCAATGCGCCGTGGCGCGCGGGGTGGCGCAGCCGCGCCAGTGCATAGTGCGGCGTATGGCCGGATGTGCCGTCGCCCTCCACCACGATCTCGGCCTCCTGGCCGACCATGGTGTTCAGCCAGGCCGCGTGTCGCGCGGCACCGAGTGCGCGCAACTGCGCGGCGCGTTCCTTGCGCACGCCGATCGGCACCTGCGGCATGCGCGCGGCTGGCGTGCCTGTGCGCGCGGAATAGGGAAACACGTGCAGGGTGGTGAGGCCGCAAGCGTCGACCAGGTCCAGCGTCCGGGCGAACGCGGCTTCTGACTCGGTCGGAAAGCCCGCGATCAGGTCCGCGCCGAACGCCACATCCGGCCGGCGTGCGCGCACCTCCGCGCAGAAGTGGATCGCGTCGTCCCGGTTGTGCCGCCGCTTCATGCGCTTCAGGATCATGTCGTCGCCGTGCTGGAGCGAGAGGTGGATGTGCGGCATGACCCGCGTTTCGCCGACGATCGCCTCCAGCAGCGCTTCATCGACTTCGATCTGGTCGATCGAGGAGAGCCGCAGGCGCTTCAGGTCCGGCACGAAGCGCAGGATCCGCTGCACGAGGGTACCAAGCGTCGGCGCGCCGGGCAGGTCCGCGCCCCAGGACGTCAGGTCGACCCCGGTGAGCACGACCTCGGCATAGCCCTGGTCGACGAGGCGCTGGATGCGCTCAACCGCTTGCCCGGCCGGCACCGAGCGCGACGGCCCGCGCCCGAACGGAATGATGCAGAAGGTGCAGCGATGGTCGCAGCCGTTCTGCACCTCGACGAAGGCGCGCGCCCGGTCGCTGAGGCCGTCGACCATATGCCCAGCCGTCTCGCGCACCTGCATGATGTCGTTGACGCGGATCGGGGTGTTGGCGCCGTCATCAAGCCGGAACTGCCGCGCCTCCAGCTTTTCCGCGTTGCCGAGTACGCGGGCGACGCCGGGCAGGGCAGCAAAGCTTTCCGGGTCGATCTGCGCGGCGCAGCCGGTGACGACGATCCGCGCATCCGGGTCGTCGCGGTGCGTGCGGCGGATGGTCTGGCGCGCCTGGCGCACGGCCTCAGCAGTGACCGCGCAGGTGTTGACCACCACCAGGCGCGGGTCGCCCGCCGCCTCGGCGTGGCGGCGCATCGTCTCGGTCTCCACCATGTTGAGGCGGCAGCCGAAGTTGATCATGCGGGGTGCGGTCATGGCCGCTGCTCTATCGGCTTTTTGCCGCTGTCAGTCCCTGACCCGCCAGCGGCAGTCCGTTCTGGATTTGCCGCGCCAAAGCCTGTAGCGACAGCCCGATTTACAAGGGTCTGTCATGATCGTCTTCAACAAGGTCACCCTACGCCGCGGCGACAAGCTGCTGTTCAAGGACGGCACGTTCAACCTCAACGCCGGCGAGCGTGTCGGCATCGTCGGCGGCAATGGCGCCGGCAAATCCAGCCTGTTCGCGCTGCTGATGAACGAGCTGGTGGCCGAAAAGGCTCGATCGACATCCCGCCGCGCTGGACGGTTGCGCACGTCGCCCAGGAAGTCGAAGGCACCGAGCGCTCAGCGCTTGATTTTGCCATCGACGGTGATGCCGAGCTGCGGGCACTCGAGGCCGAACTGGCGGCGGCCGAGGCCGCAGAAGACGGCATGGAGATGGCCCGCATTTACGACGAGTTCGCCCGCATCGACGCCTATTCGGCCGAAGCGCGCGCCGCCGACCTGCTGGTCGGACTGGGGTTTGCGCACGAGGCGCATGGCCGCCCGGTTTCGTCCTTCTCCGGCGGCTGGCGCATGCGCCTGAACCTGGCGCGCGCGCTCATGTGCCGCTCGGACCTGCTGCTGCTCGACGAGCCGACCAACCACCTCGATGTGGAAGCCATCATGTGGCTGGAAGAGTGGCTGCAGGCCTATGAAGGCACAGTGCTGCTGATCAGTCACGACCGCAACTTCCTCGATGCGACCGTCGGGCGCATTCTCGAAGTCGCGGGCCAGGCGCTCACCCTCTACACCGGCACCTACACGGACTATGAGCGCCAGCGTGCCGAACGGCTGATGCAGCAGCAGGCGATGTTCGAGAAGCAGCAGCGCCAGATTGCCCACATCGAAAGCTACATCAACCGCTTCCGGGCGCAGGCGACCAAGGCGCGCCAGGCGCAGAGCCGCATCAAGGCGCTCGCCAAGCTGGAGCGTGTGGCGGCGGCCCATGTCGATACGCCGTTCACCTTCGGTTTCCGCGAGCCGGAGGGCATGTCGTCCTGCCTCGTGGAGGCGGACAAGGTGGACGTCGGCTATGGCGACAAGACCATTCTCAGCCGGGTCAGCGTGCGGGTGACGGCGGGCCTGCGCGTCGGCCTGCTCGGCCGCAACGGTGCCGGCAAGTCGACGCTGGTCAAGCTGATTGCCGGTGAGATCGGCGCGCAGAAGGGCGAGCTGACCCACGACAAGCGCACCAAGATCGGCTACTTCGCCCAGCACCAGCTGGAGATGCTGCGCCCGGACCAGTCGCCGCTCTGGCACATGGCGCAGACTGCGCCGACCACGCGCGAGCAGGAGCTGCGCACTTACCTTGGCGGCTTCGATTTCACGCACCAGAAGGTGTTCCAGGAAACCGGCACCATGTCCGGCGGCGAGAAGTCGCGGCTGGTGCTGGCCATGCTGATCTGGAACCGGCCGAACCTGCTGTTGCTCGACGAGCCGACCAACCACCTGGACCTGGAAGTGCGCGCCGCGCTGACCCTGGCCTTGCAGGATTTCACTGGCAGCGTCGTGCTGGTCAGCCACGACCGCGCGCTGATCGAGACGGTGGTCGACCGCTACTGGCTGATCGACAAGGGCAAGGTTGGCGTGTTCGACGGCGACCTGGAGGACTACCGCAAGTACCGGCAGCAGGCGGACCGGGAGGCGGCGTGACGGATCAGGACCCGACCACGATCCGTCGCCTCTACGGGCGCGCCAAGGGCCACAAGCTGCGCGAGCGCCAGCAGGCGCTGATGGATACGCTCTACCCTAAGCTGGCGCTCGGCCTGCCGGAGACCATTCCCGGTGCGACCCCTGAGGACCGCACGGCCGGCCCGGCGGTGCTCGACCCCGTGGCGCTGTTCGACACCGTTGACGATGTCTGGCTGGAAATCGGCTTCGGTGGCGGCGAGCATCTGGCCTGGCAGGCCGCCCATCATCCGCGTGTTGGCATGATCGGCTGCGAGCCGTTCCTCAACGGCATGGTCAGCCTGCTCGGCAAGGTCGAGGGCATGACCAACGTGCGGGTGCACCGGGGCGATGCGCTGGATGTGCTGGAGCGGCTGCCGCCGGCTTGTCTGGGCCGCGCCTTCCTGCTGCACCCGGACCCTGGCCGAAGGCGCGCCACGCCAAGCGCCGGTTCGTCAATCCCGGGCCGCTGGCAGCCTCGCGCGGGCCATGAAGCCGGGTGCCGAATTGCGCATCGGCACCGACGATCCGACCTACATGCAGTGGACCCTGATGCAGATGCAGCGCCAACCCTGGTTCGACTGGATCGTCGAGACGGCGGCAGACTGGCAGGCGCGCTTACCGGACTGGCCGCCGACCCGCTACGAGCAGAAGGCGCTGCGCCAGGGCAAGACCGTCTGGTACTTCCGCTATCGCCGCCGGGCGGCGAACTGACGCACTGGCATACCGGCTGTCACAAAGGCGCGGTATACTGCGTCTTGATGACCCGCGATTGACCTGCTTCTCCCTCCCTCGCGGAGGGTAGGGGAGAGATAAGTGGCCATACATTGAACGATCAAAGGAGACTGCGATGTCCGCCACACCCCTCGCCACCCTGATCGACAACCGCCTCAGCCGTCGCGGGTTCATGACGGCGGTGGCCGCGACGCCACTGGTCGCGGGCTGTGCGACCGCCGGCGCGCCATCGTCGGCGGGTGCATCAAGACCGGTCGGGCCCTACCCGGACTTCGCCGAGATCAGCCACGGCGCGGACGAGCGGCTGCATGTCGCGGACGGCCATACAGCGCAGGTGCTGATCCGCTGGGGCGACCCGGTGACGGCGGATGCGCCGCCGTTCGACCCATATAAGCAAAGCGCGGCCGCACAGCTGAAGCAGTTCGGCTACAACAACGACTATGTGGCGTTCATCGCGCTGCCGGCGCGCGCGGGCGAGGCGGATCGCGGCATGCTGTGCGTCAACCACGAATATACCAGCCCCGGCCTGATGTTCCCGAAAGACGGCCCCTTGAGCGAGGCCGAACGCGTCGACATCGAACTCGCCGCCAGCGGTCTCAGCGCCGTCGAGATCGTCAAGCGCGGCAACGTCTGGTCCCTTGATCGCACCAGTCCGTTCAATCGCCGCTTCGCCGCCCTGGACACGGTGTTCGAAGTCCATGGACCGGCACGCGGACATGCGCGCATGCAAACCCCTGAGGATACATCCGGCACGCGGGTGATCGGCACGCTTGCCAACTGCGCCGGCGGCAGCACGTCATGGGGCACCTACCTCTCGGGCGAGGAAAATTTCGACTTCTATTTCAATGGCCCGGTTCCGATCGGCGGCCTAGACCCGCAAACCGGTACGGTGTTCCGTGAAGTGCAGGCCATAGAGCGCAACACCGGCTGGTGGAAGCACCACCCGCGCTTCGACCTGACCCGGCCCGGCAACAACGAGGCGAACCGCTTCGGCTGGATCGTCGAGATCGACCCGCTCGACCCCAGCGTGCCACCCAAGAAGCGTACGGCACTTGGCCGCATGAAGCACGAGGGCGCGGAGACTGTTGTCGCGCCGGACGGGCGGCTGGTGGTCTACACCGGCGACGACGAAAAGATGCAGCACCTCTATCGCTTCGTCTCGCGGGACAAGGTCGACCGCTCGAACCGCGCGGCCAACCGCGACCTGCTGGACCATGGCGTGCTGTCGGTCGCGCGCTTCGACGCTGACGGCCTGACCTGGCTGCCGCTGGTGTTCGGGCAGGGGCCGCTGACGCCGGACAATCGCTTCTTCGCCCAAGCCGACGTGATGATCGACGCGCGTCGTGCCGCCTACCTGCTGGGCGCGACCCCGCTGGATCGTCCGGAGGATGTCCAGCCGAACCCGGTCAACGGCCGCATCTACCTCATGCTCACCAACAACCGTGACCGCACGGTGGCAGGGGCTGCCAATCCCCGGCTGGCCAACGCCTTCGGCCATATCGTCGAGCTGCTGCCGCCAGCCGGCGACCATACGGCGGACCGGTTCGGCTGGGATATCCTGGTGCTGTGCGGCGACCCCGCGAAGAATATCGGCGCACGCTACAACCCGCGCACGAGTGCCAACGGCTGGTTTGCGGCACCGGACAACTGCACGATCGATCCGCAGGGGCGGCTCTGGATCGCGACTGATCAGGGCAGCAACTGGCGCGAGACCGGCACGGCGGATGGCGTCTGGGCGCTCGGCACCGAAGGCGCGGACCGCGGGCTGGCGCGCATGTTCTTCCGGGCACCGATCGGGGCTGAGATGTGCGGCCCTTGCTTCGCGCCGGACGGGCGCACCTTCTTCGTCGCGGTGCAGCACCCGGCAGCGGACGGCATCAGTGGCTCGACGTTTGACGCGCCGGCCACCCGCTGGCCCGATTTCGACCCCAAGATGCCGCCCCGCCCGTCTGTGGTTGCGATTACGCGGGATGATGGCGGCGTGGTCGGCGGCTAGGTCAGTTTCTCCGGCCAGAGGCAGAGGTCGCGCACCGGGCAAGTCGGGCATTTGGGCGCGCGCGCGGTGCAGGTGTAGCGCCCGTGCAGAATGAGCCAGTGGTGGGCGTCGCGCCGGTAGGGCTTGGGCAGCACGGCCATCAGCGCTTCCTCGACCGCCAGCGGAGTCTTGCCGGGGGCAAGGCCGAGCCGGTTGGACACCCGGAAGATATGGGTGTCGACCGCGCAGGTCTCATCGCCGAACGCGACATTGAGCACGACATTGGCGGTCTTGCGGCCGACACCGGGCAGTGCCTCCAGCGCCGTGCGGTCATGCGGCACTTCACCGCCATGTTCGCGCACCAGGATCTCGGACAGGGCGATGACGTTCTTCGCCTTGGCGTTGAACAGGCCGATGGTGCGGATGTGCCGGGTCAGGCCCTCGAGCCCGAGGGCGAGCATCTGCTGCGGCGTTGTTACCGTCGCGAACAGCGCGCGCGTCGCCTTGTTGACCCCGGCGTCGGTCGCCTGCGCAGAGAGCACCACCGCCACCAGCAGGGTGTAGGTGTTCACATAATCCAGCTCGGTGCGTGGCGCGGGATTGGCCGCGGACAGACGCGCGAACAGAGCTTCGATTGCGTCCTGTGTCATGCGTCGAGGGTTTTGCGGATTTTCAGCCATGTCGTCGCAGTGGCGCGGCCGTCCTTGTTTGGCAAGGGGCTGTGCGCTAGCTCTTGCACATGACCCGCCCGACCATGGACCTCCGCCTGACGCCGCACCGCTCGCTCGGGCCGCAGGGTTTTCGCATCCTGATGCTGGTGTTTGCCGGGGTTTGCGGGCTGGGCGCTTTGCGGTTTCTGGCGCTCGGCGCCTGGCCGGTGTTCCTGTTCATGCTGCTGGACGTGGCGCTGATCTATGGGGCGTTCCGGCTCAACTATCGGGACGGCCGGCGTTTCGAGCAGGTGACCCTGACGCCGGATCTGCTGACCGTCCGTAAGGTCACGCCAGGCGGCCAGGAGAGCCGGGCAGCGTTCAACCCATATTGGGTGCGCGTCGAGCTGGATGAGGCAGACCGGCAACTGGCGCTGCGCCTGCACGGCCAGCGCGTGGCGGTCGGCCAGTTCCTCAGCCCCGATGAGCGTGTGGAGGTGAAGGCGGAAATCGAACGCGGACTGGATGCGGTGCGCCGTTACAGGCCGAGCACGTCCCTCAGCGAGTAGCGCCCGGGCGCTTTGCCGACCAGCCACAGGGCGGCCCGGATCGCCCCGCGTGCAAAGATGGCGCGCGATTGCGCCCGGTGGCTCAGCTCCAGCCGCTCATCTTCTGTTGCAAAGATCACGCTGTGGTCGCCCGGCACGGAGCCGCCGCGCAGGGTGGCAAAGCCGATCGTTCCCTCCCGGCGCGGGCCGGTGATGCCCTCTCACCGCGACCATTTCATGCGCCAGATCGACGCCGCGCCCCTGCGCTGCCGCTTCGCCCAGCAGCAGCGCGGTACCCGACGGCGCATCGACCTTGTGCCGATGGTGCATTTCGAGGATTTCGATATCCCAGTCCGGCCCCAGCCTGCCGGCGGCCTCGGCGACCAGGGCGGCCAGCAGGGTGACGCCCAGACTCATGTTCGCCGCCTGCAGGACGGGGATCTGCCGCGCCGCCCGGTCGATCGCGGCGTGGTGCGTGTCGCGCAACCCCGTCGCCCCGATGACGATCGGGCAGGGATGCGCAATGGCTGCGGCCAGAGTGTCGTCCAGCGCATCGGGGACGAAAAATCGATCATCGCGTCGCAGTTTAGGTCGCGCGCCGTGGCGTCTTTGTCGACGCCGCCCGCGAAGGCAGCGCCGGGCCAACCGGCAAGCGCTGCGACCAGCGCCT
This sequence comes from Hankyongella ginsenosidimutans, assembly GCF_005144965.1. Taxonomy (GTDB): domain Bacteria; phylum Pseudomonadota; class Alphaproteobacteria; order Sphingomonadales; family Sphingomonadaceae; genus Hankyongella; species Hankyongella ginsenosidimutans. The sequence continues at coordinate 1,655,246 of NZ_CP039704.1, forward strand.
GCCCCATCCGGCCGTTCACGCCGACGATGCCGATCCCGATGCTCACCTCATGCTCCTATCCTGCGTGCTCCAAAATCGGTAGAACGCGTTCATGACCGATTACAAGCGCATAGTGGTGCTGACCGGTGCCGGCATCTCGGCGGAGTCGGGCCTTGCCACGTTCCGCGGCCCCGACGGGCTGTGGGAGGGCCATCGGGTCGAGGATGTGGCGACGCCGGAGGCGTTCGCGCGCAATCCGGACCTCGTCCACAATTTCTACAATTTGCGCCGCGCCGCACTTGCGCCGGTCGCGCCGAACCCCGCGCACTTTGCGCTTGCCCGCCTGGAAAGGAACTCGCGGCACGCGGCGGCCAGTTGCTGCTGGTCACGCAGAACGTCGACGATCTGCATGCGCGGGCCGGGTCCACGCAGCTGATCCATATGCATGGCGAACTGATGCGTGGCTGGTGCCGGGCATGCGATGCGCGGTTTCCCTGGGCAGGCGCGATGGGACAGGGAGTCCATGCCCGGCCTGTGGTCGGGCCGGCTTCGTGCGCCCGGATATCGTGTGGTTCGGCGAAATGCCTATGCCATGGATCGGATCGATGAGGCACTGGCGGCCTGCGACCTGTTCGTCTCCATCGGGACGTCGGGCAATGTCTATCCGGCAGCAGGCTTCGTCTCGGCGGTGCGCTATTATCGCAAGGCGCATACCCTGGAGCTGAACCTCGAGCCGTCGGTGGGCAGCGCCCACTTCCACGAAGCGCGCCATGGCCCTGCCGGCGTACTGGTGCCGCAATGGGTGGCGAGCCTCCACATCTAGAGCGATTTCCAATCGGATGGAGTCATCCGATGGTTAAGAAATCGCGGTAAAACAAAAGTATAGAGCGGCGATCTGATTCTATCAGATCGAAAACCGCTCTAGTGTCCCGAATCTGAAATCCGTTACATCCAATATCAGGCGCGGTTGGATTTCAGATTCGAGAAGGACACGAGCAAGATATTGTTTCTCGTGTCGTTTTCAGAATCGAAGTTCGCGCGGTAGCCCGATATCATGGTGTAGCGAACTTCGATTCCACGACCTAGACCCTTCTCGTTTTGATTGAATCACTTTTGCGAGGCAATCAAAACGGGAAGGGTCTAAGAAGTGATGCTTTAATCGTTTGTCAACGCTTTCGAATGTAGCTCTGCTCTCGAGAGAGGGGTCTCTTGATGTTGGGTGGACGCTGCCTGTGCAGCAGTCAGGGAATTCTGTGGCTATCATAATCGTTTTGAGGTCTGACGTCGCCGAGGCCACGATGCTGCCCCGTGTTGCGTATCGGGCGGCCGGCTGCGCGCGGCGACGGCAGGGACGTTGCGGACGTCCCGACAAGCGCGGAGTCGGCGAGCATCGTGGCGCGTCGCGACAGAACTGAAAGGCTGTTTTGAACGCAACGCCGGTTTTGGGGGCGGAGCGGTCGCGGTGGCCCGGGTGCGGGGAGGCATCCGGGCCACGCTTTTGCCAAGAGCGTTTGTCGATCATGACGTGCTCCCCTGATTGTTACCAGTCAGAGGTAGAGTCGGGCTCCTTCATGATGGTTGTTTGATGGGATGGCAACGTGTCTGGGGCATGCCCCAGACACGTTGGCCGGCGATCTCGGCGGGGGTCTTCCCGCCCAGTTTCGAGTGCGGCCTGACCGTGTTGTAATCGTGCCGCCAGGCGGCCAGCACGAACCGGGCATGGGCCAGCGAGGTGAACAGGGTCTCGTTGAGGCATTCGTCCCGCAGGCGGCCATTGAAGCTTTCCACGAAGCCGTTCTGCATCGGCTTGCCGGGCGCGATGTAGTGCCACTCGACCCGCCGCTCCTGCGACCAGCGCAGGATGGCTGACGAGGTCAGTTCGGTGCCGTTATCGCTGACCACCGTGTGCGGCTTGCCACGGCTGCCCATCAGGCTGGTTAGTTCCCGCGCCACCCGAGCCCCGGACAGCGAGGTGTCGGCCACCAGCGCCAGGCACTCCCGCGTGTAGTCATCGACCACGCACAGGATGCGGAAGCGCCGACCGCAGATCAGGCTGTCGGAGACGAAGTCGAGCGACCAGCGCTGGTTCGGACCATCCGGCAGCACCATCGGTCTGCGCGTACCCAGCGCCCGTTTCCGGCCACCACGGCGACGCACGCGCAGCCCTTCCTCGCGATAGATGCGCAGCAGCTTCTTGTGGTTGGGTGCGATGCCCTCCCGCGCCAGCAGGTAGCCCAGGCGGCGATAACCGAACCGGCGGCGCTCCGCCGCCAGCTCACGCAACCGTTGCCGCAGCGCTCCGTCATCCGGCCTCGTCGGCTCGTAACGGATCACCCTTCGGCTCACACCAACCAGTGCACACGCCCGACGCTCGCTCACCCCGTGATGCTCCCGGGCATGGGCGACGGCTTCCCGCTTGGCCGGGCGTTACCATTTTTGATGCCAGATCCTTCAGCACCGCGTTGTCGAGCATCGCCTCGGCCAGAAGCTTCTTCAGGCGGGAGTTCTCCTCCTCGAGCGACCGCAGCCGCCGGGCCTCGGACACATCCAGACCGCCGAACTTCGACTTCCACTTGTAGAACGTTGCCGAGCTGATCCCGTGACGGCGGCAAACCTCCGCCGTCGCCATCCCAGCTTCCTGCTCCTTCAAGATCGCAATGATCTGCTCTTCGTTGAACCTGCTTCGCTTCATATCGTCCGACTCCTTGGCGTCGGACTCTACCAAAAGCGGTCACATTTCAGGGGAGCACGTCAATCAGTCTGGATCATATCCGCACGAACTGAAGTAGTTGGCGCATTCGTTGGGCTGGAAGATATCGACGAGCCTGCCGATGAGTTCCCAAAGGCCACTGACGGTGCGTTCGCCGATTTTTCTGAGCATGGCTTTGAGCTTCGAGAACGCCTTTTCGATGGGGTTGAAGTCGGGGCTATAGGGTGGGAGGAACATCAGGCTCGCGCCTGCCGCCTCGATCCTTTCGCGGACCGAGGCGCGCTTGTGGCTCGACAGATTGTCCATGATGACGACATCGCCGGTCCGTAATTCGGGCACGAGCACCTGGGTAACATAGGCCTCGAACCAGTCGCCGTTGATCGGGCCGTCGAGCACCATCGGTGCCACCATGCCCGTCATGCGCAGGCCCGCAACCAGCGTCGTGGTTTTGCGATGCCCATGCGGATAGCCCATTCGCAAGCGCTCGCCTCTCGGGCAGCGGCCATGGCTGCGGGTCATGTTGGTCGCGGTCCACGTCTCGTCGATGAACACGAGGCGCTCTGGTTCGAGGTCGATCTGTTCCTCGAACCAGTCCAGGCGCTGCTTCAGGACGTCGGGGCGATCCTGCTCAATCGCGTGGCCAGTCTTTTTGCGCGTTATGCCGTGGCGCGCAAAGAAGCGGTGAAGCCCGGCCACGGAGACGTGCAAGCCGATCTCGACCAGCGCTATACGCAGTTCTTCAAGCGAGATGTCCTTGCGCGCTTCCCAGATCGCAAGAATATCCGCCCGCCGCTCTTCGACCCGGCGCGAACGCATGTCGCCCCTTGCGGCTTGGGAGCAAAGCCGCCGGTTGTCCGGCGTTGCCCCTGCCAACGGATCGCGGTCGAGGGCGCGACTCCGAACCGGGCCGCCGCCGCGCGACAACTCATCCCTGATCAATCGCCGCCAAAAGCCGCTTGCGCAAATCCATCGACAAAGGCTGACCCATCCATCCTGGCCTCCTTCACCAGCGTAAATGATGAATCAGAAATCAGCCCGCAAGGGAATCCCTTTCGATTCAGACCGCTCGAAAACCGCTCAAGGGCCTGATCGGTTGAGGCGGAAAGCATTCTTGCTTCAACCGATGGCGTGAATCAGGCTCTTTTCAATAAATTAGAGCGTGATGACATTGGATGGGATCGCCATTCCGATCTTCACGGAGCAGGCTGTAAAGTCCGCTCGTGGTGAGCCTGGACGAACCACGAGCCGCTAAGCCCTTCGTCCAGCTCAGGGTGAGCGGCGCGTGTGCAACCGCGCGATGGCGTGTGGGTCAACCTAAAGTCATCAGGCTCTATCTTATTGTTTTGCCGCGATTTCTTAACAAGCAGATGAGTCCATCTGCCTGGAAATCGCTCTATAGCGCGATAACGCATCAACCAGCAGAATGACAACAGACTCAAAAAGCCCCGGCGAAAACCGGGGCTTCAGTTTTGGCTGATATCGGATCGATCAGAAGCGGCCCTTCAAGGTCACGCCGAACGTGCGCGGCTCGCCGAGGAAGGCGTTGAAGGTCTGGTTCGACGTCGTCACGAACGGGTTGCCGAGGGTGTTGCCGCCCGGCGCCTGGAACGGGGCATCGAAGGCGACCTGCGTGTAGTTCTTGTTGAACAGGTTCTGGGCGAAGAATTCCAGCGCCCATTTGCCGTCCGGATCGCTGACGCCCGCACGCAAGTTCACGACCACGAAGCCGAGCTGGGTCTTTTCCGGATCGAGGTCCGACCCCGTGTTGTACTTGGACGAATAGCGCAGGTTGAGGTTGAGCAAACCATCCAGACCTTCCGAGATTTGCGGCGCCAGGTCGCGCTGCTGGTGATGGTCACCAGCGGTGCGTTGGTCAGCCGCGCGCCGGGAAGCTGGAACAGGGTGTTGCCAGCCGGCGCCGTCGCCGAGGTCGGTGGCGCGAACAGCGGCCCTTCGAGGTTGTCGTCATAGCGCGCGTCCGCGACGGTGATGCCGCCGTTGATGTTCAGGGTGCGCGCGGGCTTGAAACCGCCCTCGATTTCGAAGCCCTTGCTGACCACGCCCGCGATCGGCGAAACGATGAAGGCAAGGCCGTTGAAGGTGTTGAGCTGGAAGTTGCTGAAGTCTTCGTAGAATAGCGCGACGTTCACGGTCGCGCCGTTGTCGGCGTTGCGGTACTTCAGGCCGACTTCGTAGCTGTTGACCGTCTCCGCCGGGAACTGCAACTGGTCCGGATCGATGGGGACGCCGACTCCAGGGAAAGTCAGGCCCGCACGGTCGAGGTTGAAGCCGCCTGCTTTATACCCGCGCGCGTAGCTGGCGTAGGTGTTGATCTCGTCGTTGACCTTGTAGCCCAGCACGGCGGTGCCGGTGACTTCGCTTTCCTGGCGGCTGCTGTTGTACACGCCGTTCAGACGTGGATCGTAAACAGCGGAGCAGGCCAGCGGCACGAGCGAACCGGCGCCGCCGATCAGCGCGGTTGCCGTCCCGATGCCCACAGGATTGTTGCCGCCGACCGCAGGGGCCAGTTGTGCCGGCGTCAGACGCGAGATGCCGAATACGGCTGAGCAGCCCAGGTTCTGTCCCGTGAGGTTGGCGTCGATTTCCTTGTTTTCATTGGTGTAGCGCACACCGGCCGTGAAAGTGAGTTGGTCGGTGATCTTGAACTCGTCGTGGGTGAAGAAGGCGAAGTTGCGCGACCGGTGGCGGAAGGTCGAGAAAGTGTTGTTGCTGCTGAACAGATCAGCCGGGTTAGAGGTCGCCGGAATGATGCCGAAGGCACGCGCCAGGGTGCCGATGGTGTTGATCGGGTTCTGGAAACTTGCCGGTAGAGTGGGGTTCAGGACTGCATTCAAATAGCGCTGGAAGTCGGCGCCGGTGCGATTTTCATCATCGACGTTGAGGATTTCATTGGCGAAGATGCCGCCGACCAGCCAGTCCAGCCGACCGCCGAAGGCTTCGCCCTGGGCGCGCAGTTCCTGCTGGAAGGTGCGGAAACGCTGGGCGTTCAGGCCGTCCGAGCGGTACAGAAGGTCGAGCGTCGTATAGTCGATGTCCTGACCACGGTCATAATCCCAGAAGCGATAGGAGGTCAGCGAGGTCAGTGTGGCGCCGCCGAGTTTCAGGGTCGCCTCGTTGGAGACGCCCCACTCGTTCACATCCTGCTGGTACGACCGGCCGGGCGTGGTGGCGCTGTCGCGATCGTAAGGATCGTCGGACGACAAACCGCCAGCTCCTGAGCCCAGGCGTCCGCCAAGCGCTTCGATGATCCCGGCCGTTGGGCCGCGGACGATGGTCGCGGCCGCACAGCATTCCTCGCGGCGCTGCGCATAGTCGCCGATCAGGCGGAAGGTCAGATTTTCAGTCGGCTCGAACAACAGTTGCCCGCGCACGAGCCACCGCTGGCGATCGTTGAAGTCGCGGTCGCTTAAAATGTCATTGAAATACCCATCGCGACGGGTCCAGCTCCCATCGATGCGCGCCGCGAGCACATTCTCGATCAGGCTACCCGTGACGCCGGCCGCCACGCGCGCATAATTATAATTGCCGTAGCTGGCTTCGGCATAGGCGTCCGTTTCGTAGCTCGGACCCTTGGTGACCACGTTGATGAGACCCGCCGAGGCGTTGCGACCGAACAAGGTCCCCTGGGGACCACGGGCGACTTCGATGCGCTCGATCTCGCCGAGGTCGGTGAAGCTGACGCTATTCCGGTTGCGGTACACGCCGTCGATGATCACGGCGACCGAAGATTCAAGGCCGGGGTTGTCGCCGGTGGTGCCGATGCCGCGGATCCGCGCTGTCGTGCCGGCCGCTTCCGCCGAAGTCGAGGTGAGCAAAAGGCTTGGGGACAGGCGTTGCAGTTCGCGGACGTCCGTGATGCCGGCCGTTTTCAGCTCCAGAGAGCCGACGGCGCTGATGGCGATCGGCACGTCCTGCAGGTTGCGCGCGCGCTTGGTCGCCGTGACGATGATGGTGTCAAGTTCGACGCTCTGCTCGTTGGCGGCGGTGGAAGTCGCCGCGGTCTGTTCCTGCGCCAGAACTGGCGTAGCTTGCAGCAAGGCAAAAGCGCAACGCCAGACAGAAGTGAATGCTGCATCTAGGATCTCCTCATAAAATTGTTGTTCCCCACACTGTATCGTCGTGAGGCGCGTTTGTTATTGAGCATGGCGGGAAGCTGGCCATTTTGCAAGTGGCGGCTGCCACACATGGCATGCGACTCAACGCTTCGCCAATAAAATGGCGGTACGTGATGTCAAAAGCCACAGAAACTGCGCGAGAAGCCATAGATTCGACTATGTTTTTAGGCACAGCAACTGCAATGGCATATTGCAATGCAAAATGCCACTATTGTTGCTTACGGACGTAACAAACTGCGGCGATGCGCCGAGAGGCGCACCGCCGTTGCGATCAGGCCGCTTGTTTCAGCGAATCATGCCCGTAGAAGCTTGCGCCTTTGGCCGCCATGTCGCGCAGCAGCTGCGGCGGCGCAAAGCGCGGCCCGTGCTTCGCGGCCAGCCCGTCGAGGATTTCAACGACCTTGGCCAGGCCCAGACTGTCCATGTAGCTGAACGGACCGCCGGTGAAGGGCAGGAAGCCCCAGCCGAAAATCGCGCCGAGGTCGCCGTCTTCCGGCGTTTCCAGCACGCCCTCGGCGAAGCAGCGCGCGCACTCGACGATCTGGCGGAAGATCAGACGGGTCTTCACATCGTCGGGGCTCGGCTGCTCGTCGGCAAGCGGGAAGACGGTCGGCAGGTCCGGCCAGAGGTACTTCTTGCCGCCATCCTCCGGATACACGAAGAAACCCTTGCCGTTCTTGCGCCCAAAGCGGCCAAGTTCCATCATCTTGTCAATGACGTCGTCGCCCTTGGTGTGGACGTATGCGTCGCCAAGGTCCTTCTTCGACTGCTCCTTGATCTTGTAGGAAAGATCGATCGCCACCTCGTCGCCGACCGCCAGCGGGCCGACCGGCATGCCGGTGAAGCGGCCGCAGTTGTCGACCAGGGCTGCGCCCGCGCCTTCCGCGATCATGTGATAACCTTCCAGCACGTAGGTGCCGAAGCAGCGCGAGGTGTAGAAGCCGCGGCTGTCGTTGACGACGATCGGCGTCTTGCGGATTTGCGCGACATAGTCGATCGCTTTGGCGATGGCGGTCGGGCCGGTGTTCTTGCCGACGATGATCTCCACCAGCGGCATCTTCTCGACCGGCGAGAAGAAGTGGATGCCGATGAAATTCTCCTGTTTCGACCAGGCTTCCGCCAGTCCGGTGATCGGCAGGGTCGAGGTGTTGGACCCGAAGATCACATCCGGCCCGAGCACGGCTTCGGTGCGCTTGGTGATGTCGGCCTTGATGCCGCGCTCCTCGAACACGGCCTCGATCACCAGGTCGGCGCCGGCGACGTCTTCCATGCGCTCGGTCGGGTGGATGCGCGCCAGGATGGCGTCCGCCTTGTCCTGGCTCATCTTGCCGCGCTTCACATCCTTGGCCAGACGGTCAGCGGTGTAGGCCTTGCCCTTCTCGGCGCTCGCCTGGTCGCGGTCGAGCAGAACCACCTCGATTCCGGCCTGCGCGGTGACCATGGCGATGCCGGCACCCATCAGGCCCGCACCGAGCATGGCGATCTTCTTGCACGGCATCGGCGCGATGTCGGCCGGGCGACGCGCACCCTTCTCGGCCGCCTGCTTGTTGACGAACAGGGTGCGGATCATCGCCTTGGCCTGCGTGCCCAGAATCAGCTTGGTGAAGTACTTGATTTCAAGCGCCAATGCCCGGTCGATGGGCAGTTGCACGCCCTCGTAAATCGTGGCCATGATGGCGCGCGGCGCCTCGTAGTTCATGAAGGTGCGGCCGCTGACCATGGCGGAACCGCCGATGAACGTCTCGGCATATTTCGGGTTCATGTGCCCGGCGCCGCCCGGTACCTTGAAGTCCTTGGCGTCCCAGGGTGCCGAACCCTTGGTCGGGTTCGCCAGCACCCAGGCCTTGGCCTTGGCGACAATCTCCGCCGCTGGCGCGACCTCCTGCACGACGCCGAGGCCCTTGGCCTCCATGGCCGACATGTTCTTGCCTTCGAGGATGTAGAGCAGCGCCGGCTGCACGCCGATGATGCGCGGCAGGCGCTGGGTGCCGCCCGCGCCCGGCAGCAGCCCGACCTTGACTTCCGGCAGGCCGAACTGCGTCTTCGGATTGTCGGAGGCGACGCGGTAATGGCAGGCCATGACCAATTCGAAGCCGCCGCCGACCGCCAGCCCGTCGACAGCGACGGCAATCGGTTTGCCGCAGGTCTCCAGCTTGCGATAGAGGTTGGACATCACGGCGACCTGTTCGGCGACCTGCTTCGGCGAGGCGTTCGCCATGGCGTCGCTGAAGAAATGCCCCGAGACCTCCACCAGATCGGCGCCGGCGAAGAAGTTGCCGGGCTTGCCGCTGGTGATGACGATGCCTTTGACGGCAGCGTCGGCGACCGCCCGATCGATCACGCTGTTCAGTTCGTCCTGGGTCTTGTTGGTCAGGGTGTTCATCGACTTGCCGGGCACATCGAATGTCACCAGCGCGATACCGTCTGCATCGACCTCGTAGCGCAGCGTTTCAAAACTCATGGCGGCCCTCCCAAAGGCGCTTATCGTTGAAATCAAGGCATGCCGGCGGCGCAGCGCCGCCGATCATGCAAATTACAGGCGTTCGATCACCGTGGCGGTGCCCATGCCGCTCGCGACGCAGAGCGTGATTAGCGCGGTGCCCTTGCCGCTGCGCTCCAGTTCATCGAGCGCGGTGCCGAGGATCATGCCGCCGGTCGCGCCGAGCGGGTGGCCCATGGCGATGGCGCCGCCGTTGACGTTGATCTTGTCGTGCGGGATGTTGAGCGCCTGCATGTAGCGCAGCACGACGCTGGCGAAGGCTTCGTTCAACTCGTACAGGTCGATGTCCTGAACGCTCATCCCGAGCCGCTTCAGCAGCTTCTCGGTTACCGGCGTCGGGCCGGTCAGCATGATCGTCGGGTCGGAGCCGATCGAGGCCATGCCCTTGATGCGGGCGCGCGGCTTCAGACCGTACTTCTCGCCGATCTCCTTGCTGCCGACCAGCACGGCACTGGCCCCGTCGACGATGCCGGACGAGTTCGCGGCGGTGTGGACGTGGTTGATACGCTCGACTTCCGGGTACCGCTGCATGGCGACCACATCGAAGCCCGGCATGGTCTCGCCCATGGCCTCGAACGCCGGCTTCAGCGAGGCCAGCGATTGCATGTTCGAGTCCGGGCGCATGTGCTCGTCGTGGGCGAGCGCAATCTCGCCTAGCACGTCCTTGATCGGCACGATCGACCGGGCGAAGCGGTTTTCCGCCCAGGCCTTGGCGGCGCGGCGCTGGCTCTCGACCGAATAGGCGTCCACGTCGTCGCGGCTGAAGCCGTATTTGGTGGCGATCAGGTCAGCGGCGACGCCTTGCGGCACGAAGTAATTGTTCATGGCGATCGTCGGGTCGCTGGCGATGGCACCGCCGTCCGCGCCCATCGGCACCCGGCTCATGGCTTCGACGCCGCCGCCGATGGCGAAGTTCGCCTCACCGCTGAACACCTTCGCCGCGGCCATGTTCACGGCTTCCAGGCCGGATGCGCAGAAGCGGTTGATCTGCACGCCGGGCGTCGTGATCGCATAGCCGGCGACCAGCGTTGCGGTGCGGGCGATGTCTGCGCCCTGCTCGCCGACCGGCATCACGCAGCCGAGGATCACGTCGTCGACGTCGGCGGTGTCGATGTTGTTGCGCTCGCGGATGGAGTTGAGCAACTGGCTCGCCAACTGGACGGGGCGATCTCGTGCAGGGCACCATCCTTGCGGCCCTTGCCGCGTGGGGTGCGCACGGCGTCGTAGATATAGGCTTCGGCCATAAGGTCCTCCAAGGGTTTGCCGTTCTATCGCGGCGGCATGATCTTCACGGTGGCAGAGTCGGTGCGCTGGTTCGTCAGAAGGCGTCGGCGGGCATCGCCATCATCAGCTCGGCGCCGGCTTCCACCTTCGCGCGCCAGCCGTGGGTGTCCGGCATGTGGCGGTTCATGTAGTAGCGGCCGGTCAGCAGCTTGGTTTCATAGAACGCCTTGTCCTCGGCGCCTTGGTCGAGCTTGGCGTAGGCGCTCTGCGCCATCCAGGTCCACATATGGCCAAGCGACACCAGGCCGAGCAGGTTCATGTAGGCATAGGCTGCGGCGCCGGCGTTGTTCGGGTTTGCGAACGCGTTCTGCATCAGCCACATCGTCGCGCCCTGAAGATCGCCAAGGCCCTTTTCCAGCGGGCCGACGAAGTCTTTCAGGCGCGCGTCCGCCTTGGCCTCGGCGAGGAAGCCCTGCAGGGTCTCGAAGTAGCCGCGGATCAGCTTGCCGCCGTCCTTGGGCAGCTTGCGGCCGACCAGATCCATCGCCTGCACGCCGTTGGTGCCTTCGTAAATCTGGGCAATGCGCGCGTCGCGCACAAACTGCGACATGCCCCATTCCTCGACATAGCCATGGCCGCCGAGGCACTGCTGCGCCCAGGTCGCGTTTTCATAGCCCTTGTCGGTCAGGACGCCCTTGATGACCGGGGTCAGCAGGCTGATGAGGTCGTCCGCCTTCTGGCGCTCTTCTTCGGTTGCCGCCCTGTGCGCCAGGTCGACCTGCAGCGCGCCCCACAATGTCAGCGCGCGCGCGCCTTCGTTGAAGCAGCGCATGTCCATCAGCATGCGACGCACGTCGGGGTGCACGATGATCGGATCGGCGCGGACATCGGCCGGGGTCGAGCGGTCGATCGCCTTGCCCTGCACCCGGTCCTTCGCATAGGCGACCGCGTTCTGGTAGGCGACTTCCGAAACGCCGAGGCCCTGCAGCCCGACGCCGAGGCGCGCTGCGTTCATCATGATGAACATGGCGTTCAGGCCCTTTTCCGCCTCGCCGATCAGGTAGCCGGTCGCACCGTCGTAATTCATCACGCAGGTGGCGTTGCCGTGCAGGCCCATCTTGTGCTCGATCGAGCCGCAGGAGACGGCGTTGCGGGCGCCGAGCGATCCGTCTTCGTTCACCAGCACCTTCGGCACGATGAACAGCGAGATGCCCTTCACATTGTCCGGCGCGCCGGCGCGCTTCGCCAGCACGAGGTGGATGATGTTTTCCGCCAGATCATGTTCGCCGGCCGAGATGAAGATCTTGGTGCCGGTGATCTTGTAGGTGCCGTCCTCCTGCGGTTCGGCGCGGGTGCGCAGCAGGCCGAGGTCGGTGCCGCAGTGCGGCTCAGTCAGGTTCATGGTCCCTGTCCAGCGGCCGGAGACCATGTTGGGAATGTATTTGCGCTTCTGCTCGTCCGAGCCAACCGCCATCATCGCCGCGACCGCGCCCTGGGTCAGGAAGGGATAGAGCGAGAAGGACATGTTCGCGGAAATCGCGAACTCTTCGAACACCGAGGCCAGCATGTGCGGCAGGCCCTGGCCGCCGTATTCCGGATCGGCCGACAAGGTGCCCCAGCCGCCTTCGCAGAACTTGTCATAGGCATCCTTGAAGCCCGGAGGCGTGGTGACGGTCGCATCGGCATTGCGCACGCAGCCGACGATGTCGCCGGTGCGGTTCAATGGCTGCAACACGCCTTCAACGAACTTGGCGGCCTCATCGAGCACGCTGCGCACCAGATCCGGCGACGCGTCCGCGAAGCCGGGCAGGTTGGCGTATTTCTCGATGTTGATCATATCGAACAGGACGAAACTCGCGTCCTTAACGGGTGCGGCGTAAACCGGCATGCTCCTCTCCCACATACAGGCGGTTGGATATTAAGCTTCCGTTCCGCCTCGATTTGTTTTTCAGCCTACAGGCTGCCTTGAATTAACCTTGTGATTGAGCATGACGCAGAAATGCTCAAGCTCCTCAATCAGGAAATCTATATCCGCCCGCTGTTCTTTCAATGCCTGCAGCTTGGCGCGGCAATGGCTGAGAGTCACCTCGCGCTGGCGCTCACGCCCGTCCCCGAGATCGTAAAGGTCGAGCATCTCCCGGATCTCGGACAGTGAAAAGCCTGTGCGCTTGCCACGTAGAATCCAGCGCAGACGCGCATAGTCCCGCTTGCAGTAGATGCGATTCTGACCCTGCCGCTCCGGCGAGATCATCCCCTCGTCCTCATAGTAGCGGATCGTACGCGTGGTGATGCCGAACTGCTCGGCGAGCTCGGTAATGGTAAAACGCGCATCGGCGGGCACATGGCTCGCATCAGGCTCGAACATCAACCGAATCTCTCGCTTCATGTGGGCAGCATGCCTGCCGTTTACGTAAACGTCAAGTTGGTCTATCATTCGGTAGTGCCTCAGTTTGAAAAATCCGCTCGTGGTGAGCTCGGTCAGAACCACGAGCCGCTCACCCCTTCTGTCCAAGCTCAGGGTGAGCGGCAGAATTTCAAACTGAGACACTACGTATCATTCTGGTGCAGAAGGGATCGAGGAAAGGGTGACCATGCTGGAAAATGTGACGTTTGGACCTATCGAGCCGGCGCAGCTGGCAAGCATGTCCGGGCTGGAGCTGATGCAGGCGATGATCGAGAAACGCCTGCCGGCGCCGACCATGGCCCGTACCTTGAACTTCTGGCTGGCCGAGGTCGGCGAGGGGTGGCGATTTTGAAGGCGAGCCGACTGCGGAGCTGCTCAATCCCCTCGGCGCCGTCCATGGCGGCATGCTGCTGACCCTGATCGACAGCGCCTGCGGCTGCGCTTGCCATACAACCTTGCCGGCCGGGGTTGGCTACACCAGCATTGAAACCAAGGCGAACTTCAGCCGCCCGCTCTTTCCCGACTCGGGGCGCATCCGCTGCGTCGGGCGGGTCGTCACCGCAGGGCGCACAATCGTGACGGCCGACGCGGTCGCCACGGACGCGCGCGGACGGGTCGTCGGCCATGGCACGTCGACTTTGCTGGTCTTCCCACCGAAGGCTGCTGCGTGATCGCGGGTCGTGCCTCAGTTTGAAACCTCCCCGCTCACCCTGAGCTGGTCGAAGGGCTGAGCGGCTCGTGGTTCGTCCAAGCTCGCCACGCGCGGATGTTCAAACTGAGACACGACCCGATATCGCGCTTTACGTTTACGTCAACGTAAGATAGCTTTCGGGTAAGGAGACCGTCTGTGACCGACCAGTCCCTCACCCAGCCTGAGGTTGCGCCCCGGGTCCAGCGGATGCCGCCGCCCCGAGCGAATTCCGCGGATTGATGTATCCGCTCGGGCGCTGGAAGCCGGAGCCGCAGTCGCCGCACGAGATTGCGCCTGGCGTTTTCTGGCTGCGCATGCCGCTGCCGTTCGCGCTCGACCACATCAATCTCTGGCTGCTCGAGGATGGAGATTCCTGGGTTGTCGTCGATACCGGCCTCGGCGTGCCCGGCTGTCATGAGGTCTGGCGGGCGGTGCTCAGCGGCCCACTGATCGCCGGCAAGCCTGTCTCGCGAATCTTCGTAACCCACTACCACCCGGATCATATCGGCCTTGCCGGCTGGCTTGCAGGGGAGACCGGTGCGCCGCTGCTGATGTCCCGCACCGATTACCTGATGGCGTCCTTTCTGATGCTGGGCGCGCTTCCGGCACCGCCGGAGGGGTGCAGGCCTTCTATGCGCGCGCCGGCTGGCCGTCGGACTCCATCGACCGCTTCGCCAAGCGGGGTGGGGTCTGTTTGCGCGGGCGGTGACGCCACTCCCCGTCGGCTACACTCGACTGCAGCATGGGCAGGTGCACCGGATCGGCGGGGCGGCGTGGCGGATCCACGTCGGGCGCGGCCACGCGCCGGAACACTGCTGTCTGGTCAGTGATGAACGGGGATTCTGATTTCCGGCGATCAGGTGCTGCCGCGCATCACCTCGAATGTTTCCGTCTATCCCATGGAGCCGCACGAGGATCCGCTGGGGATTGGCTGGACAGCCTGGAGGACTTGCTGGCACTGCCCGACTCGCTGCTCGTGCTGCCTTCGCACAATGAGCCGTTCCAGGGTCTGCATGCACGCGTGCGCCAGCTTCAGGCAGACCATGCCGACAAGTTGGCGCGGGTCGCGGCCTTCTGCCGGGAGGCGCCGCGCACCGCCGTCGAGTGCTTCCCGGCCTTGTTCGGCCGTGTGCTCACCGACAACGACATCATGATGGGCAGCGGGAAGCCTTCGCGCACATCAATCATCTCGTGCGCCAGGGGCGCTTGGACCGGACAACCGAAATCCGCGACGGCCGGGAGGTTGACCTGTTCGCAGGCTGACGTGCGAATAAGAATTCGAGCTCGTGGAGCGGATTTGGCATTTGATCCCCTTTGCGGCGGGCGTGGCATCAAATGTCGAATTCAAAACTCCATGAGAAACAAAGAATTGCAAGTAATCCGACTCGGGTATTTGCACACGAGCGTGCGGGCGCGGGATGCAAATGTCGAAGTCGGACCACACGTGCGCACCAGAACGCACGCCTTGGGAGAAGGACATGACGAACGAAAGCGCAAAGACGAATGTCGGCCGGCCGGAGGAAGCCCGTCCGATGCCGGTTCAGGCTCTCCTGGAGCAGGCCGCCAAGCGCGCGCCGCAACAATCTTATCTCGATTTTCTCGGCCGCATCTACACCTACGGCGAAATCAATGCGCAGGCGGATCGAGTGGCCGCGGCGCTGCAGGCCATGGGCCTCGACAAGGGCGACCGGGTCGGCCTGTTCCTGCCGAACTGCCCGCAATATGTCATATTTTACTATGCCGTGCTCAAGGCTGGCGGCACCGTCGTCAACTTCTCGCCGCTCTATTCCACGCCCGAGCTGATCCACCAGGTCGAGGACAGTCAGACCGATTTCATGGTCTGCCTCGATCTTGCCGCGCTCTACGACACGATCAACGCCGTGCTGGAGGCAAGCCGCCTCAAGGCGCTGATCGTCTGTAGTTTCGCCGACGCCTTGCCCGTCGCCGCGCGCTGGGCATTCCGCGTCGCCAAGCGCCAGCTCGTGGCCCGGGTCAAGCCCTGCGAGCGCCGTATCCCGGCACGCCGTCTGCTGCGCCACACGGGTTCTTACGAGCGCCGTCCGGTTGACCCGACTGAGGATCTGGCGTTGCTGCAATACACCGGCGGCACGACGGGCGTGCCGAAGGGGCGATGCTCACCCACGCCAACGTCAGCATGGCGACGCAGCAGGCGATCGGCGCCAGGGCGGGCTGGCCTTCGGGGTTGAGCGCATGCTGGGCGCGCTGCCGTTCTTCCATATCTTCGCCAACATCACCGTGCTGAACGGCATGACGATGTGCGGCGGGTTGATCGCCATCCTGCCCAAATTCGAACTGAAACCGGCGCTGAAGGCGATTAAACGCCATCGCATCACGCTGATGCCAGGCGTGCCGACGATGTTCCAGGCGATGCTCGGTGCGGATGCAGAGGCGCTGGCCGCCATGAAATCGGTGCGGGTGTCGATCTCCGGCGGCGCGCCGATGGCGGTCGAACTCAAGAAGAAGTTCGAGCAGACGAGCGGCGGCATCATCGTCGAAGGCTATGGCCTGACCGAGAGCACAAGCATCGCCTCGGTGAACCCGGTCCATGGTGTTAACAAGGCAGGCTCGGTCGGTCTGCCGGTGCCGGGCACGCAGGTGCTGATCGTCGACAAGGACGATCCGGCCCGCATCCTGCCGCAGGGCGAAGTCGGCGAAATCTGCCTGCGCGGGCCACAGGTCATGCGCGGCTATTGGCATCGGCCGGAGGCGACCGCCGCCGTGCTCGGGCATGGCTACCTCCAGACCGGCGATCTCGGTTACCTTGATGAAGACGGGTATCTGTTCATCGTCGACCGGCTGAAGGACATGATCACCGTCGGCGGCTTCAAGGTGTTCCCACGCATGATCGAGGAAGCGCTGTATGCGCACGGCAGCGTGCGCGAGGCGACGGTCATCGGCATTCCGGACGAATATCTCGGCCAGCGCCCCAAGGCGTTCGTGGTGCTGAACGATGACGCCAAGGGCCATGTCACGGCGGACGACCTGAAGGCTTATCTCAGGACCCGTATCGGCAAGCACGAGCAGCCGGCGAGCATCGAGCTGCGCGATGCCTTGCCCAAGACCATGATCGGGAAGCTCTCCAAGAAGGAGCTGGTCGCCGAAGAACACACGGCATCGACGCGGAAGGAGCAATTGGCATGACCGAACATATCGCAGCCCGCCTTGAGGATGGCGTCCTGCATATCGTGCTGCAGCGCCCGGAGAAAAGAACGCACTGACCAACGCCATGTATGCGGCGATCGCCGATGCCCTGGACTCGGCCGCCACGGACCCCACGGTTCGCGTCGTGTTGTTCCGGGCCGAGGGTGATTGCTTTTCCGCCGGTAACGACATCATGGACTTTGCAAGTGTTGCAACGGCCGCGGTGGACTTTGCCGCCATGCCGGTCACCCGCGTGCTGAAGGCGCTGGCTCATGCGGAAAAGCCGCTGGTCGCTGCTGTCCATGGCGCTGCCGTCGGGATCGGCACGACATTGCTGCTGCATTGCGATCTGGTCTTTGTGGCGGAGGATGCGCAGCTCTCAACGCCCTTCATCAATCTGGCGCTGGTGCCGGAGGCGGCGTCCAGCCTGCTGATGCCGGCGCGGATCGGTCATGCCCGGGCTTACGCCATGTTCGCGCTCGGCGAGAAGCTGAGCGGGCTGGAGGCGGCGCGGCTCGGCCTCGCCAATACGGCTGTCCCCGCCGACCGCCTCCTCGAGACAGCGCTCGCCGGCGCCAAGGCGCTGGCGCAGCGGCCACCGGAGGCGCTGCGCATCACCAAGCGGCTGATGCGCGACGCGGAAAGCTACGCCCGCATCATGGATGCAGAAGGCGCGCAATTCATGGCCCGCCTGCGTTCGCCGGAGGCGCAGGAAGCTTTCGCGGCGTTCCTGCAGCGCCGCGCGCCCGATTTCTCGAAATTCGCATAAGGGGAGAGGAAAATCATGAGTCTCGCTGGCAAAACTCTGTTCATCACCGGCGCCAGTCGCGGCATCGGCCTGGCGATTGCACTGCGCGCGGCGCGCGACGGCGCCAACGTCGCGATCGCCGCCAAGACCGCCGAGCCGCACAAGCATCTGCCCGGTACCGTCTATTCGGCGGCCGAGGAGATCGAGGCGGCCGGCGGCAAGGCCCTGCCGCTGATCGTCGATGTGCGCGACGAGGAGTCGGTTCTGCAAGCGGTTGCGACGACCGTCGAGACCTTCGGCGGCATCGACATCTGCGTCAACAACGCGTCGGCGATCAGCCTTTCGCCGACCGAGGCGACCGAAATGAAGCGCTACGACCTGATGCACCAGGTTAATACCCGTGGCACCTTCCTGGTCTCCAAGGCCTGTGTGCCGCACCTGCGCAAGGCGCAGAACCCGCATGTGCTGATGCTGTCGCCGCCGCTCGACATGAAGGCCAAGTGGTTCGCACCCCATGTCGCCTACACCATGGCCAAGTTCGGCATGTCGTTGTGCGTGCTGGGCATGTCGGCGGAGTTCCTGAAGGACAAAATTGCCTTCAACGCCTTGTGGCCGCGCACCACGATTGCAACAGCCGCAGTCAAGTTTGCGCTGCTCGGCGACGAAGGCATGCGCAAAAGCCGCACCGCCGATATTCTGGCGGATGCGGCCTACGAGATTTTCCACGAGCCGTCGGCCAGTTTCACCGGCAATTTCCTGATCGACGACACTTATCTTACGGGCAAGGGCGTCACCGATTTCGACCGTTACCGGGTCGATCCGAGCCAGCCGCTGTTGCCGGATTTCTTCGTGCCGGACGATATGCCGCCGCCACCGGGGATAAGCCTCCTGCCGGTGGGATAAGCGGCTTTGCCTTCCCGGCGGTGAACGTGGTAGCGAAAGCGCCCAACCACGAGCCGCCATCATGTCGCACCTGACCCTTCCCGAGGCCGATCCCGCGCCTGGGGCACCGCTTCTGCGCCGTCTGCGCGCCGAGACGGCGACCCTGCTGAAGCTCGCCTGGCCGATGATGATCGCGCAGGCCAGCCGCATGGGCCTGAACGTCATCGATACGGTGATGGTCGGGCAGGCGAGCACGCAGGAACTCGCCTATCTCGGCATGGGTCGGGCGCTGAACTGGGTGGCGATCATCTCCGGCATCGGCCTGATGGCGGGGATCTCCGTGTTTGCCGCGCGTGCGGTCGGAGCCGGCGATCCCCGTCGGTGTGGCGACATCATGCGCCAGGGGCTGCTCTATGCGCTGGCGCTCGGCGCGGCGCTGACGGCGCTCATCCTGCTGCTGGCGCGCCCGGTTCTCCAGTTGGCCGGCCTCGCGCCGGATCTGGTGGATGGCGGGGTGGCCTTCAGTGCGGCGATCTCGCTTGGCTACATCCCGACGCTCGTCGGTTCGGCGGCCTACTTCTTCCTGCAGGGGATCGGCCGACCGAAGCCGGGCATGATCATCACCACCTCGGCGCTACCGCTCAATGTCTTTCTGAACTGGGTGTTCATATACGGCAATCTGGGTGCGCCGGCGCTCGGCGCGACGGGTGCGGCGCTGGCGACGGCGCTCGCCGTGACGCTGACGACGCTGGTCGAGCTCGGCTATCTGCGCTGGATGCCGGATGCGGAACGTTACGGCGTGCTCGATCGCGGGTGGCGACGCGCGTGGCGTGAAGGCCGGGCTTTGCGCCGGTTTGGCTTTGCGCCGGGTCTGGCCACCATGCTCGACCTGCTGGGGCTTAATACGCTGGCGGTCTGGGCCGGGCGTTTCGGCGCGGCCGTGGCGGCTGGCTTCCAGATCCTGCTTTCGCTGCATCTGATCGTGCTGATCATCGGCATCAGCCTGGCGACGGCGGCGTCGGTCCGGGTCGGCAACGCGTACGGCGCGCAGCAATGGCGCGAAATCGGGCTGCGCTGCTGGCTGGCGAGCGCACTCAGCGTGCTGACCATGGCGCTTCTGGTGGCGGTGCTATACCCGAACCTGTCGCTGGCGATCCGTCCGTTCAACCCGGATGCCGCGACGGCGGCTGCAGCGATCGCGCAGTTGCGCGCGTTCACGCCGTTCATGCTGTTCGATGGCGTCGCCTTCGTGCTCATGTTGTCCTTGCGCTCGGCTGGCGACGAGGTCGTGGCCTCCGTCTTGCAGATCGTGGGCTATCTCGGGGTTGCGCTGGCGGCGGCCACCGTCCTTGTGGTCGGGTTCGGCATGGGCGGGGTTGGGCTGGCGCTGGCGTTCGGGATCGGCATGCTGTTCACCGCGCTGGCCATGGCCTGGCGCTTTCGGATTGTCGCCGCGCGGCTGGCGGCGCGCGCAAAAGCTGGGCCGTAGAGTCTGGGTTGCCCCAGGGGAGGTCAGGCCGAACGCCGCGCCGCGCCAGCGTCCAGCACCGCGGCTGGCACCGCGAGTGTGACCGTCGTGCCGACCTGCAGGGTGCTGCTCAATGTCAGGGTGCCGCCCATCATCTCCAGGAACTGCTTGGCCAGCGGCAGGCCAGGCCGACGCCGCCGTAGCGGCGGGTCTCCGAGGATTCGACCTGCGCGAACGGCTTCAGCACTTCCTCGAGCATGTCTTCCGGAATGCCGATGCCGTGATCGACGATCGTCACCACGATTTGTGGCCCGGACTTGCTCACCGCGATCTCGATAGGGTCGTCGACGTCCGAGAACTTGATCGCGTTGCCGACGATGTTGATGAGGGCCTGCCGCAACAGGCGCGGGTCGGCGTAGACGCTGTGCGGTGTCTCGATGCCGGTCAGCACGATGCGACGGTGCGTGCCGATCTGGCGGCCCATGGCGATGTGGCTGGCGGTCTTCACCAGCTCGCAGATATCGATGGCGTGCAGGTCGACGCTGACCTTGCCGGACTCGATGCGCGCCAGGTCCAGCATGTCGTCGACCAGGCTCAGCAGATGGTGGCCGCTGTAGAGGATCAGGCGGGCGTAATCGCGCTGCTTTTCCGCTTTGTCGCCCGTGCGCTCGGCGTCCTGCACCAGCAGATCCGAAAAGCCGATGACGGCGTTGAGCGGCGTGCGTAACTCATGGCTGATGTTGGCGAGAAAGCGGGATTTGGCCTGACTGGCTTCCTCGGCGCCGACCCTGGCGGCCTCCAGATCGAGTTGCAGCGCCAGCAGCTCCGCCTCGCGCAGCTTCAGGCTGGTGACGTCGACATGGCTGACGGCGACGTGGCCGTTCGACAGGCGGCGGACCGTGCTGCGCAGCCAGCTCCTGCCCAGTTGCAACTCTGCGATGGTGACCGCGAAGGACTCCAGCGCCTCCCGGTCGTCGGTCAGGATCTGCATTTCCGGCAGATTGCGCACCATGGCGACAGCACCAATTTCCCGCGCTGTCATGCCCCGGCTGAGCGCGCTGCGCGACAGGCCGAGCAAGGTGCTGTAGGCATCGTTCCAGAGCAGCAGGCCGCCCTCTTCGTCGAACAGTGCGAAGGCTTCGGCCGCGCCGCTCAGCTCCGCCCACTCGTTCTGAGCCGTCAGGAACCGCCGATTGGCGTTCTGCGCCGTCTCCTGCGATCGGTAACTGGACAGTAGCGAGCGATAGACGATGCGGGAGGCAAGCGACATGCCGCCCGCCAGCAGCACAATGAAGGTCGCAAACGGCAAGCCGACGCCGCCCGGGGCAAGCGCATAGTAAACCGCATAAGGCGTCAGCGCGCAGATGGTGAACAGGCGCATCGCCGTCTGCACTGGCGACAAGATGACCCAGGCGCCGCTGGCGGCGGCGGCCACGGTCATCGTCATGATCATCTGGCGTTGCGGATCGAGCCACCAGAACGCGGCGATGCTTGCGCCCCACACGAGACCGGCGGCCGTCAGCCATAACGACGCTTGCCGCAGGACACGCTCGGCTGCGCGCGCGGTCACGCCGACGCGGCTGATGATCCAGAGATTGCGCGCCCTGAGCGCCGTCAGCACCAGCAGACAGCCGACCCAGCCGCAGAGGATGGGCTCAGGCACCCAGCCCCAGAACGTGGCAAGAATGGCGACGGCGGCAACGGAGGTGATGCCGAAATTGACGCGATTGTAGACGATATAGGCGCTGGCCAGCATGATCGAGGGCTGCGACGCATCGTGATACTGGATTTGCAGCGGGGCGGTGAGCCACCGGATGAAATCTCGCGTATGCGCCAGAATCTGCACCATGAGTTCCGAGGTAGTGCCAAACCTTTAAGGGATGGTTAACCGGTGTTAATCACCTTCGGCTTGCTTATGCCGGGCGGGTCTGCCCGCTGCCGCGTACGAGATATTTGTAGGTGGTGAGCTGTTCGACGCCCACCGGGCCGCGCGCGTGCATACGCCCGGTCGCAATGCCGATCTCCGCACCGAAGCCGAATTCTCCGCCGTCCGCGAACTGGGTCGAGGCGTTGACCAGCACGATCGCCGAGTCGACCTGGGCGAGAAATCGCTCGGCTGCAGCGGTGTCCTGCGTGACGATGGCGTCCGTGTGATGCGAGCCGTAACGGTTGATGTGGCCTATCGCGCCGTCAACCCCGTCAACCAGGGTCGCGGAGACGATCGCATCAAGATATTCGGTCGACCAGTCGAGGTCGTTGGCCAGGGCTATGCGAGGGTCCAGCGCCGCCAGCTCCGGCGTTGCGCGTACGGTGCAGCCGGCGTCCAGCAGGGCGGTCAGCACTGGCGTCGCCAGATGGCCAGCGCCTGCGCGGTCGATCAGCACGGTCTCCGTCGCGCCACAGACGCCGGTTCGGCGCAGCTTGGCGTTCAGGGTCACTGTGACCGCCATGTCCCGGTCCGCGCCGGCGTCGATGTAAGTGTGGCAGATACCTTCCAGGTGCGCGAACACCGGCACGCGCGCTTCCGTCTGCACCCGCTCGACCAGCGACTTGCCGCCGCGCGGCACCACCACATCGATCAGTCCCTGCGCCGCGAGCAGCGCACCGACAGCGGCACGGTCAACGGTCGGCACCAGTTGAATGGCATCCGCCGGTAGATCGACAGCGCGCAGCCCCGCGACAAGGCAGGCGTGCAGTGCGGCTGAGGACTGCACGGATTCGCTGCCACCGCGCAGGATCACCGCATTGCCGGCCTTCAAGGCGAGCGCACCGGCGTCGGCGGTCACGTTCGGGCGGCTCTCGTAGATCACCGCGATCACACCGAGCGGCACCCGCACGCGCTGGAAGCGCAGGCCGTTGGGACGCGTCCATTCAGCCAGCACGGTGCCGACCGGGTCGGGCAGGGCGGCGACATCCCGCAGGCCCTGGGCAATGCCGGCCAGGCGCTTGGGGTCGAGCTGAAGGCGGTCGAGCATCGCCCTGAGAGGCCGCGTGCTTGCGCTTGCGCCATGTCCTGCGCATTGGCGGCGAGGATCGTTTCCTCGGCGGACAGCACCGCCGCGGCGGCCGCATCCAGCGCGCGGGATTTCTGCTCCGGCGTCGCCAGGGCGAGCGCTTGCGCAGCAGCGCGGGCACGCAGGCCCATATCCTGGATCAAGGCGTCAGGGGTCATAACAGCACCAGGGAATCGCGGTGGATGACGGCAGCCCGGGGGCATAGCCCAGCAGGGCGGCGATGTCAGCGCTTTGCAGCCGCGGATGCGCTGGACTTCGTCCGCATCGTAGCTGGCCAGGCCGCGTGCGATCAATGTGCCGTCGGCGCTGCGCACATCCAGCACATCGCCGCGCGCAAAGGCCCCGGTGCAGGCGGTGACGCCAGCCGCCAACAGGCTGCGCCCCTCCCGCAGGGCGCGCACCGCGCCATCGTCGACGGTCAGCGCGCCGGCAACCGTGATGCGCCCGGCCAGCCAGCGCTTGCGCGCGGCAAGCGGCGTGCCCGTGGCGACGAAGACAGTACCGGTGCCGCCCGCACGGAAATGCACAAGTGGCCGTTCGACGTGACCGGTGGCGATGGCGAGGTGGCAGCCGCCGCCGATGGCGATGCGCGCCGCCTTCAGCTTGGCCGCCATACCGCCCGACCCCATGCCGGATGCGCCCGCGCCGCCCGCCTGCGCCTCGATCTCGGGCGTGATCGCCGCCACCGCCGCCAGCCGCGTCGCCGTGGGGTCGTGGCGCGGATCGGCGGTGTAGAAACCGTCGATGTCGGAGAACAGGATCACCCCGGATGCCTCGACGGCCTGACCGACGCGTGCGGCCAGCCGATCGTTATCGCCGAAGCGAATTTCCGCAGTCGCCACGCTGTCGTTCTCGTTGATGACCGGCATCGCGCCAGCCTCCAGGAGACGCCCGACGGTCGCGGTCACGTTCAGGTAGCGGCGGCGATCCTCAAGGTCGTCCAGCGTCAGCAGCAATTGCGCCGCCTGGACGTCGTGCTGGGCCAGCAGGTCGGCGTAGGTCTGCGCGAGTTCGATCTGGCCGACGGCGGCTGCCGCCTGCGCATCCTCGAGGCTTGCCCGTCCGCCCTTGGGAAATTTCAGCCGCCGCGCGCCAGCGCCACCGCGCCGGACGACACGATGAGCACCTGCTGCCCGGCGGTGCGGCGTTCGACCAGTTCCGCCAGCAGGCCGGCCAGCCATTCCCGCCGGACCCGCCCGTCCGGCGCCACCAGCAGGGACGAGCCGATCTTGACCACCAGGCGCGGGCAGACATCCGGATCGAACAGCCGCGCGTCCATGCTAGACCGGCGACCAGTCGGCGGTATCGGCCGCCGGACGTCCTTGCGCGATCACTTCGATCAGCGCATCCAGAATGGGCGTCAAACCCTGGTGCGCTGCCGCCGAGACCTGGTGTACCGGCTTGCCGATCGCGCGCGCGAGTGCCCCTGCCGGCGCTTGGCGACCGCCGGCTCGACCAGGTCGCACTTGCTGAGCGCGACGATCTCCAGCTTATCCTCAAGCCCGCCGCCATATTCCCGCAGCTCGTGTCGAACCGTGCGGTAAGCGCGGGTCGGGCTGTCGACCGTCACGTCGATCAGGTGCACCAGCACGCGGCAGCGCTCGATGTGGCCGAGGAAGCGATCGCCGATGCCGACGCCTTCGGCCGCCCCTCGATAAGGCCCGGGATATCGGCCAGCACGAAATCGACGCCCTTGTGCTCGACCACGCCCAGTTGCGGTTTCAGGGTCGTGAACGGATAGGCGCCGACCTTGGCGTTGGCGTTGGTGACCGCGTTGATGAAGGTCGACTTGCCGGCATTGGGAAAGCCCAGCAGTCCGGCGTCGGCGATCAGCTTCAGGCGCAGCCACACCCACAGCTCCTCGCCGGGATAGCCCTTGGTGAACTTGCGCGGCGCGCGGTTGGTCGATGTGGCGTAGGTGGCGTTGCCCCTGCCGCCGTCCCCGCCGCGCAGAAGTTGCAGCCTTTGGCCCGGCCGGGTCAGGTCGGCGATCACGGTCTCGCGGTCCTCGGCGAGGATCTGTGTGCCGGCCGGCACCTTGATGACGATGTCATCGCCAGAACCGCCAGTGCGGTTGGAGCCCTGGCCGTGATGGCCGCGCCCGGCCTTGAAGTGCTGCTGGTAGCGGAAATCGATGAGCGTGTTCAGCCCGGCCACGCACTCGAAGATGATATGCCCGCCGCGTCCGCCGTCGCCGCCGTCTGGGCCGCCGTATTCGACGAACTTTTCGCGCCGGAACGAGACGCAGCCGTCCCCGCCCTGGCCGGACGCGAGATAGATTTTGCACTGGTCGAGAAACTGCATGGACGCCGACGGCCTTTCAAATCGCAAGTGTGCATATGCGAAAAAGCGGTCGAGTCAAACATTCCGGCCATGTTCAGGCGGCGTGCGCGGCGTGCGCGGCGCGCAGCGGCGGTTCCGCCTGGCTTTCGCGTGCCTGAACCAGGGCCTGCGCGAACTTCAGCGCAGCCGTGGGCGGCATCGCCTCCGGCTTCCAGTGCGCGGTTGGGCTGTAGCGCAGCAGCAGGGCCGCCGTTTCCGGGCTGTCGTCGCGCAGCAGCATCTGCCAGCGGCCGAACTCGCGTTCGTCAATCCGCGAGAAATCGAGCAGAACAATGCGCTGCTGCCGGGGTCGCGCGCCATGAACAGGAAGGCATCGGTCAGGCGCGCGCGGTCGCCTTCGAGGATTTGCAGGAAGTTATCCCAGTCGAACAACAGCGCGCCGGTAATCTGGCGCTCAGCGTAGTGCCTCGCCGACTCGTCGTGGATCGCGCGGAATATGGTCTTGTCGTTGGCCTGGCCAACCGGAAATTTGGTCTGCGACGCGCAGATCATGCGGGCGAGAGGCATGGCGGGTCTCCGTCGGAGCCCGGTGTGCGCCCGTGGGTCGCCCCTGGCGGATAGCCGTCCGGGGCGGCAACGCGGCCCGCGCCGGTCCATCTGTTGCTCCGATGTTCAGCCTATGCGCGAGTCGTTGCGATTTCAATAACAACCTTGGTGAAGTTCGTTCGCTCTGTGCTCGACGAAACAATCGCTACTAGAGTCTGTTCGTTTCGGACGGGATCGTCATTGCAAGGCGTTTACGCCGAGGCAATCCAGGAACACCTGTGTTTCAATGGATCGCCATCCCGGCTTTCGCCGGGACAGGCTCAGCTTTGCTGCCTCGCGATGACGACGGCGCTACAATCGAAACAGGGCAGTCCCTAAGCCCGCCGCCCAGGCTCAGTCGGATCAGTAAACGCGCGCTTTCGGCTTGATGTACTCCACATCGCTCGAGAGCGTGTAGGTGTGGACCGGGCGGTAGTCGAGGGTGACAGCACCATCCTTGAACCATGTGATCGTGTGTTTCATCCAGGTTTCGTCGTCCCGCTTTGCATGGTCCTCATGCATGTGGGCGCCGCGGCTTTCCTGGCGGTTGCTGGCTGAGTAGACGGTCGAGACGGCCTGGCCGATCATGTTGTCGAGTTCCAGCGTCTCGATCAGGTCGGTGTTCCAGACCAGCCCGCGGTCGGTGATGCCGATGTCGGCCATCGACTGGTAGACGGCGTCGATCTTGCGCTTGCCTTCGTCCAGCACTTCGGTGGTGCGGAACACGCCGCAGTTGGCCTGCATGGTCCGCTGCATGGCCAGACGCACCTGTGCGGTCGGGGCGTCGCCCTTGGCGTAGCGGAAGCGGTCGAGCCGGGTCAGCGCCATATCGGCGGAGTCGGCGGGCAGCGGCGCTGTTTCATATCCGGCCGGTACAGCGCGTTGATGCGGTGGCCGGTCGCACGGCCGAACACCACGAGGTCGATGAGGCTGTTCGAGCCAAGCCGGTTCGCGCCGTGCACGGAGACGCAGGCGGCTTCTCCGACCGCGAACAGGCCGGGGACCACGGTATCCGGGTCGCCGTCCTTCAGGGTGACGACCTCGCCGTGATAGTTGGTCGGAATGCCGCCCATGTTGTAGTGGACGGTCGGCACGACCGGGATCGGGTCCTTGCGCAGGTCGACGCCGGCGAAGATCTTCGCTGTCTCGGTGATGCCGGGCAGGCGCTCGGCGAGCACCGCGGGGTCGATGTGGTTGAGGTGCAGGTGGATGTGATCGGCTTCCTTGCCGACGCCCCGGCCTTCGCGGATTTCCTGCGCCATGGCGCGCGCCACCACGTCGCGGCTGGCGAGATCCTGGCCGACGGCGCATAACGCTCCATGAAGCGTTCGCCGGTCGAATTGGTCAGGTAGCCGCCTTCGCCGCGCGCGCCCTCGGTGATCAGCACACCCGCGCCGTAGATGCCGGTCGGGTGGAACTGGACGAACTCCATATCCTGCATCGGGATGCCGGCGCGCAGGGCCATGCCGCCGCCGTCGCCGGTGCAGGTGTGCGCCGAGGTCGCGGAGAAGTAGGCACGGCCGTAGCCGCCGGTCGCCAGCACCACGGCATGGGCGCGGAAGCGGTGGATCGTGCCGTCTTCCATGTTCATGGCGATGACGCCGCGGCAGGCCCGTTCTCCATGATCAGGTCGATGGCGAAATATTCGATATAGAAGTCGGTCGCGTACTTGAGGCTCTGCTGGTAGAGCGCGTGTAGCATGGCGTGGCCGGTGCGGTCGGCTGCAGCGCAGGTGCGCTGCGCGGCGGGCCCGGCACCCATGTTCTGGGTCATGCCGCCGAACGCGCGCTGATAGATCCGGCCATCCTCGGTGCGGCTGAACGGCACGCCGAAATGCTCCAGCTCGTAAACCGCCGCCGGTGCCTCGCGGCAGAGATACTCGATCGCGTCCTGGTCGCCGAGCCAGTCGGAACCCTTGACCGTATCGTACATGTGCCAGGTCCAGTGGTCCGGCCCCATGTTGCCGAGCGAGGCGGCGATGCCGCCCTGGGCCGCGACCGTGTGGCTGCGTGTCGGGAACACCTTGGTGATGCAGGCGGTCTTCAAACCCGATTCCGCGATGCCCATGGCCGCGCGCAAGCCGGAGCCGCCGGCGCCGACGACGACGGCATCGTAGGTGTGGTCGGTGATCGGATAGGCGGTGTTCATGCCGAAAGGCTCCTCAAGAGCGGGCGGTGCCCGCGCGTAGCGTTAGAAACCGGGCGCGCCGAGCGCGAGCTTGGCGACCGCGAAGATGCAGGCGACGGCGCAGGCGACGCAGGCGAGGTTGATGGCGACCAGCAGGGTCAGCTTGGCACCGGGCGCGTGCAGATAATCCTCCACCGCGACCTGGGCACCCAGCGCGATGTGGTAGAAGATGTTGACCGAGAACAGGATCAGCAGCACCGCGACCAGCGGCTGCGACACCCAGGTGGTGAAGGCGAAGTGATCGCCCGCGACGCCGAGCGCCAGCGACACGATCAGCCACAGGCCGAGCGGGACGTTGGCGATGGCGGTGATCCGCTGCATCCACCAGTGGTGCGTACCACCTTTGGCGGCACCGAGGCCGCGGACCTTGCCCAGTTCCGAGCGCATTGCCATGGTCAAACCCCTCAAAAGGCCAGAACGTAAACCCAGACCGCAAGCGTCAGTACGGTCGAGGCGACGAAAGTGAAAGCGGCGGTCTTGCGGCTGAACGCCGGATCGTAGCCGGCACCCGTGTCCATGAACAGGTGCCGCAGCCCCGAGCACAGGTGCTGGAAAAAGCCCCAGGTCAGGCCGATCAGCACCAGCAGGCCAAGCGGCGAGCCGATGAGTCCAAGGAAGTGCCCGTAAGCGCCTTCGCCCGATGCCGCCGCGCTCAACCACCAGACCAGCACGATGCCGCCCACCAGCGCCATGCCGAGGCCGGTGGCGCGGTGCAGGATCGAGACAGCCATATTCGGCCGCCATTCGTAGACCTGAAGGTGCGGGGAGAGCGGACGGGCGCGGGTCTCTGCCATGGGTTCCTCAAGAGACTGACATATGTTCGCGCGACATTAGAAACGAAAGCGCGGACTTGGAAGCCAAGTTTTCGCAAATGTGACCGCAATCCGACTATTTGACACTGCGCGACGTGGTCGCAGGCGGGTGGCGGGTCATTTTGAAATTCTGCCGCTCACCCTGAGCTGGACGAAGGGTGAGCGGCTCGTGGTTCGTCCTGGCTCACCACGAGCGGTTTTTCAGAATGATCCACCACCCAAGCTTGTGCGCGTTCCGGCGCTCGGGCATTGTTTGTCGAATTTGGGGAGGATTTTCATGAACAGTATCGCCGTTTGCCTCGCGCAGCGCCCGGTCGGCCTGCCCGGACCTGAATGCTTCACCCTGCGCGAAGCGCCGCTTCCCACGCCCGGCGAGGGGAGGTTCTGGTCGCCGTCTACTTCATCTCGATCGACCCGGCGATGCGCGGCTGGATGAACGAGGGTAAGTCCTACATCCCGCCGGTGCAACTGGGCGACGTCATGCGCGCGCTTGCTGTCGGCGAGGTCGTTGAGTCGCGCGCGCCGGGCTTTGCGGCTGGCGACTGGGTGCGCGGCGCGTTTGGCGTGCAGTCGCACTGCGCGGTCCCGGCCAAGGGGCTGAGCAAGATCGACCCGTGTTGGCCCCGCCTGCACGCTGGCTTGGCGGGCTGGGCATGCCCGGCATGACCGCCTACTTCGGGCTTCTGGACGTGTGCGCCCATCGGGAGGGCGATATCGTGCTGGTTTCAGCCGCCAACGGTGCCGTCGGCTCGGTCGTCGGCCAGTTGGCCAAGGCGCGCGGTTCAAAGGTGATTGGCGTCGCCGGCGGGCCGGAGAAATGCCGGCATGTGGTCGAGACTTATGGCTTTGACGCCTGCATCGATTACAAGTCCGAGCAGGTGGCGCGGCGCGTCCGCGACCTCGCGCCGGACGGCATCGACATCTACTTCGACAATGTCGGCGGCGAGACGCTGGAGGCGGCGCTGGCCAACCTGCGCAAGGGCGCGCGCATCGGCATCTGCGGCGCGATCGGCGACTACAACGACATGGCGCACATGAAAGGACCGCGCAACTACCTCAACCTGCTCGTCTACAGTGCGCGCATGCAGGGCTTCGTCATCTTCGATTACGCGGCACGCTACGCAGAGGCGGAGGCGGCGCTTACGGCCCAGTACCGCGACGGCAAACTCACGCTTGCCGAGCACATCGAGAAGGGGCTGGCACGCTTTCCGGAAGTGCTGGCCATGCTGTTCGACGGCCGCAACACCGCCAAGCTGGTGCTGGAGGTCTAGCAGCATGATTGCTGCAACCGATGGCGTGAATCATGGTCTAGCAGGCCGCTGAAGAAGTGGTTTCCCGCACTCCAAACCCACAGCCGTCACCTCGGCGAAAGCCGGGTCCATGGCTAACACCTTATATTCGTTGTGTATATATGCGACCATGGATTCCGGGCGGAGTTTATCCCCGTCAGAGCCTGATCGGTTGAGGTTGAAGCATATGTGCTTCAACCGAGGGCGTGAATCATGGTCTAGAAGGCCGGAATGACGAAATGAGGCTGTATTATTCCGCTTTTCAGCAGCCTGCTAGCGAGCGCTGTCTTCACCCCTCGTCGCCGAGCAGGGCGGAGAGCGCTCCAGGCGCTGCCCCTTCACGTGCAAGGTGCGCTGTGGATAGGGAATCTCGATGCCGTCGGCGTCGAAGCGCTCCTTGAGAAGCCGATTGTAGGCGCGCGCGATTTCCCACTTCGCTTGCGGGGCGGTCTTGATGCGCGCTTTGATGACGACCGCATTGTCGCCGAACTGGTCGACACCGAGGATGGCGATCGGCTCCAGGATCTTGTGGGCCAAAGCCGTGCCTTCCTGCAGCCTGGCGCCGGTTTCGGTGATGGCGCGGAAGACCAGATCGAGGTTGCTGTCGTAGGCGACGCCGATATCGAATACCGCATAGGAATAACCGCGGGTCATATTCTCGATGGCGGCGATCTCGCTGTACGGGACGATGTGCTGCGTGCCTTCCAGATCGCGCAGCCGGACCGTGCGCACCCCATGCTCTCGACGGTGCCGACGTGGCTGCCGATCTTCACGACGTCGCCGAGGTCCATGGAATTCTCGAGCAGGATCATCAGACCCGTGAGGAAGTCCTTGACCAGGGTCTGCGCGCCAAAGCCTACCGCCAGGCCGACGATCCCGGCGCCCGCCAGCAGCGGGTGATGTCGAGGCCGACTTCGGCCAGGATCAGCAGCACGACCAGGCTGGCGATCATCACCCGCAATGTGCCGAACGCCACGGGGATGACCGTTCGCAGGCGGCTCGATCCGCCGCCGCTGCCGGGAATGAACAGGAAGCGCACCACGCGCGGCACGCCGGTCCACGCAAGGCTCGCCAGCAGCAGGATCAGCGATACCCGTAGCGCATGGGTCATGATCACGCCGGGGTTCGTCAGCCAGCGATCGACCCGAAATCCCCAGATGACCAGGACGGCGAGAGTCGCAACAACCCAGGCAAGGACGACGGCCGCCCGGCGCGGGAAGGAGACGGTCGACTGATCCGGTTTCCTGCGCAGGATCAGCTTGCGCGCGATGCCCAGCGCCACAAAAATCAGTACGCAGACGATCGTGTTGACGATCAGTTGTTCCGGCGACAGCGCAGCGAGGCGGGCGACCGTTTCCGACAGCCAGTCGCGCCAGCTGTCGATCGGCAGCGCCTCGGGCGGCGGAAATTTGGGCGTTTGCGCCATTGCGGAACCTCATCTGTCGATTTCGGCGGTTGCCTCCGCCAGCGCCAGCGCCCTAGATAGGTCCGCGGGCTTGGGCCGGCAACCGCAGCGGGGGCACCATGTTGGCGCTAAAGGACAAAACGGTTCTCATCACAGGCGGTTCCCGGGGATCGGCCGTGCCATTGTCCTGGCGGTCGCCAGTCGCGGGGCGCGGGTGATCGTGCATTACAACGGCGCACAGGCAGCCGCGCAGGCGACGCTGGAAGACGCCGGCGGCAACGGCGGGCTCGCACAGGCCGATCTGTCCCAGCCGCTCGCCGCCCGCAGCCTGTGGGATCGCGCGCTCGGCGTTGCCGGCGGGCGTATCGACGTGCTGATCAACAATGCAGCCACCATGCGCCAGAGCGGCGTCGAGGCCGAATGGCAGGACTGGGCGGTGGACTGGCAGACGGTGATGCAGGTGAACCTGCTGGCACCCGCCGATCTGGTGAAGGCGGCGGTGCCGCACTTCCTCGGCAATGGTGGCGGCCGGATCGTGAATGTGACCAGCCGCGCCGCGCACCGGGGCGACGCACCGGACTACATGCACTATGCCGCGTCCAAGGCGGCGCTGGCAGCGCTCACCAAGTCAGTCGCGCGCGGCTACGCCCGGCAGGGTGTGCTCGCGTTCAGCGTCGCGCCGGGCTTCACGCGCACGGACATGGCGCAGGATTGGGTCGACGCCTACGGCGAGGCCTACGCGACGCAGGACATCCCGCTGGGGCGCATGGCGACACCGGAGGAGATTGGCGGGCTGGTCGCCTATCTGGCCGGCGAGGCGCCGGCGTCTTTGACGGGCGCAACCCTGGACGCAAACGGCGCCAGCTATGTGCGCTGAAGGTCGACACCTTGTTGATCCCGCCTGTGCAGGGCACTATGTCGTCGATAAAGGCACTAACTAGGATTCTCCCATGACCACGTTCGATTCGCGGGAAAAGGCTTTCGAAGACAAATTCGCGCACGACGCAGAGCTGGTGTTCAAGGTGACGGCGCGCCGTAACAAGCTGCTTGGCATCTGGGCGGCGGAGCTGCTGAAGCTGACGCCTGCGGAAGCGGACAGTTACGCCAAGAGCGTGATCGCCGCCGATTTCGAGGAGGCGGGCGACGAGGATGTCTTGCGCAAGGTGCACGGCGATCTGGCTGCGCGCGGCGTCGAGATCAGCGAGGCGGAAGTGCGGCGTGCCATGGACGAGAAGATGGTCGAGGCCCGCCGCCAGTTCATGGAAAGCCTCTGACATGGCGATGGACCCGCGCGAGGTCGCAGCGCTGATCAAGGCGGCGATCCCCGATGCCGCGGTCGAGATGGGCCGTTTCGGCGAGGATAACGATCACCTGACCGCAAAGGTCACCTCGGCGGCGTTCGCGGGTCTGCCGCGCGTGCGCCAGCACCAGATGGTCTATGCGGCGCTCGGGCCGCGCATGGGGGCGGAGCTGCATGCGCTGGCGCTGACCACCGTGACGCCGGACGTCTGATCGTATAGCCTCTTCACATTCCGCCGTGCGCCCCCATTTGGGAGCGCATGTCAGCTATTCAGGAGACCCCATGACCCTGCCGATCGCCGAGCGCATCCGGGAGACCGTCACCGCCAACGATGTCGTGCTGTTCATGAAGGGCACGCATCTTTTCCCGCAGTGCGGTTTCTCCGCCCGCGCGGTATCGATACTCGAGCATTTTGGCGTGGAATTCGCCAGCTTCGATGTGCTGCAGGACGCCGAACTGCGCCAGGGCATCAAGGATTATTCGAGCTGGCCGACCATCCCGCAGCTCTACATCAAGGGCGAGTTCGTCGGCGGCTCCGATATCATGATGGAAATGGCGCAGTCGGGCGAGCTGGAGCAGCTCCTGCGCGACAAGGGCCTCGCCGCCGTCTGATCGCGGCAGGCGAGGCGCTTTGGCGCGTCAGTCGCCGGGCGCGATGGTGACGCGCAGGCCGTCGAGTCCGTCATGCATTTCGATCTGGCAGGACAGGCGCGAATTCGCCTCGCGATGGTCGCTGGTCTCGAGCAGTTCGTTCTCGTCGGCCTCCATCGAGTCGAGCTTGCCCAGCCATTCGTCGTCGACATAGACGTGGCAGGTCGCGCAGGAGCATGAGCCGCCGCACAGCGCCAGCAACTCGTCGAAGCCGTTGTCGCGGATGATCTCCATCACCGACAGGCCGACTTCGGCCTCGATCTCGGTTTCTTCGCCGTCTCTGTTGGTTACGTGTATCTTTGCCATTGTAAGCCCCACAGTTCTCTTGCTTTCTTCTAGCTTGCGAAGTCTGCAATGCAAGGTGCTGAGGAGTTGTGGACCATTTTGAGATTTTACCGCGCACCCTGAGCTGGACGAAGGGGCGGCTCGTGGTTCGTCCAGCTCACCACGAGCGGATTTTTAAGATAACCCACGACCTGTTGAGGAGTGCGGATGGGACTAAGTGCGGAACATCTGGAATCGAGCCTGCGCGCCGTCGCCGGGGATGATCCGGTCGTGCGGGTCGCCCTGGAGGCTGTCGGCACGCCCGCGCCGCGCATCGCCGCGCGCGGCTACGCAGCGCTGCTGCGTGCGGTGGTGGCGCAGCAGCTTTCGGTGAAGGCGGCCGCCGCCATTCACGGGCGGCTGGCGGCGCTGATCCCGCTCGATGATCCGCAGGCGCTGTTGGCGCAGGACGACGACAGCCTGCGCGGCTGTGGCCTCAGCCGGCCGAAAATCGCCTATGCGCGCGCCCTTGCCGAGGCGGTTGCGACCGGCCAACTGGCGCTTGACGCCCTGCCGGCGGACGATGAGGCGGCGGTTGCCGCGATCGGCGCGGTCAAGGGTTCGGGCGCTGGAGCGCGGAAGTCTATCTGCTGTTCGC
The DNA here is from genome assembly GCF_005144965.1 of Hankyongella ginsenosidimutans. Taxonomy (GTDB): domain Bacteria; phylum Pseudomonadota; class Alphaproteobacteria; order Sphingomonadales; family Sphingomonadaceae; genus Hankyongella; species Hankyongella ginsenosidimutans. The sequence goes on from NZ_CP039704.1 coordinate 1,689,598, forward strand.
CGAAGGGCGCGCCGACATCCTGCCGGCGGGCGATCTGGCGTTGCAGGAAGCCACGCGCCGCCTGCTGCGGCTGGAGGCGCGGCCGTCGGAGAAGGCCCTGCGGGACATCGGCGCACGCTGGCGCCCGCATCGCGGGGCCATGGCGATCTTTCTCTGGCACTATTACGCCAACACCGCGCCGCTTTGAGGCCTGCGCACCGCCGTCATCAGCAGTGCGTCGGGGGCAAAGCTTCCAGCTTGCCGATCGTCTCCGTCAGCTCCTTCTGGCGGTTCCACGGCAGGAAGTGATTCTCGTCAGGAATGGTCACGGTTTCGACCGGGGCCGCTGTAAAGCGCGCCTGCATGAACGCCATGTTGGAGTAGGGCACGAGCGGGTCTTTCGTGCCGTGGACGATGTAGATCGGGCAGCGGATCGCGCCGAGCTTCGGCTCAAGCGCCTCCAGGTGCGTTTTCAGCGCAATCAACTCATAATTGGCGTTGCGGAGCGCACGGGGAGAATCGACCGGAACGGCCACCAGGTGCCGACCCACTGAATCGTTTGAATCCGCTCCAGCGACGGGTCGAGCGAGCCGGCGGCAATCAGCAATCCGCCCACCTTATCGGGATAATCGGCGGCGACCTGTGCGACGATCGGGCCGCCAAGCGAATGCCCGACCAATATCGGCCAGGCACCGTTGCGCTCCACCAGCAGCGGGACGAGCGCAGACGCCTGGTCGACAAGCGAGGTGACCGCTTTTCGGGTCCGCTGTCGCCGAAGCCCGGGCGGTCGACCGAGATGTATTCAAAGCCGGGCGGTGTATGCAGCAGGAATTCACCCCAGCCTTCAGCATCGCCCGGCGTGCCGTGGACAAAGATCACGCGCCGCCCGCCTGGGTCGCCGGCGTGCAGGTAGCTGATCTTTGCGCCTTGGGGGCTTCGTAGCTGGCGCGCGGCAGGCGCTCGATCTGGGCTTTGACCGTGTCCTGAAGCTCGCCGGGGCCGCATGCGGCGACGGCAAGGCTGAGTCCTGCCGCCGCCAGTTTCTTCAGGGCAGACAGTAGACGCATTAGCTGCGCGCTGGTGCCGCGCTGCGGTTCAGCAGCCCCAGGATTGTGTCCTTGTTGAGGTACAGCAAGACCAGCCCGGACACCCACACACCGCACGCCATGCCGAACAGCAGCCCGCCGTCCGGGGTTGACACGCCGTTCTCGAAGCTCGGAACAGAAACACCAAGCGGCGTGAACAGATGGAAGAAGATCGCGCCGCTGATCACGCCGACCGACATGGCTGCGCCGACGATCTGAAGGATGCGCAGTTTCTGGGTAAGGCCAAGCAGAAGCAGCGTACTGGCAATCAGCTCGGCAGTGCCGATGACATATTGCGAGAAGATGCCGTCCCGCGCGAAGATGCCGTCAAAACCCAGGCTTGCCGCCCATGTGTTCAGAGTACCGAAGATATAGTCGGTCTCTGGCGATCCCGTGAATTTGTAGAACAGGGACTGGATGAACACGAAGGCGATGTAGATCGTCAGGACAATCGGCAGATATTTTCGGACATTGCTCATGGCAGGGGACTCCCTCACTTAGTCTGATTTACTTGCCCAGAACCTTCGGCCAGTTGGCATTGGCCGCCTTGATGTACTCGCCCTGCTTGGCAACCCACTTCTTGCCGATATCGGCATCGTAGTTCAGGTAGAGCTTGCCGTCGACGATTTTCCAGACTTTGGGGTCAGAGGAGGCCGTGGAATTCATGGCGACAGCATAGGCGCAGTAACCGCCGAACTGCGGGGCATAAGCCGTTGGCGACTTGGCGAAAGCGTCACGATTTTCTGCGCTGGAGAAACGCCATTCCGCGCCCATCCACTTGTAGGTGAACTGCTTGTCGCCCTTGACCGGCTGTCCGGCCTTGAAATAGGCGACCGGATCGTAGCCACTGACGGCGACGCTGCTGAACGTGCCGGTGTAGATCGGAGCCTCGGCGGCGTAGGCAACGGCCGGAACAGCGATCGGGCTCAGGATCGCCAGGGCCAGCAAGGCGCGGATGTTCAGGGTCATGATCGTCTCCTTATCTGTGCGCCAGACGCCGGCGCGAGCGTTATATCCAGTTTTCGCACACAACGGCAAAAGTTACGACGCATTGAATATGTTTAACAGACACCATAGGTCCATCCCTCCGTGCACGCAATTGCGGCGGATAGAGGAGACGGGGTCCAGTATGATCTGTCGCTGGCGCAGGCGCGGAGTGCCGCTGATGCCACCAGGGCATCGGTCATGTCGTCGGTGAGGACAGAAGCTGGCACCATCGAAGGGCTGCCAAGCGCTGCAAGCGCCTGGTCTAAATGGGAAACGTCCCGGATTTTTCGCCCCGACAATCCTGCCTGACGCAGAAAGGCCTGGCAGTAGATTTCCACGACGGCGCTTAACCCGGGGATATGCGGCTGGAACGGCCAGATCGCGACATGCGGGTGCAGGCGGTGCAGCAGGCGCATGCCGGCAAAGCTCGCCTTGGCGACCTGAGCGGCGCCGATCGCATCAAATACGCTGGAGGGTTTGCGGCCGCCCGTGGCGTTATAGCGACGCTCGCATGCGCGCAGTCGCATGTACGGCGCTTCGGTCCATCTGCCGCGCCGAGGTAGAAGTAGCGCCGGGCATGTTCGGTCACGAAGTCGGCCGCCCCAAGATCAGCGGCAGCGCAGACCGACTCGACATGCGCCCAGAAGCCCGGACCATCGTCCGCCGTCGCATGGCCGGGCAAGTATGCGCCGCAATCGAAGTAGGGCGGCGCAAACGAAAAATCGAAGCCGATCAGAGCCGGCGGGCCAGGCAGTACCTGCGTCAGCAGCCAGTCGAGCACCGCGGCGCGCCGCCAGCCGCCCGGTTGCTCGACAAGAGCCGGCGGATCGCCGCCGGCCGTGCAGACGGCGACCTGGATTTTCCGGGAGTACCCCGATTTCGCGCCGGACCAGTCGATGCCGATGAACCGCGCGAAGCCGCCGATCATGCGCGCGGCGGCAGGGTCACAAGCACAAGATAGGTCCGGGTCGCCACCGCGTAGGACAGGCCGATCGCGCTGATGGTGACGACGGAGTCGATCAGCGCTGCCGCCAGCCCACGCTCGGGCGGCTTGTTGAGCGGCATCCCGGCTGCCTGGTAGGCCATGAGGCCAAGCACGAGGATCGCCAGCACCAGGCCGCTGGTCAGCAGCACCAACCCCAGCAGCGCCAGACGGCGGCCTTGCGTCAAGGCATGGGAGCGCTTGAGCGCATCGACGATCGACAGCTTTTCGAACAGGGCGGCCGGCGGTGCGACAAGGGTGACGATCGCCACGAATATCCCCGGCAGGACCAGCATGATCGACCCGAGCAGAATGCCGATGAAGATCACGACCGAGAGACCGACTAGCGTCGCGACATGCGGCGCGACGCTCGCCCTCAGAGCGGAGAAACCCGGCTGGCCGCCCGTCGAATAGGCATGGAACAGACCAAGCGTGAAGACGCCGAACAACATCACGCAGATTTCCATCACGATCTGCGCGAACAGGAAATCACCCCCGCCAGGCCAAGTCGCGGCAGTGCAAGATTGACCAAGATTTCTGGCAGCACCACCAGCGGCAGCGCCAGATTGAGCAGCGGTGCCGCACAGGCACGCAAACCCAGCAGCGACTCGCGCAGGATGGTGAGACTGTCCAGGTCTCTCATCGATTGTCCGGGGCAGGCAGTTGCGGCGATGTGTCGTCCGGCGCGGCTTTCGCCAAGGGCTTGTAGAATATGCGGATGAACACGATCGAAAGCTCGTAGAGAATGATGAGCGGTATGGCGAGCAGGAACTGGGAGGTAACGTCCGGCGGCGTGAGCACTGCTGCGAGCGCGAATGCGATGACGATTGCATAGCGGCGACCTTTCTGCAGCGTCTCGATGGGCAGCAGTCCGGCACGGTTGCTGAGCAGGATCGCAATTGGCAACAGGAAGGCAAAGCCGAACGCGAACAGCAGCTGACGCACGAAAGAGAGGTATTTCTGCACATCCGGCGTCACCGCCAGACCAAGCGAATGATTGCCCTCGATCAGGCTGAACGGACCGATCAGCAGCGCCTTCAAGGCCAGTGGCATCATATAGTAGGCACCGGCCACGCCGAGCGAAAACAGAACCGGCGTCATGAACAGGAATGGCAGAAACGCCTTCTTCTCGTTGCGGTACAGGCCCGGCGCTATGAACGCCCAGGCCTGGTTGGCGATAAAGGAAAGGTGATCATCATCGCCGCGTAAACCGCCACCTCGACGCGCACCCAAAGCTGCCCCGTAACTTCGGTGGAGATCAGCTTGGCATCCGGCCCCAGGGTGATGCGTAGCGGCTGCGCCAGCAGATCGTATATCGAGGCGGAGAACGCGAAGGTCACGAGAAAGGCGGCGAGCACCGCCAGAACGCAGTAGAGCAGGCGGCGGCGCAGCTCGATCAGATGATCGAGCAAGGGCGCGCGGCTGTCGTCGATGTCGCGCAGTTTCATGACTTGTCCGTTGTCGGCGCGACCGTATGGGTCGTGGGGGCATCTCGGACTGCGGCTCACCCGGGCGCGTGTCGCCTGCGTGTTCGTCAAGCGGCGGCTCGGCCGGTTCGCCTACGTCGCCGGCCAACGGCGGCGACGGTTCCGGTGCGTGCGGGCGGTCCGGATGTCGCCGAAATCGGGCTTGGGCTGGTACGGGTTTGCCGTCGGCATCTCCATGGCCTTGCGGCGCAGCTCCTCCAGCTCGGCCTCGCGCATCATTTCATCGAATCCCGAGCGGAACTGGCCCGCGACATTGCCGATCTGGCGTCGCCAACTGGCCAGCGTACGCAACAGTCCCGGTAGCTCCTTGGGACCGACAACAAGCAGCGCGACAAGGGCTACGATGCCCATCTCACCAAGGTTGAAATCGAACATGGCCGGGGCCTGTCGCCCGCCGCTCAGGACGATCGGACGTCTTCGTGCGCCGTGCTCTGCGTCTTTGCATCGACTGTCGTGTCCGCGAGCCGCGAAGGCTCGGCGGGTTTGGCCGGCGGCGGCGTTTCGTCGTCGGCAAGGCCTTTCTTGAAGCTCTTGATGCCCTTGGCGAGGTCGCCCATCACGTCCGAGATGCGGCCGCGGCCGAACAGGAGCACGACGACCAGCAGCAGGATCACCCAGTGCCAAACACTTCCCAAACCCATGACTTATTCCTTCCATCCGGCGTCGGCCGTCCATGCGCCGTATCACCCTAATTTATGGTTATCCTCGCCCCGGTGCAATGCGCAGCAGGGGAAGTACATTCAGGCGTGCCGCAAATTCGCGTCATTCCAGCTTTCGTCGGGATGACCGCAAAATTAGTATTTACAACAGCCTGTTAGCTTTCCTCGTCCATATCCTCGCCGGCCGGCATGTTGCCGGCGAAAGTAACGGCCGAAAGATCCAGCAGGCCGGCTGCCCGCAACTCCTCGATGCCCGGCAAATCCTTGAGGCTAGACAACCCGAAATGCGTCAAAAACGCCTGAGTGGTGGCGAAGGTGACAGGACGGCCCGGCGACTCCCGGCGTCCCGCGATCCGCACCCATCCGGCGTCCATCAGCAGATCGAGCGTACCCTTCGACACCGAGACACCCCGGATTTCTTCGATTTCCGCGCGCGTCACGGGCTGATGGTAGGCGATGATGGCCAGGGTTTCGACCCCTGCGCGGGAGAGTCGTCGCGTCTCCTCCACCTCCTGTCGCAACAGGTGGCCAAGGTCGGGTGCGGTCTGGAACATCCAGCCGCCGCCACGCTCGACCAGGGTGACGCCGCGCGGCGCATAATCCGCGACCAGCTGCATGAGCGCGGCATGCACCGTGGCGGCATCGCCGAAGCGCTGGACAAGCGCGCTCAGCATCACCGGCTCGGCGGCGGCGAACAGCACCGCCTCGATCTGCCGGACCAGATAGGTCGCTCACGCGCTGTCTCCGGTTCTGCGACGTACGCGGATCGGGCCGAAGGCTTCGTGCTGGTCGATGTCGGCGCGTCCCGTGCGGGCGAGTTCCAGGGCCGCGACGAAAGTGCTGGCCAGTGCCGAGCGCTGGAACGCTGGATCATCGCCCGCGGGCAGGAAGGCGCTTAGGTCGGCCCAGTCGAGCGCATCGCCGACCAGGTGCCGCAGCCGTTCCAGCGCGGCTTCGAGGCTGTAGACCGGCGGCAGCGATGGCGCATAGGCATCCGGCATGCGCCGCCGCCGCAGGGTGCCATAGGCGCGCAGCAGTTCAAGCAGGGTACAGTCCAACGCGCCGGTTGCGACCAGTTCCATCGGCTCGGGCCTGCCGCGCGCGAAGACATCGCGCCCCAGCAGAGGCCGCTCCATCAGCGCCTGGCCGCAGACGCGCATGCGTTCCAGCTGCTGCAGCCGGCGCTGCAGCCGCTGCGCCAGTTCCTCGGCGGGGATGTCGTCGGCGGGTTTGGCATCCGGTGGCAGCAGCAGCCGCGACTTCAGATACGCAAGCCACGCCGCCATCACCAGATAATCGGCGGCAAGCTCGAGGTGCAGGCGGCGTGCTGCGGCGATGAACGCCAGATATTGCTCGACCAGCGCGAGAATGGAGATCGCGCCAAGATCAACCTTCTGGGTCCGCGCCAGTTCGAGCAGCAGATCGAGCGGCCCTTCATAGCCGCCAAGCCGCAACTGCAGGGCGTCCGGTTCCGCCGTATCCCAGGTCATGCCACGGCCAGCAGGGCGTCACGCTCGCCGATCAGGTCCGCGAGCGCGCGGCTGCCGGGGTCAGTCGTGGGCCAGGCCATGGCCTGCGCCAGCCGCTCGGCGGACTGCGCGGACATCGCGTCAAGCACGTCGGCGATCGCCTGCATTTCCTGGAAATCGCCCGAGCAATGCAGTGCGACGTCGCAGCCGGCGGCCAGCACCGCCTGCGCGCGTGCGGCCATTCCGCCGCTCAGCGCTTTCATGCCAAGGTCGTCCGACATCAGCCAGCCGTCGAAGCCGATGGACTGGCGGATTACTGCCTCGATGACCGTGGGGATACGCTGGCGCAGCGCTGCGCATCCCAAGCCGTGTAGACCACATGCGCCGTCATCGCCATCGGTGCCTGCGCAAGCGTGCGGAACGGGCGCAGGTCCGTCTCCAGCGCTTGCCGGTCGACGGTGACGACCGGCAGCTCGAGATGGCTGTCGGCGCGGGCGCGGCCATGGCCGGGGATGTGCTTGACCACGCCGACCACACCGGCGTTGCGCAGGCCGTCGAGCGTGGCGCGACCGAGGGCGGCGACCCGAAGCGGGTCATCCCCGTAGGCGCGGTCGCCGATGATGTCGTGGCCCTCGGCATCCAGCACGTCGAGCAGCGGCAGACAGTTCACGCTGATGCCAAGATCGGCCAGCGTGCGCCCGATCGCCTGGGCGTTGAGAGTGGCCGCGCGCATCGCGGAGATGGGTGCAACGTCATAGAGCACTGCAAACCGGGCTGCCGGCGGAAACGCCGGCCAGTGCGGCGGTCGCAACCGTGCGACCCGGCCGCCTTCCTGATCGATGAGGATCGGCAGCGACGTCCGCCCGCTCAGCGTGCGCAGCGGTCGGTCAGCGCCCGCACCTGGTCGGGCGTGTCGCAGTTGCGCGCGAACAGGATGTAGCCCGCCGGGTCGGCATCCCGGAACAGTGCCGCTTCATCCGGGGTCAGCGCATGCCCTGAAAGCCCGAAAATGACGGGCTGCGTCACGGGGCGACGATCAGACAGGGCTGGCCTGCCGCTTTAAGCTCCGCGCAGATCTGGTCCGCGCGCGCCGCTCCCGATACGCCGGCGGCGCGCAGGCGGTACATGGTGCGACCGCCGACCGCCACGGGCGCGATATCGGGCGACAGGCCGGTCAGGCTCTTGAATTTGCCTGTAATCTCACCCCAGCCCTGGTTGGCGCGTGCAGTGCTGGAAAATGCCCCCAACTGCAGCAGCACGCCCGGCTTCGATGGCTTGGGTGCCGGGGCAGGTTTCTCGGAGGCAGGTTTCTCGGAGGCAGGTTTCTCGGAGGCAGGTTTCTCGGTGGCAGGTTTCTGGTCCGCCGGTTTCTGGACAGTTGGCTTTTGGTCCACCGGCTTTTCCGGTGCCGGTTGCGGCCTGGCCTGCGCCGTCTGCGGCCGCGATGCCGGCGCGCTCAGGGTGGCGCTGTCCGCGGTTGGCGGTGCGGCCGCTGTGACCTTGGTCTTGGGTGGCGCGATGTCCGATGTGTCGGGCGGCGGCAAATCCGGGGCTTTGCTGGCCGTTGCGGCTTCCTGCCGTGCCGTGCCGAAAATCGTCGACGGGTCCATCAGCGACTCGGGCGGGGCTGCTTCCGGGGCGACACTCGGCGGTGCCGGTTCCGCATTGCCGGTGGCAACCTTATCGACTTCGTCCTCGGCTGGCGTCGGCGCGTTTCCCTCCGGGCGCTTCTTGAACGGCTTGGCGTCCGCGAGAATCAGCGGCGGCTCGCCGGCCGGGCCGGACTGGCGGTTCGGGTCGGCCTGCGTGTAGAAGAACCACACGGTGCCGATCAGCGCCGCGAGGAAGACGCCGGCCCCGAGGAACAGCCATTTGCGATCCAGCACCGGCTGGTCGTCGAACGCGTCGTCCGCCGTTTGCAGCCAGGGCAACGCGTCCTTGCCATCGGCCTCATCGCCAGCGTTGCGAAGGATACCGCGCGTGCGGGCCATCAATGCATCTCCTCAACCGGTTCCACGCCCAGGAGGCGCAAGCCATTGCCAATCACCTGGCCGACTGCGAGACAGAGCGCGGCGCGCGCCTGGGTCACCGCCACGTCATCGGCGACGATGAATCGGCGCGATGGATCGTCATTACCGCTATTCCATAGCGCATGGAACGCCGCCGCGACATCGCCGAGGTAGAAGGCGCAGCGGTGCGGTTCATGCGTCAGCGCTGCACCCGAGACAATGCGCGGCCACTGCGCAAGCAGCTTGACCAGCGCCAGCTCGTCCCCGTTCAGCAGGTCGAGCGGCGCATCGCGCGCCGGATCGGCAGAGTCATGGGCGTCCGCCCATTTGCGCAGCACCGAGCGCACGCGGGCGTGGGCGTACTGCACATAGAACACCGGGTTGTCCTTGGACTGCTCGACCACTTTCGCAAAGTCGAAGTCCAGTTGCGCGTCCGACCGGCGGGTGAGCATCATGAAGCGCACCACATCCTTGCCGACCTCCTCGACCACATCGGCGAGGGTGACGAAACTGCCCGAGCGCTTGGACATCTTGACCGGCTCGCCGGCGCGGAACAGCCGGACCATCTGGCACAGCAGCACATCGTGGCTGACCGACCCGCCCGACATGGCCTCGACCGCCGCGTCCATCCGCTTCACGTAGCCGCCATGGTCCGCGCCCCAGACATTGACCAGATGCGTAAAGCCCCGGCGGATCTTGTCGCGGTGGTAGGCGATGTCGGCGGCGAAATAGGTCCAGGCGCCGTTCGATTTCTTCAGCGGCCGGTCGGTGTCGTCGCCGAAGTCGCTGGCGCGGAACAGGGTCTGCGGGCGCGGTTCCCAGTCCTCGGGCGCTTCACCCTTGGGTGGCTCCAGCGTCCCGACATAGACGAGATTGCGCGCTTCCAGGTCCGCCAGGGTCTCGACGATCGCGCCGTTCTCGTGCAGCGCCCGCTCGGACGCGAACACGTCATGGTGGATGCCGAGCTTGCCGAGGTCGCTCTTGATGAGCTCCATCATGCGCGCCGTGGTCTCGCGCTTGAACAGGTCGAGCCATGCGGACTCCGGCGCGTCGCGGTAAGTATCCCCGAACGCTGCGGCAAGTGCTGCGCCGACCGGGACGAGGTAATCGCCGGGGTAGAGCCCTTCCGGGATCGCGCCGATGTCTTCGCCCAGCGCCTCCCGGTAGCGCAGGTGCGCCGAGCGTGCGAGCGTGTCGACCTGGCCGCCGGCGTCGTTGATGTAATATTCGCGCGTCACCTCAAAGCCAGCGCACTCCAGCACGGCAGCCAGCGCATCGCCGACGACGGCGCCGCGGCAGTGCCCCATGTGCATCGGCCCGGTCGGGTTGGCGGAGACGAACTCGACGTTCACCGGTGCATCGCCGCCGACGCGGCTGCGGCCGAAGTTTGCGCCCTCCTGCAGGATGGTCGCGATCATCTGCCGCCAGACGTCGTCGTGCAGGCGGATGTTCAGGAACCCGGGTCCTGCGACCGAGACATCGGCGACGCGCGGATCGCCGCGCAGGCGCGCCGAGAGATCGTCCGCGATCGCACGTGGCGACAGGCCCGCGGGCTTGGCCAGGACCAGCGCGGCATTGGTTGCAAGGTCGCCGTGGCCCGCATCGCGGGGCGGCTCGACCGTGATCGCATGGGTGTTCAGGCCGGCGGGCAGCTTGCCCTCGGTCTGGGCCTGGGCGACCGCCGCCAGCACGACATCCTGAAAATCGGCAAAAATATTCATGGCACACTCGAAACGGGGAGAGGCTCTCCGTCAGCCGATCTCATTGCGAAATGCCGCGCCGCGGTGCAATGCCCAATGCGCGCTTTGGCAGGCTATATCTTCGCTGCTCCCTGTTAAACCACGAGCAGCGCGCGGCCGGTGAGGGCCTGGTGGCGGCGGATCGCGAACCGGTCGGTCATGCCGGCGACGAAATCCGCGACCAATCTAGCCAGGCCATGCGGCGGTGCGACGGCCTGCTGCGCCCATTCCGCGGGCATGCGCCCCGGGTCGTCCAGATAGTGCGCGAACAGGTCGGCGATGATCTGCTGCCCCGGCCCGGTCAGCGCCAGCACCTGTGGGTGCTTGTAGAGCGCTGTGCGCAGGAAGCCCTTCAGCGCGCGCACTTCGCCCGCCAAGGCCGCGCTGAAGCCGGCCAGCGGCCGGCCGGCGGCACGGACAGCCTCCGGCGTGCGCGGGTCCGCCGCGTTGAGCAGGGCCTGTGTCGCCGCGAGCACGTCGCCGGTCAGGCGGCCGACCAGAATGCGCACCATCTCCGGCACCAGCCGGCTGTGCGGTGCGGTGGGGAAACGCGCACTGGCCTCGAACCAGGCCTCGGCAACGATCGGCACCAGCAACGCCTCCTCAAGCGCGAACAGCCCGGAGCGCAGGCCGTCGTCGAGGTCGTGGGTATTGTAGGCGATGTCGTCGGCGATCGCGGCGATCTGGGCCTCAAGGCTCGGGTAGCTGTCCAGTTCCAGATCATGCTCCTGCTGATACAGGCGCAACGCCCAGGGCGGTGCCGTGACCGGGCCGTTGTGCTTGGCCAGCCCTTCGAGTGTCTCCCAGCTCAGGTTCAGGCCGTCGAATGCCGCGTAACGCTGTTCGAGGAAGGTCAGCACCCGGATGGTCTGGGCATTATGGTCGAAGCCGTCATGCGCCGCCATGCAGGCGTTGAGCGTCGTCTCGCCGGCATGGCCGAACGCCGGGTGGCCGAGATCGTGCGCGAGTGCCAGCGTCTCGGTCAGGTCCTCGTCGAGACCGAGCTGGCGCGCCAGGGTGCGCGCGATCTGCGCGACCTCCAGACTGTGGGTCAGGCGGGTGCGGAAGTGATCGTCGTAGGCGGCGACGAAGACCTGCGTCTTGTGCTTCAGCCGGCGAAAGGCGGTTGCATGGATGATGCGGTCCCGGTCGCGCTGAAACGCTGTCCGGGTGGCGCTCGGCGCTTCCGCGTACAGGCGGCCCCGGCTGCGCGCGGGGTCGCAGGCGAAGACAGCGCGCGGGGTCATTTCAGGCGTTCGGCCGCCCCGACATCGCGGCGCGGCAGGCTGTCCAGCCCGGCGGCCGACAGGGCCGCACGGCACGCGGAGACCTGGTCCGCCGTCTCGAACGCGCCGAGCAGGATCCGATAGCGGCCCCCGGCTGCGGATTCGATGTAGACGGTGCTGTCCTTCGCGGCGGTGCCGGCCTTGGCGGCGATGGCGCGCCATTGGACGCGCGCCTGGTCCATGCTCAGCACGCTACCAACCTGCACGAAGCGCAGCCCGGACGCTTGCGAGGTGCAAGGTTTTTCAGGCGGTTTCGGCTTTTGCGGGATCGGCTGCAACGGCACCTCAGGACCCGCAGCGGCCAGTTGTCCTGCCGCTGGCGCAGTAGCGGCAGGCGGGGGCGTCTTGATGTCGAGGTAGGACGGCGACTGCGGTTGTGCCTGCGTGGTCTGGGCTGGCTGGGCAGCTGCGGCTTCCACCTGCAGGGTGTTTGGAAGATGGTTCAGATGCACGGCGGCGGCTTTCTGCTGCGGGGTCAGTTTGGGCAGTTGGGCGTAGAACGGGCGCAGCGCCTCGGCAGTTTGCTCCGGCAGAGCGGTGGCAGCGATCCGCACGGCTTCCTCCGTCTCGCCGCTCAGCGCGTACACCAGCGCCAATGCGCGGCGCACCGGCTCGATGCCTCCGGGATCGTTGGCGATCGTCTGCAACAGGGTCAGCGCAGCGCCATAGTCCTGCAGGATCGCCAGCGACAGCGACAGCCGCACCGTCGTGCCGGTCTGGCTGGGGTCGGCGGAGAGGGCGCGACTGTAGGCCAGCCGGGCCTCCTCGTTGCGGCCGAGCAGATCGAGCGCCAGCCCGCGTTCCGACTCGACAAGTGCGCGCGGGGCACCGCGCTGCTCTGCCGTGGCGAGCCGCTGGAGCGCGGCGTCGGGCTGTTCGAGCCTGTTCAGCAGTATTGCATGCTGAAGCGGCGGACCGCCGGCCTTGGGTTGAAGCCGCTCCAGCTTGTCGAGCGGCGCAGTCGCGGCAAGATCAAGGCCAAGCGCCGATAGCGTGCGCGCTGCGCCATCCAGCGCATCGACGTTATCGGCATCGCGAGAGAGCACAGCCTGATACAGTTCGAGCGCACCGCGGTTTTCGCCGCGCAGTTCCAGGCGGCGGGCGAACGCGACCTGGGTCCGCGGCTGGTCGAGCGTGGTGCCGGAAGACGCCGCAGCGGAGGGGCGGATGCCGGCTCCCGGCAGCGCGACCAAAACGAGGGCGGCGCACAGGCAGGGCTTCACAGGGAAGGTTAACGGCATTGGACCTGTTTACGGGATGAATGCCCCATTGTCATCCAGCTTGGGGCTTTCACGTGGCTGATACTGTGTTACTTCTGCAGGATTGCGACAAAAAGCGGATCTGACGATGCGCCTCGACAGCCACAGGATCGAATTTCCCGGCAGCCAGGGTATCCTGGCGGCGCGGCTCGACACGCCGCGCGGCGGCGCGCGTGCTTATGCGCTGTTCGCCCACTGCTTCACCTGTTCCAAAGACATCTTCGCGGCCAGCAGGATTGCCGCGCGTCTTGCCGACAATGGCATTGCTACGCTCCGTTTCGACTTTACCGGGCTTGGCGCCAGCGAGGGCGAATTCGCCAACACCAATTTTTCCTCCAACGTCGACGACCTTGTGGCCGCGGCCGACTGGCTGGCGACCCGCCATGGCCCGGCACAACTCATGGTCGGCCATAGTCTGGGGGTGCCGCGGTGCTGGCGGCGGCGGAGCGTGTCCCGGGCTGCCGGGCGGTCGCCACCATCGGCGCGCCGTACGACCCGGCGCATGTAACCCACCAGTTTCATGAGTCGATGCATCTGATCGAGGCGGACGGCGAGGCCCAGGTGACGCTGGCCGGCCGGCAGTTCCGCATCCGCCGGCAGTTCATCGACGATGTGTTCGGCCAGCCGCAGGCGCAGCGCATCGCCAGCCTCAAACGCGCCCTGCTGGTGCTGCATGCGCCGCTGGACGACACCGTCTCGGTGGACAATGCCTCGGCGATTTTCGGTACGGCCAAGCACCCGAAGAGCTTCGTCAGCCTCGATACTGCCGACCACCTGCTGCGCGGCAAGGCCGACGCGATGTATGCCGCCGACGTGATCGCCGCCTGGGCGCTGCGTTACCTCAATCTCGCCGGAGACGGCACCGCCGCAGACCGAGCCGGGCGAGACGATCGTCCAGGAATCCGGTCTTGGCCGTTATGCGCAGGCGATCCGGTCCGACGGGCACCTGTTGACCGCCGATGAGCCGGAGTCGGTCGGGGCGACGATCTTGGACCAGATCCTTACGATCTGCTGCTGAGTTCACTGGGTGCCTGCACCTCCATGACGATGCGCATGTACGCCCAGCGGAAAGGGTTGCGGCTCGAGCAGGCCTCGGTGCGCCTGCGGCACCGGAAAATTCACGCCAGCGACTGCACGGACTGCGAGACGAAGGAAGGCCTTGTCGACGAAATGACTCGCGAGATCACGCTGGTCGGCGACCTGAGCGCTGACGAGCGCGCGAAGCTGCTGGAGATCGCCGACAAATGCCCCGTGCACCGCACCCTGCACAGCGAAGTGCGCGTGACCACCCGGTTGATCGATTAGAACGTGATGACTTTAGGTTGACCCACGCGCCATCGCGCGGTTGCACACGCACCGCTCACCCTGAGCTGGACGAAGGGCTGAGCGGCTCGTGGTTCGTCCAGGCTCACCACGAGCGGACTTTACAGCCTGCTCCGTGAAGATCGGAATGGCGATCCCATCCAATGTCAGCAGACTCTAAGGTGTAGCAGGGAGTTGAAAAGTCGCGCAGATACAGCCCTGCTTCGTCATTCCGGCGAATCACAGGCAGAAAAACGCAATCCCTTCCGGTGCACCCGGTGCCAGGAGACCCGGCGTTCGCCGGGATGACGACAAAAGACTTTTCTCCAGCCTGCTAACTCTCCGCGACCAGAAGGCCAGAAGACGTCGGCCAGGCGTTCGATGCGCTCGGGCGTCTCCGGCAGGTGATGGCTGAGCAGGGCATGCAGCAGGCTGTCGACCATCACGTCGAGCGCGGCGTCGACAGGCGCTGCCGGATTGATCATGCCGGCGTCGCCCGCGCGCTCGATGATCGCCCAGAACCGGCCCTTGAGCGGCACGATGACGCCACCCGATACCAGCGCGCGTGCCTGTGCATCGTCATGCGAGTCGATCAGCATCGCGCACAGCGCCGGGCCGGCGGCGGTCTGCGCCCAGAGCGTGACGACGCTGGCCATCAGGTCGACCAGGTGCGCACGGTCTGCGCCCGGACGCGGCCAGGGATGGCGATCCGCGATGTCGAGATACACCTCGCGCATCAGCTCAACGCGGCCGTGCCACCACCGGTAGATCGTCGGCTTGCCGGACGAGGAGCGGCGCGCAATAGCTTCAATGCTTGCAGCCGTTGCGCCTCCCTCGCACAGGATCTCCTGCGCGGCGGAGAGGATCGCTGCGTGCGACTCCGGGTTTCGCGCACGGCCGATCGACTTGCGTCTGGCACCGCTCGGCTGATCCAACATTGCGCGCCCCTCTCATCCGGAAAGATTTCGGCATGGCGTACGTTAACGACACTCATCGGCATGGCAAGGCCGCATCGCATGCCGGAAAGTGCACACTTGCGCATTTTTTGTCAAAAACCCTTGGATGTTGCATCGGGTCGGCCCAAGTGCATGGGCATGCTGTTCCGACTCCTGATCCTGCTGCAGATGATGTTCGTGGCCCCAGCGCTCGCACAGTCGGCTCAACCGCAGACGTTCGCACAGCAAGAGCACACCCGGATCGAGCTTGTCGCGGAACAGTCGAGCGTCGCCGCCGGCAAGCCCTTGACCATCGCTGTCGTGATGACGCCGCAGCCCGGCTGGCACACCTACTGGCAGAACCCCGGCGACAGCGGTTCGGCGACACGTCTGAACTGGAAACTGCCGGAGGGTTGGTCTGCAAGCGCGCCGGCTTACCCGACGCCCAAGCGGTTCACGGTCGCGCAACTGGTCAGCTATGTTTACGACAAGCCGTCGCGGCTGCTGGTGACGCTGACGGCGCCCAGCATCCCGCAGGGGCAACCGAGGTTCCCATCGCGCTGCAGGCCGACTGGCTGGTGTGCGATGATGAAATCTGCGTGCCGGAGGCTGCTGCGCTGGCGCTGACCCTGCCGGTCGGGGATGGCGCGAACGACCCGGCGCGCACCGCCCTCTTCAGCGATGCGCGCGCGCAGCTGCCCAAGGCGGCGCAAGCGTCGGCAAAATTCTTCCAGGACGCGGACATGTTCCAGCTTGAGATGCTGGAGTCCGACCAGCCGGACGGCCTGAAGCTCGCCGGCATGACGAGCGCTTATTTCTATCCTGTCGAGGACGGCGTGCTGGCTTACGGTAAACCGCAGACCATCGAGCAGGTCAGCCCCGACAAATGGGTGTTGAGCACGGGCGGCGGCTATGCCGAGCAGAAACTGACCCAAATCACCGGCATTCTCGCTGTGGCCGGCAGCGACGGTGCGGTCCAGGGCTGGTTGCTCTCGGCCGAGCGGACGCCCAAGCCGCTCCGGGCCGCGGTGGCACTGCCAGCGGCCGGGCCGCAGAACGGCTCGGATGTCCCGCCGCCCCGATCGGGTCTGCTGGCCCTGCTGGGCTTTGCGCTGCTGGGTGGTCTGATCCTCAATGTGATGCCCTGCGTTTTCCCGATTCTCAGCCTCAAGGCGTTGTCGCTGGCGAAGGCGGGCGCGCATGAGGCGCATGCCCGTGCCGAGGCTGCGGCATATACGGCCGGCGTGCTTGCCACCTTCGGTCTCGCCGGGATCGTCCTGGCCTGGCTGCGGGCCAGCGGATTTTCAGTCGGCTGGGGCGTACATCTTCAGGACCCGCGCAGTGTGGCGGTCCTGGCGCTGGTGATGGTGGTGATTGGTCTCAACCTGCTGGGCGCGTTCGAGATCGGCGGCGGACTGTCCGGGGTCGGCCAGGACTTGACCCAGAAGCGCGGCTGGGCCGGCGCGTTCTGGACCGGGGCGCTGGCGGTCCTGGTGGCCAGCCCTGCACCGTGCCGTTCATGGGTGCGGCACTTGGCGCCACTCTTGTGCTGCCGCCGGCTGAGGGGTTGCTGCTGTTCCTCGGCGTCGGCTTCGGCATGGCGCTGCCCTATCTGCTGATCGCTTTCGTGCCGGCGTTGCGGCGCATGCTGCCGCGGCCGGGTGCCTGGATGGAGAGTTTCCGCCGGTTCATGGCGTTCCCGATGTTCGCGACAGCGGTCTGGCTCAGCTGGGTCGTCGGGCGGCAGGCAGGCATTGACGGCATGGCGTTGGTGCTGGTTGCGGCATTGCTCGTCTCGCTGGCGCTCTGGCTTTACGGCCGCGGCGCGCGCGGTGTGCTGCGGCCGGTTGCGGCGGTCGTCTCCGTCGCGGCGGCTGTGCTGGCGGTCGCGGTCCTGAACGCACCGGACGTGCAGGCGGAAGCCGATGGCGATGCCAAGCTCGCCGCGCAGGCCTTCACCGACGCCCGGCTCAGCCAGTTGCTCGGGGAGGGCAAGCCGACCTTCGTGTATTTCACGGCGGACTGGTGCGTGACCTGCAAGGTCAACGAGAAGCTTGCGTTGAACACCGCCGAAGTCGCCAATGCGTTCGCGCAGGCGCATGTGACCGTGCTGGAAGGCGACTGGACGCGGCAGAACCCGGAAATCGCCAAGGTCCTCGCCCGCTATGGCCGCAACGGCGTGCCGCTTTACCTCTATTTCCCGCCGGGATCGGACATCGCCCGGCCGCAGATCCTGCCACAGGTGCTGACGCCGCAGATTCTGACCGAACTGGTGACCGCGCCCGTGGATGGAACCGCCGGTCCAGCCTGATCCGGCTGGACTTCTATTCCGCAAAGACAAAGGAGACTTGACGATGAAGGCCTTGCTCAGTTCGCTCCTGATCGCTGCGACGCTTGCCGGCCCTGCGTTCGCGCAGCCGCAGATCGGCAAAGCGGCGCCGGACTTTACCGCCACCGACGCCAACGGCAAATCGCACAAACTGTCCGACTTCAAGGGCAAGACCGTGGTGCTGGAATGGACGAACCCGGAATGCCCGTTCGTGCAGAAGCATTACAACAGCGGCAACATGCAGGCGCTGCAGACCGACGCCACCAAGGATGGCGTTGTCTGGCTCAGCGTCAATTCCGGCGCGCCCGGCAAGCAGGGCCATGTTGACGGCGCCGGTGCGAATCGGACCATCGCCGCCAGCAAGGCGCGTCCCACGGCTTACCTGCTGGACTCGAATGGCCAGATCGGCAAGCTGTACGGTGCGCGCACGACGCCGCACATGTACGTGATCGACGCCAAGGGTACGCTCGTCTACATGGGCGGGATCGACAGCAACAGTTCCGCCGATCCGGCGACGATCAAGACTGCAACCAACTATGTGAAGGCGGCGCTGGCCGATTTGAAGGCGGGTACGCCGATCAAGACTGCAACCTCGCAGCCCTACGGCTGCTCCGTGAAGTACGCGGGGTAGCAACAAGCCTTGTGGGCAGTGGGTCATTTTGAATAAACCGCTCGTGGTGAGCTCGGACAGAACCACGAGCCGCTCAACCCTTCGTCCAGCTCAGGGTGAGCGGCAAAATTTCAAAATGACCCACTACCGCCTGGTGGCGCGCGTCGACGGACCGACGCTTGCCGCTAGGCAGCACGCGGCCCGCATGGTAGGCTGAACAAAATTCGAGATGAAAGACAAAGCGATGCGTTTAGCCGGCCTACTGTTCGTCGCCACCCTGGCGCAAGCGGGCAGGCCCATGCGCAGACGGCTGAGCCCGCGCCTTCGGCTGCGCAGGCGCCACAGCCGGACAACAGCGCGCTGATCACGCCCGCGACCGCCGGCCTCGACACGTCCGCTGAAGACAACAATTACCAGCGGCGTATCCGGCAGGCGATCACGCCGGACGAGGTGCGGCTGGCCTGCCGCGCGCCGGACGGCTCGATCACCATCAACAACGAGATCGTCGTCTGCGCCGAGCGCGATCCGGTCTCACGCTACCGCGTGCCGTCGACCGCCGAGAGCGCCGTCATCAACCCGGAGCGCGAGTCGCCGGTTGAACGCGCCCGCGCGGTCCTGCATGCCGAGCGCGGTGCGCCAGCCGGGCTTGGCGCCGATACGCCGGAGCCTGGCAGCATTGCGCGCGGCGGCTCAGGCGCAAACATCATCGGCCTTGCCAAGAAGATCGAGAAAATCCTCAAAAAGAACCCGAGGAATGATCTTCGGCGGCTGACAGCCGCTGCAGGATTTTCAGCGTTCCCCAGACACCCCGGTCGTGCAAACCTTGCCGCCTTGCAGGAGGCGAGGATGCGGGAAGCGCGTATAGCGGTCATCGTCGGCACCCGGCCGGAGGTCATCAAGATGGCCCCGGTCTTTCGCGCCCTGCAGGCAACCGCCGGTCTCGTGCCGGTACTCTGCATCTCCGGCCAGCATGTCGCATTGATGGAGCAGGCGCTCGCGGATTTCAGCCTTGTGCCGGACGTGCGCCTGCCGCCCATTGGCGATGCGGGTCTGGCGGCCCGGCTCGGGGCGTTGACGGCGCAACTGGGGGCAGCGCTAGGGTGCCTGCGCCCGGCGCTCACCCTGGTGCAGGGCGATACGGCGACGGCGCTGGCGGGCAGCTTTGCCGCCTTTGCGGCCCCGTGTCCGGTCGGCCATGTCGAGGCGGGTCTGCGCACTGGCGACCTGGCGGCCCCTGGCCGGAGGAAGGCCATCGCCGCGCGATCGCCGCCATCGCCGCGCTCCACTTCGCGCCCACAGCGCGGGCACGCGATAATCTCCTGCGCGAAGGGGTCGCGGCGGAACGCATCCATCTGACCGGTAACACCGGCATCGACGCCCTGCGTGCGACCGCTGCGATGCCGCCGGCGCTGCCGGACGCTCTGGATCAGGCTTTGCAGCGTGCGCATTCTGCCGGTCGCCGGCTGCTGCTTGTGACCGGGCATCGGCGCGAGAATTTCGGGGCAGGCCTGGCTGGCATATGCGCCGCCCTGGCGATGCTCGCAACGCGGCCGGATATCCTGATCCTGTATCCCGTGCATCGCAATCCGCAGGTCGACGGGCCGGTGCGCAGGGCGCTGGATGGGCTTGGCAATGTCATTCTTGCCCCGCCGCTAGACTATCGCGCCTTCGTCCAGCTCCTGGAGCGCTGCCACATCGTTTTGACCGACTCCGGCGGCGTGCAGGAGGAGGCCCCGGCGTTCGGCAAACCGGCCCTGGTGCTGCGAGAGACGACGGAACGGCCGGAGGCTGTCGATGCAGGGTCGCGCGCCTGGTCGGCACGGACCCCGTGCGGATCGTCGCCGAGACGGTGCGCCTGCTTGATGACCGCAGTGCCTACGCCGCCATGGCGCGCGCGGTCAGCCCGTTCGGGGACGGTCAGGCGGCAGCGCGGATCGCTGCAATCGCTGCGGCTTATCTGCAGGATGCGGGATCCTGGCCGCGGGGACCAGGGTGGTAGTGGATCATTTTGAATAAACCGCTCGTGGTGAGCTCGGACAGAACCACGCGCCGCTCAACCCTTCGTCCAGCTCAGGGTGAGCGGCAAAATTGCAAAATAACCCACTACCGCCAGGGTACATCAGTTGACGGTCGGTTTGCCGCCGTATTTGTCGAACCAGGCGAGGATGTGGGCGACCTTGCCGACCAGATTGCTCGGGCGGCCGTCCGTGTTGTGCGGCGCTTCCGGCACCCGCACCATCACCGCCGGCACGCCGCGCAGGCGCAGGGCCGTGTAATACTGCTCGGTCTCGGAGATCGGGGTGCGGTAGTCCGCCTCGCCGGTGATCATCATGGTCGGCGTCTTGACGTTGCCGACCAGCGACAGCGGCGAGCGCCGCCAGTAGTCGGCCTGCGCACCGTCCTCCCATGGCCTGCGCGAACCAGTAGCGGAAGAAGAACGGCGTGAAGTCGGCGGTCAGCACGAAGCTGGTCCAGTTGATGACCGGCTTGGCAACCACCGCCGCCTTGAAACGATCGGTCTTGCCGATGATCCAGGCGGTCAGCACGCCGCCGCCCGAGCCGCCGGTGACGAACAGCCGGTCAGGATCCGCGACGCCCTGGCGATCACGGCGTCGGTCACCGCCATCAGGTCGTCGTAGTCGTCGCCGGGGTAGGCGTGATGGATGTGGTTGCCGAACGCCTCGCCGTAGCTGTCCGACCCGCGCGGGTTGGCGTACACCACCACATACCCATGCGCGGCCATCAGTTGCATTTCCGCCGCGAAGCGGGGCCGTAGTTGGCGAACGGGCCGCCGTGGATTTCCAGAATGGTCGGATAGCGCTTGCCGGGCTGGTAATCCGGCGGCGTCATCACCCAGGCATCGATCTGTGCGCCCTTGGTCGAGGGCACCGTGATCTTCTCGACCTTGCCGAGCGTGCGGTCGCCGAGCAGGTCGTCGTTCAGTTGTGTCAATATGCGCTCGCCGCTGCTACCGAACAGAGCGAGGTCGGCCGGGCGCGCGGGGCTGGCCTTGTTGTAGGCGACTACGCCGCCGCCGACGCTGTACGCCGCACCACCATAGGGCCGGCCGGTGCTGGTGCCGCCAAGGTCGCTGGCGATGGTGCGCACCTTGCCAGTCAGTTCGACGAAGCCGAGCTTGGTCACGCCCTGGTCGTCGTAGAGGAAATAGACGCCACGGCCGTTCGCGGCCCATACCGGGTCGGAGACCGTGCGGTCGAGGCTGGCGGTCATGGCGCGGGGTTGCTGCCGTCCGCATTCATGATCGAGAGCACGGCATTCTGGTAGCCTTGGTATTTGTCGTCATAGCCGACGTAGGCGATCAGCTTGCCGTCGGGAGACAGGGCCGGCTGCTGGTCCGGCCCGAAGCGGCTAGTCAGTTTGGTTTCCGTGCCGCTGGCGACATCGACGGCAAAGATGTCGCTGTTGCCGGGGATTTCCTTGGTGCGTGCCTCCGGGTTGGCGGCGAGGATGATGGCCTTGCCGTCCGGACTCCAGTTTGGCGCGCCTTCATGGTCGTAGTCAGCGGTGGTGACCTGGCGCGGCGTGCCGCCGTCTGCGGGCACGACGAACAACTGCGTCGTCGTGGGTTCGAGGTAGCCGCCGCCATCGGCGCGGAACACGGTCTGGTCGATGACTTTCAGCGGCGGCGCCCACTTCGCCCCTTCGGGTGGCTTGGGCAGGCTGGCGAGCGGTTTGGACTCGCGCGGGACATCGGCCAGGAACGCAATCTGCTTGCCGTCGGGTGACCAGCGGATGTTCTGCGGGCCCTCCTGCATGTTGGTGATGCGCGCCGTATGGCCGCTCGCCACCCAGCGCACGTAGATCTGCGCGCCGCCGTCGCTGGCGGTCACATAGGCAAGCCTGGTGCCGTCCGGCGACCAGCGCGGCTGGCTGTAACTGGCGGTGCCGGAGAGCAGCGGCTCATGCGCGCCGGTCCTCGTGTTAACCTGCCAGAGGTTGCCGCGCGCCCGGTCGCTCATGATGTCGTAGCCGCGCCGGACATAGACGATGCTGGACCCGTCCGGGCTGACCTGCGGATCGTCGGCCCATTCCAGGTTGAAGACGTCAAGGCTGTCGAACTTTTTCGGCGCGGCGTGCGCCGGCGCTGCCACCAGCAACAGGATGACGCCGGCGACCAGACGAGTGCGTGCGCGCATATGGACCTCTGGGGTTGAGCGGAATATTATTTCAACGGCACGGTAATCGGTGCCGGCGGGCTGTCAAGCGCGCAGGTCGTCGATCACGGCGGCCAGCGCATCCAGGCAACTGCGACCCAGGTGCTTGCTGCGCTCGGGCGACCAGCCGTGGATGGGGTCCGGGTTGTCGTCGGCGTCCTTGAACGGCATTTCCAGCGTCATCGCCAGGCAGCCGAACGCCTCGGCGACGGCGTTGGTGCACATGGTCATGTTGGCCGCGCCGGACTTGGCGATCTCATAGCCGATGCGGGTCTGGAAGTCCGGATTGAGCGCCGCCAGCGCCGCCTTGTAGCGCGCGAGCAGGCTCAGCTGATGGTCCGTGATCGAGGGATGCCCTCGAAGCCGGCGATGAAATTGTGTGGCAGCGCCTCGTCGCCATGGACATCCAGACAGAAGTCGACGCCGGTGCGGTGCATGGCCTCCAGCACGCGATAGACCTCCGGGCTGCGCTCCAGCGTGGGCGTCTGCCATTCCCGGTTGAGATTGGTCCCGACAGCATTGGTGCGCAGGTGGCCGCGCCGCGAGCCGTCCGGGTTCATGTTGGGCACGATGTGGAACACATGCTGGCGGCGCAGTTTGCGCGCGAGCGCGTCGGCGGGGTCGGTCAGGCGCTCCAGCAGGCCTTCCATCCACCACTCGGCCATAGTCTCGCCCGGGTGCTGGCGGGCGATCAGCCACAGCTTGCGCGCGGGCGTCTCCGCATCGGTGATCGACAGGCAATCGAGCGGCTGGCCATCCAGGGTCTCGCCGAGCATGCTGAGCGTTACGCCGGGGCGGACGGCCATGCGCGCGATCAGATCGTGGTGCCGTTCCATGCTGTAGGGCGCGAAATAGGCAATCCAGCCGGCATTCAGCGTCGGGGTGACATTGATCGTCAGCACGCCGTCGGCATAGTGCGTCTCCAGCCGGGTCCAGGTCTGGCGGTCCTCGCTGTAGCAGGCGCGGTAGCCGGCCCAGGCGTAGGGTAGGCGGCCCCGCCGGCGTTGACGATGCGCAGCGTGCAGCTATGCCCCGCCGCACCGCTCAGGCGGAAGTGGAACCACTGGTAGAAGTCGGACTGATGGTCCTTGCGGATGGTAAGGTCGAAGGCGGCGGGGCCGGTCTGGGCCACGACTTCGATATTGCCGCTATCGAACGCGGCGTTGATGCTTGGTCTCACTTCGTGCTCCCTTGCGCGGTCAGGCGCTCGGTCTTGCCGGAGACGCCGGGAAAATTCTGAAACAACAGCTGGGCGAGTTCCGCTGCCTGGGTTGTGGCCAGCGCGGCGCCTTGCCGCGCACCAGTGCCGTGGCGCGCCCCTCCCAGAGTGTTGTGCCGCCGTCGGCCGGTGACAGGCGCACGGCCAGTACATGCTCGGCAGCGGTGACGACGTCGTCCTTTTATCGCCCTTGAAAAGACCGGACAGATCGATGCCGACGCCGACTCCGCCGCTGACCCGGGTTCGGCTGCCGCCGCCCACGCCTACGCCGACACTCACCCCGCTGCGCGGGCTGGCCCCGTCATCCAGCGCCGGGCGCGGCGTGACCGCAAGGGAAACGCTGGCGATCAGGGCCGCGCTCTCGCCCTCGGAGGCAGTGGTATAGCCGCGCCGGGCGAGTTCCCCGGCGACTGTTCGGGCGATCGCCTGAAACTCCAGGCTGTCCGCCAGCGCCGGGTCGACCGGGCGCACGGCGACCGTCGCCGGCTGTGGCTGCAGGTTCTGGTGGAAGCGCACGACATCGGCTTTCAAGCCCCCGCTTGCACAACCGGCGAGCAGCAGAAGGGCGGGGAGGGCGGTGCGCAGCAACATGGCTCTGGCTCCTGTTTTCATCAAGTTTAGGAGCTTGCGCCGCACAGAACAATGGCCTGGGCCCCGCGCCAAAAGCGCGCTGACTCAATTATGCTTCAACCTCAACCGATCGGGCTTTAGCCGAGCATCTTGATGATGGCGGAGAAATCCCTGCCGCCTGCGCCTTGCGCCTGAAACAGCTGGTAGAGCGCGCGTGCCTGCGCCCCGAGCGGCGTGGCGGCGCCGACGCTGGCGGCGGCATCCATGGCCAGGCGCAGGTCCTGGCCATGAGGTCGGTGGCAAAGCCGCCCTCATAATCACGATTCGACGGCGCTGCCGGCACCGGACCAGGCACCGGGCAATAGCTGGTCATCGACCAGCACTGGCCGGATGATTTCGAAGCAATGTCGAAGAACACCTGGTGGTCGAGCCCGAGCTTGCCCGCGAGCGCAAATGCCTCGCAGGTGCCGATCATCGAGATCGCCAGCAGCATGTTGTTGCAGATTTTGACCGCTTGGCCCGCGCCGGCGGCACCGGCATGGATGACTGCCTTGCCCATGCCGGCGAGCACGGGCTCTGCGCGGCGGAACGCCTCCGGCGTGCCGCCGACCATGAAGGTCAGCGTGCCGCCCGCGGCTGCCGCCGTGCCACCCGAGACGGGCGCGTCGACCATGGCGAAGCCGGCGGCTTCCGCCTCGGCGATGACCGACCGCGCCGTCGTCACCTCGATCGTCGACGAATCGATCAGCAAGGCGCCGGATCGGGCGCTGCCGAAGACATGACGGCGGTAGACGTCGGCCACATGCTGACCGGTTGGCAGCATGGTCACCACAATCTCGGCCGCGCTGACCGCCGCCTCGATCGAGGCGGCAGGGGTTGCGCCGGCGGCGGCGGCCTTGGCCACGGCGCTGGGGTTCAGGTCGAACGCGAAAACCTGGTGGCCCGCCTTTGCAAGGTTGGCGGCCATGCCCGAGCCCATTGCGCCCAGCCCGATGAATGCGATGTCGCGCATGGGTGGCCTCACTGCATGGTCGGGATGATGAAGGCCTGGTCGCCGGTGTCGCTGCCGTCCGGCCAGCGCTGGGTCACGGTTTTGATGCGCGTCCAGAAGCGCACGCCCTCCATGCCGTGCTGGTTGGTGTCGCCAAAGGCCGAGCGCTTCCAGCCGCCGAAGGTGTGATAGGCGACCGGCACCGGGATCGGCACGTTGATGCCGACCATCCCGACCTCGACCCGGGCCGCGAACTCGCGCGCCGCATGGCCGTTGCGCGTGAAGATCGCAACACCATTGCCATATTGGTGCTGGCTGGGCAGCGCGAGTG